>CAZUCT010000269.1:0-9557 GCA_964619285.1 uncultured bacterium | reverse complement strand
TGCTGTTTCCCCTTTAACGCCATCGGTCCCCAATGCTCGAAATCAAAATCATCCTTGATGTGCGCGAAAGTTTCCTTACCCACCAAAACCCGACAAATACTCTCCTGTCGTTCTTTGGCGCAACTTTCCAAGCGGGAAGCAATGTTCACCGTATCCCCAATTAAGCCATACTCCGATCGCTCCTTACCTCCCAGACTGCCTGCAACCAGAGGACCGGTAAAAATTCCGACCCGCATCTCCACCGGAGGCAAAGAACGCAGTTGCCAATGCTCGTTCAATTGTTGCAAGCGATCGCCCATAGCCAAAGCGCAAGCAACGGCACTGCGAGCGTCCGCCGCAATTTCTTCTACAGTCGTGCGAGCGATCGGCACCCCAAAAGCAGCCATAATGCCATCCCCAGTAAACTTATTAATAATTCCGCGATGGTCTTGTACCGTCTGAGTTAAAACAGACAAATACTCGTTCAACCAATCCATTAACTTTTCTGGGGGCATTTGTTCGGAAATGGTACTGAAATTCCGCAAGTCGGTAAACAACAAAGTGGCCGTTAACTTTTGACCGGGTAACTTGCCGTGGTTAACCAGGCGATCGCGATTTCTCCACAAAGCATCCGCCACCTCTGGGGAAGTATTCTGCCCCAAAAGTCGCATCACTATTTGCTGCTGCCGTTGAGATGTAAAAGCTCGATAAATTACAATAGTGGTACTGGTTAAAACAACACCTGCTAGAGGACTGATAATCGGCACCCACCGATAATTCAAAAACAGATAAAAGCTGACACCTCCCAAAATGCAAATTAAAACCGGCAGACTAGCAGCTAATACCAAAACATTGCGACTCCCCAAAGCCAAACTCCCGCCAATTAACGCCCAAGCAAAAATCCAGAGAATCTCGCACCATTCCGCCCAAAACAAGAATAAAGGGCGATCGCCGCTGACGGCATCCAGAATTTGACTCGCCATCTGAGCGTGAACTAACACCCCCGGCATCTTTGGCGTGGTTTCCTCTGCCGCCGGACTGTAGGGAGTTAAAAATACGTCTCTAATACTGGGAGCCACAGTACCGATAAGCACGATTTTATCCTTGACCCACTCCGGTTCCATCCGTCCGTACAAAACCCGCGCTACGCTAACTTGTCGCGCCACATTTTTAGCAGAGCGATAATTTAACAAAATTTGATAGCCGCGATCGTCTATTTTCCGATAGCCGCCATCGCTAGAAGCTAGCGGTACAAACTCCGCTTCTCCCCAGAAAATATTGTCCGGGTTATCTTGACTGTTAGTTGGAGAAATACCCCCATCCTGGAGATAGTGTAAAGCTAATTGCAGGGAAAAGGAAAAGAAAACTCCTTCCTCAGTGGTAGCAAACATCAAATTTCGTCGCACCGATCCATCGGCATCTAGCACTATATCGTTAAAACCGATGCGTTCTGTCGGTATCCCCGGCGGTGCGGGAACTCCTTTTACTCGATCGTCCCCCAAGTTTTTAATGGCGATGATATTCGACGCTTCTAGTTGCTCGCTCAATTGTTGCGCCCCCGGTTCGTAGGGAATATCTCTATATAAATCCAGACCGATAACCGCCGGCTCGTACTGGGATAGTTTTTTTAAGAGTCGGGCGATAGTCTCGTCGGAGAGAGGCCATCTATTGAAAACCTGGATATCTTCTTCTGTAATACCTACTACCAGCAGTCGAGGATCTTCCTCCGGTTCCTCGCGCCACCTTACCATCCGGTCGTAGGCCATAAGTTCTAGCTGCTGCAGCCAACCAAGCTGGCGCATTCCCAATAACAAAGCCACGATCGCAAAAGTGGCGATCGCTAATTTGCCAGCACTTATCAACTCCGACCTATTTTTTCCTACAAGCTTCCAAAATTTAACAAACACGAATGGGTAATAGGGAATTGGAAATTGGGAACAGGCAGGATGCCTGTTCTACGCTTAATTGGGAACAGGCATCCTGCCTGTTTTACGCTTAATTGGGATTGCCCGTAGAACAGACATCTTGTCTGTTCGGTATGTAATTAATTTTGCTCGGGCAATTAAAACCCATTTCCCATTAAGACAAACTGCGCCCAATAATAAGGACTTCTCCCAGAGCGTCCTTCCTTGCTTATCATCGCAATTTGGGTTTCTCGCAAGGCTTCTGCCGCGCTTTTTCCCTCCTGCAACACCCCGTAAAAAGTTGTCATAAACTCCCCTACGGCTTCCTCGTCAGCTCGCCATAAAGAAGTAATAATTGCTTCTACTCCTGCCCGCTGCATTTGGTAGCCAAAACTTACTATTTCCTCTCCATTTCCCATGTCGCTACCTAAGTTAGTTTCCACCGCGCTTAATACTACTAAATCGAGATTTTCTAGGGATAATGTTTCCATGTCTCGCACGGTAAAACGTTCCCCATTGGCAAATAAAATAAAGGAATCTTCTGGCTTGCCTTTCCCCCCTTCTCCGGTTACTAATGCTACTGGCGTATCTAAATGGAGAATGTTGCGATCGCTCAGATTTTCTACCATCCCTTCGGGGGTAAATTCTTCATCTAAAAGCATCGTAGTTCCCGGAATTGTTTCTGCCAAATTTTCTACTAATTCTCCCGTAGTTGCGATTAAAGAAACTTCTCTATCCCCCACTTGCAAATTATAATCTCCTGCAGTCAAACCCGCTGCTAAAACTCGCGGCGCACCGTTATTGTTCGCATCAAATTCCGTCAGACTCGCGGCGGCAATATTATTAACATTAAACCGCTCTACCAGCCATTTTTCCCCATCGTAAAGTGCTGCCAAAGGAACGTAACGCAATTGGCGGTCTGGCAAATAAATAATCGTTTCTGTCTTGGCTTCCTCCAGTTCGTTTTCTATCGGTTCTATCAGCCACTCATAGAGTTGTTCTGCCGGTCTTTCCACATTGCCGAGACGGCTGGAAACTGCTAAACGGAAATTAGCGATCGCCCTTTTTAATTCCTCTTCTGTCACTTCTACAGTTTTACGAACCGCCGAACCGTCGGACTTAAACAATACCAATTCCAACCTTTCTTCTAAAATCAAAGGATATAATAAAACGCTCCCCGGCCACCGCTGTAATTTTTCTTGCACCTGGTTAAAAACATCAATATTAGTTGCTTTTAAATCTTTCAACTCTAAATTCAAAAGGTTTTTGGGATTACCTTCAAATATTTGCTCTTCAGCGGGGAGCATTTGCAAAATTACAGCATTCTCGTTATTGCCCTTTCCCAAATAACCTTCCAACTCTTGAATTTTTATTGCTTCTAAAACCTGTTGCGCTTCTGCCAGGCGATCGCTTTGCAATAACAAACCCGCCAAACCGCGATTAATTATTGAATTTTCGGGACTGCCGAGTTCTTGCTTGAGATTAAGAGCTTGCTTGTAAAAAGCCACCGCTAAATTTGCCCTTTCTAACTTTTCTAAACTCTTGCCAATACTAATATAAACATTTACCAAACTCTGGCTATCTTTTAATTCTTTTAACCTCGTCAAAGCCGACTCGTAATTTCCCAAAGCCAGAGAATACTGCCTCAGTTCGTACAAACCATCTCCCATACCTTTATAAGCCACGGCAACCGCCGCTTTATCGTCTAAACTTTGCAACTGACTTAAAGCTTGCTTGTGGTAATTTAAACCTAGAGAATATTCCCCCAAACTGTTGTAAACTATCCCCAAATTATTAAGAGTAGACACCAGCACGGCCGGTTCTGCTTCATCTCGGTTAATAGACAACGCTTTGAGCAAAAATTCTCGTGCTTTTTGGGCATCTCCCAGAAGGGCGTAAACCTTACCCAAACCGCTGAGAATTTTGCCTTCGGCGGGGCGGTCTTCTAATTCCTGGTAAATAGCTAAAGCTCGTTCGTAAGCATCTTTAGCTTTAACCAAATCGCCACCTTTATAATAGGCATCAGCCAAATAATCTAAGGCACTTATTTGAGCCGTTGTATCTTCCGCATCTAGGGCAGCTTGGAAAGCTTTTTCGTAAGCTTCTAAAGCTTTAGCCGGTTGTTTTTGTTCTTGATAAAGTTCGGCAATGACGTTATAAATGCGTCCCAAAGCTAGATTATCCGCAATATTTTCTAAAGTGGTAATTGCTTCCTCAAAAAACTTTAAAGCTTGGGAATCTTCACCTTGTTGGCGATAGAGAAAAGCGATATTATTGAGCAATCTAGCTTCCCCCGCCCGATCGCCTATTTCCCTACGAATAGCCAGAGCTTCTTGATAGATTTCTAAAGCTCGATCGTAGTTGCCCAGATTAAAATAGACAGCCCCCATGTTATTGAGAGTGCGGCCAATATCTCGGCGATCGCCCACTTCCTCCCGGATAACCATCGCCCGTTCGTAGAAATCGAGGGCCCGATTCAATTGACCTTGACTGGTATAAACTGCAGCGATATTGTGGAGAGACTCCCCCACAAAGCGGCGATCGCCCGCCGTTTGGGCCTGTTGCAAAGCTTCTTCGTGTAATTCCATGGCCTGGGAGTATTGTTGCTGGCGGCGATAAACAAAACCGATGAGATTGAGAGTTTCTGAAGTTCCCGCGCGATCGCCCAGCTCTCGACGGATAGCCAGAGCTTGTTGTAAAACATCCAAAGCTTCAGAATCTTGGCCCCGTTCGCTATAAGCATCCCCCATATTGTTCAGAGTTTGGGCGATACCCGGGCGATCGTTCAATTCTCGACGAATGGCGAGGACTTGTTTGTAAGTTTCCAAGGCCTCTGCAAACTGGCCCGTTCTCAATTGTTCCAAGCCAGTTTCAAAAAGTTCGTCTGCTTTTATCTTTGAGTCGCCAGTTTCCCGGTTATTAGCCGGGTTTGGCCCTGTCTGGGCTAAAGCTGAAGTTTCCCAAACCCCCGTTGTTGGCGATAGGGTAATAGCTATGGCAGCGAGGTAGCTAAGGTATCGAGCGCGATTATCCACCGTTAAAGTCCTCCAGAGCGAGTATTGCTCCCAATATAGACGCAAAATTACTCAGAATTCCTTCTGGTTAGCAGTCCGATGGCCATCGGACTGGTATTCATAACGAGTACTCTAAGAAAAAGCGACGTTTTTGAGTATAAATACTCGTTCTGAGTCTGAGTATGAGATAATAAAGCAAGCAAAAATGGGATGCAGCCGATTTGATTATTTTCGCCACAGTATAATTACTCAAGAAATCTTTCTCAAGACAAATTAATTCACTCTCAGAAACCCGGTTTTTCCAAAAAACCGGGTTTCTTGACCGGTCCTCTAAAATCAATACAGAAACTTTACAATTTATTTTTAAACTTTTCATTTATAATAAATTATAAAGCCCCAAAAATTTAAACCGTCAAATTACTTCCAAATAAACATAATTATAAAAATTATTTTCAAAGTTAAGTTAAGAGCCTTATGAGCAATAACCAAAAAACCGCTAATAATCTCGAAAACCAGGTAATCGAGCAACTTCCAGAACAATTTACAGGGAAGCTAGAAGTAGTAGCATCAAAAACAAGTTGGACTCTCTTCTTTTGTCTGGGTCGTTTGGCTTGGGCCACCGGCGGTCCCCATCTTAATCGACGCTTTCACCGACTCTGGCATCAATATTGTTCTAATATTTCTCTAGCTAATCTCAAGCTGCGAACTGTAGATTCAGTTAGCTGCTATTATTACCATCTTTTGTCAGTTTTATCCAGAAGAAATATGGTGACGCAAGAGCAAACTAAAGCCATGGTTATTTCAACTCTTAAGGAAGTTTTATTCGAGATA
This sequence comes from uncultured bacterium, assembly GCA_964619285.1. Taxonomy (GTDB): domain Bacteria; phylum Cyanobacteriota; class Cyanobacteriia; order Cyanobacteriales; family Microcoleaceae; genus CALKCV01. The sequence continues at coordinate 3,829 of CAZUCT010000269.1, read as the reverse complement.
CTCCAGCAAGAACAAAGAGAAGAATTAACTTATCAAAATGACACCAACGGTGCCATAGATAAATCATCAATCCTCATGTTTGCCGTAGTTCGTCCCGAAAGCATTCTACCGCCAGTTAAAAAGTCTTATGATGAATGGAAAAAAGCAGGTTTAGCAGCTTGCTCTCCTAATTTAGTACCAATTATCTCTCAACCAGAAGAATTACAAAAAGCAACAAAACCAGCCACTTACCAAACATTAGTCAAGTTAGTCAACGGTAAAAATTCTCTGAGAGAAATCTCAGCTTTAATCAAAAAAGATTTGCCAACAATAACGGGCTCGATAATTCCCTACGTTAGAAAAAAATTAATCCAGCTCGAGGAAACTCCAGATAAACAAAGGGCAGAAGGAAGCCCTGCCTTAGTGGAATCTTCCGATAATAAATCAAAAGAAAAAAAGCAATCTACAATCGCTTGCGTGGATGACAGCCCCGAGGTAGGTAAGCTCTTAGAAAAAATAATGAATAAAGGCGGTTATCGATTTGTAGCAGTTCAAGATTCCGTACAAGCTTTACCCATTTTAATTGAAGCCAAACCCGATTTAATCTTTTTAGATTTAGTAATGCCGATCGCCAACGGTTATGAAATTTGCACCCAACTGCGGCGAGTCTCCCTTTTTGAAAATACGCCCATAATTATCTTAACTGGTAACGATGGAGTTGTCGATCGCGTTCGGGCAAAAATGGTGGGGGCCACCGGTTTTATGACCAAACCAATAGAACCGAAAAAAGTCTTGGCAGTAGTTCGTAAATATTTGAAATTAGCTCAAAGTCCTGATTTTAAGAAAAAAGAAAAAACCGCAGAATCTTAAATTAATAATTGTCAATTGTTGATTTTTTCGGGAAGTGTTTTGCTAATAGCAAAAAATTAGAGAAGCCTTCTTAACTATTGCCTCTAGCCTCTTGCCTTTTGCCCAAAGCGACCAAATTATTTTAAACAACTCACATCTAATTACTTTAAAAACCATTGCCAATCAAAATAAACGGAGCCCAATAATAAGGATGTCCGCCCTTATAATTACCTCGAATTAGAGAAAGTTGTGCCCGTCGCAAAGCTTCTATTTCTTCGATATTTCCCCCTTGCAATTCCCGATAAAAAGCCTCCATCAACTGTTGGGTAGCAGCGTCGTCAACCCGCCATAAAGTCGCCACCGATGCCAAAGCACCGGCTTGCTGCATCATATAACCCAAACCTAGTATTTCTTCACCATTTCCTAAAACGCCTCCAACTCCAGTTTGACAAGCGCTCAATACGATTAATTTTACATCCTTTAAATTCCAGTTACCCACAGCTCTAAGTGTTACCAAATTCCCATCTCCAAATAAGATAAAAGAATCCTCCGGCTGCCCTTGTACGAAAGCGGCGTGAGTTGCTAAATGCACTATATTATGCCCGTTCATCTGAGAAACCATGCCCGGCATAGTAAAGTTTTTACCTAAAAGTTGAGTGGTATTAGGAAATAAAGCAGCAACGCTTTTTACTTCTGGTTCTGCAAATTTTAAAGCTCGAAAATCAAATTTTTCTGCTCCTATTTCAAATTGAAAATTCCCTTCGCTAAAACCACCCGCTAAAATCTTAGTTTCAGCAGTTATAACTGTCTCAAAATCGAGCAAACTAGCTGCGGTAATATTATTAATTTTAAATCGTTCCGCCAACCACCGTTTGCCATCGTACAAAGCAGCTAAAGGAAGATAACGCAGTTGCCCGTCTGGAGCATAAATTATAGTTTCAGCTTTAGCGGTTTTGAGGTCGTTTTCTATGGGTTTAATTAACCAGTTATATAACTGGGATGCCGCTGCAATTAATTCCTTATCGGTGGCATTATTGACATTACTAAACCTGGAGAGAAATTCCGCCCTATTTCTATTAGTTAAAGCAGAACGAAAAGTAGCGATCGCCCGATTAATTTCTTCCTCATTTACCGAAACCGTCCGCTGTAGCGGTGGAGAATTGGCCGTAACTAAAATTAACTCCAGGCGATCGGGCAAAATTAAAGGATAAAGTATCACAGCATTTTGCTCTTCCTGTTGTCGCAGCAAGTCATATAATTGAGTTAAAATTGGCACTGTTAGCTGTTGGCTTTTCGCTATTTTCTGCATTTGCTCTATCAGTTCCAATACCTCTTTACTGGCGATAAATTCGTTAATTTCGGTTATGGTTTCTAACAGTTCCTTTTCTATCTTTTTAAGGCGTTCTCTTTGTTGGGGCGATCGCTCTGTTTCGGGTATTTCCCGCAAAGTTAGCAATTCTTTTTCTAAGACCACAGAAGGTTCTTGAATTTTCTCGTATTTTTCTAAGATTTCCCTTTCTGGGGGGAGTAACTGAATGCCTTGGGAAGTTATCTCGTTTCCCCGCACGTTTTGAAAGTAATCGTCCAGTTCTTGAACCTTCAGCAAATCCAAAATTTCTTGACCTTCAATTACCCGGTTTTGCTGCAACAATAAATCTGCCAAAGAACGATAAGTATTAGCCACAGTTTGAGTATAAGATTGCTGTTGCTTGCGAGACAAACTTTCTAAATCTCGGCGAATTTTTTCCGTCAGATTAACAGATTGTTTGTAGAAAAAAATCGCCAATTCTTGCTGCTCTCGCTCGGCAAAAACATCTCCCATATTGCTAAGAGTAATCCTTTCCCCAGAGCGATCGCCCGTTGCTTTTTGCACCGCCAAACTGCGCTGATAAAACTCCAGTGCTTTCTCGTAATTAGCCAAACTTTTATAAATACTGCCGATGCTATCCAAAGTCCGCCCTTCTTCCCATTTCGCCCCAAGTTCTCGAAAAATTGCTAGAGCTTCTTCTAGCAATTTCAAACCTTGAGAAGGTTCCCCTAATTTATCGTAAATTAATCCCAAAGAATTGAGGCTAGAAGCGGTTCCTACTTTATCGCTAATTTCCCTACTAATTTCTAAAGCAAATTGATAAGATTGAAGAGCTTCTGGATAATTTTTTTTATTCTCGTAAGCCCAACCGAGATTATGAGCGATAATAGCCTTAAACTGAGGAATATCTATTTTTTCTAGCTCGTCTAAACTTTGCCGATATAATTTTATTGCTTCCTCGTATTCTCCCAACTGGTTGCTAACTAAACCCAGATTAATCGAAACAGCTATTTCCTCTTTTTTGTAATCGTCGCTAGTTCTAAAAATCTCTAAAGCTTGCCCGTAAAACTCTAAAGCTTTAGCATAATTTCCCTGTTGTTCGTAAAGCCTGCCAATGTTATTAAGAGTGCGCCCTTCTCCCGGGATATCTTTTTGCTCTTGGCGAATAGCTAAAGCTTGTTGATATAAATTTAGAGCTGCCTCATAATTGCCTTGTTTGTGATAGATTGATGCCAGACTATTCAGGACGCTACCGACACCTTTTAAGTCGCCAATTTCCTGACGTATTTCTAAAGATTCTCGATAAAATTTCAGAGCTAAATCGTAATTTTGTAATCGGTTATTAGCCGCGCCAATTTTATTTAGGCTATCTGCTTCCCCAGAGCGATCGCCTATCTGCAGTTGAATCTTTAAACCCTGTTGATAAATCTCAATGGCCCCTAAATAATTTCCCGCCTCGTACTCCTGGTTAGCTGTTTCGTAAATTTTAGCAGCCTCCAATTTTTTCTCTTCCCTATTCTCCTGCGTTAAGGAATAATAAAAAGGAAGGTAACGGCTGACAGTAAAGGCAGAAATTACGAGAAAAGCCCCAATTAAAATTAAATACTTAAAACGCCGCCCCATAACTTAAAAAAGTAGTTCGTAGTAATCGCGGAGCGCGATTGGTTCGTAGTAATCGCGGAGCGCGATTGG
>CAZUCT010000268.1:0-9577 GCA_964619285.1 uncultured bacterium | reverse complement strand
ACAATCGCTGAAGCGATTACTACGAACAATCGCTGAAGCGATTACTACGAACAAATTTCCCATTCCCCAAAACAAAATGTTAGAATCTTTAATCGAACCCTTGCAATATAGTTTTATGCAGCGATCGCTCCTCGTTGCAGTTATTATCGGCGTAATTTGTGCCGTGGTTGGGAGTTATTTAATGGTGCAAAGATTGGCGCTTTTAGGGGATGCTATTAGTCATTCCGTTTTGCCCGGTTTGGCTATTGCTTTTATCCTGGGCGCTAATATCTTTATCGGTGCTTTTATTGCTGGAGTAATTAGTACCGTCTTTATTAATATCATTAGGACGCGATCGCCCCTTAAAGAAGATGCCGCAATGGGTATCGTCTTTTCCGCTTTTTTTGCCCTGGGAATTACGTTAATTACCGTAATTCAAAAAGACAATAAAATCGACCTAAACCACTTTTTATTCGGCAACATTCTCGGAGTAACCGTCGGCGACGTTCGCGACACGTTAATCATAGCCGTAGTCGTTTTATTAGTAGTAGCTTTGCTGTACAAAGAATTGCTATTTTACACCTTCGACCCCTTAGGTTCTCAAGCAGCGGGGTTGCCAGTAAACCTGCTCAATTTAGGCTTAATGATGTTAATGGGCATGACCATCGTTGCCAGTCTCAAAGCAGTAGGAGTCGTCTTAGTTTTATCTCTATTAATTACCCCCGCCGCCACCGCCTATTTATTAGTAAAAAGACTCCATTACATGATGATTTTAGGAGTAATCTTCGGCGTAATTTCTAGTATTAGCGGGATGTACGTCAGTTACTTTTATAACCTCCCTTCCGGGCCGGCAATAGTATTAGTTGCATCCGGGTTATTCGTACTCGCTTTTTTATTCAGCCCCACTCACGGACTGTTAACCCATCCCGCCTCAAATACCGGTCAACCTTCTATCTGGCGAGAGTTGAAAAATTTGGTACGATAATGGTTAAGGCCTGTGAAACCCGGTTTTTTGAAAAAACCGGGTTTCCTAAGTTTTTTGAAAAAACCGGGTTTCTTAACCGACTCGGAATGGGTAATTGTCAATAGAACGCCATTCCCCATTCCCCATTCCCAATTCCCAATTCCCAACATTTACCTCCAACCGGCGCGATCCATGACCATTATCGCTTCTGGGTTCAACTTGCCGTAAGTGGAAACGTTCATCGTATCGGCCTTAAAATCCCCGAAACTCTGCAACACGGGCGCTGCCGGTACCCCCGCAACTACCGGATATTCGTTATTGCCTTCGGAGAAGATTTTCTGAGCTTCAGGACTTGCCAAATGTTCCAGGAACAAAATAGCCCCTTCCTTATTAGGGGCATTCTTGACGACACCGCCGCCGCTGATGTTGACGTGGGCACCGCGATCGCTCTGGTTGGGGAAAAAGATACCTACCTGTTCCGCGATCGCTTTATCTTGGGCATTGCTAGAAGATGCCAAACGCGCCAAATAATAACTATTCGCCAAAGCAATATCGCCGACACCCGCCGCCACCGCCTTAATTTGTGCCGTATCGTTACCTTCTGGAGGGCGGGCGAAGTTGCTGACAAAACCTCGGGCCCACTCTTCCGTCTCCTGGATGCCGCGAACTCCGATGAGAGATGCCACTAAAGATTGGTTATAGATATTGTTGGAAGAACGGATGACAATTTTACCTTTCCACTTACTGCTTGCCAAATCTTCATAAGTCGAAAGTTGGGAAGGATCGACTTTATCCTTGTTATACATAATTGCCCGCACCCGTTTCGAGAAACCAAACCAGAAGCTCTCGGGATGACGGAGGTTTTCGGGAATGGCGCTAGTTAGCACGTTTGAAGGAGCCGACTGCCAAATTCCCGCTTGTTCCGCCCGCCAGAGATTGCCCGCATCCACAGTAATAAAGATATCGGCGGGACTGTTAGCACCTTCGCTTAGGATCCTTTCCAGTAAAGCATTACCGTCTCCTTCTACCAAGTTGACTTGGATGCCGGTTTTTTTGGTAAAGCTGTCGTATAGTTGGTTATCGGTGTCGTAGTGGCGGGCGGAATAGAGGTTAACGACTCCGCTGCCCTGGGCCAATCCTCGTTTGCCCTTACCGAGTTCGGCGATCGCTACTGCCCCTAAAGCTGTACCACCCGCTAGGAAAATACGCCTATTGATTTTCATTCTCTTTTACCTTTGTTAGTTGACTGCTGCCAATAAGTCCACGGGCCTTAAGTTGGGCCAGCTATTTGGCAATTTTCGTATTGTAATACTGTTGCTATTGATTCGCAATTAATTTAATAAAAAAATTCTTAGGCTTTTGGTCCACCAAGGGAAAGCAAACCGTTTGCTTCATAACTTAAAAAACCGATTTTGTCAAGGTATGATTAAATATTTTTATAGAAATTGGGAAAATTATAAGTATTATAGGGGCGGTCAAGGAAACCCGGTTTTTCTGTACAATACCTTCGCCAATATGAAAAATGCCGATTAAAGTAGGTTGGGCGATCGGTACTCAACCCGATTAATTATAACCATGAAGCTCTAACAATACCTTCACCATTTTTTGAGCGATGTTGCATCCGCAAGGCAACGCCTTCGCACTTTTTGCCCCAGCAGAAACCGGGTTTTTCGCAAAAACCCGGTTTCTTAGGTGTCCGTGTCGATCGGATGTCGGTTTTAGCGGAAGAAAAGAAACCCGGTTGGCAAAAAACCGGGTTTCTGACGGGCGAGTTAGTGCTACTTTTAACCTCGGCAAAAAGCATGGGCCCGCTCTCATCTTGCGCCATAATTTTCCGCTCTTATAACGCCTCTAATTCCTTAACAGTTAAATTAGCTTCATTGGCAAGATTAAGAGCTTTTTCTATTTCTGGAACCTCCTTTAAAGTAGGTGGTATTTCCTCCAAAACAGCCGCTTCCTTAATAAAATAAATCCATTTATCCGTCAAAGTTTCTAACTCGGACAAAGTTTTCTTAAAATTCGGCAACTGCACAAAAATCAGACACAGCTTTTCTTTCTGATACTCAAACCCATCTTGTCTCTCTTTAAAAACAAATTGATTAATCGTTCGATCGCTGTTAGAAAAAATTAGGCGATCGCTAATAGTTAAACTAATTACTGGCCTTAGTTCGAGATAATTTTCATCCGCAGAATAAATTTTGCTTACATCCTGAAGCACTTGCTTTTTACAACCTTCCACATCACCAGTTTTCATCTCAATAATAACCGTCGATTTATCATCTAATAAAACCCCTAACTGGCGCTGGTTTTCTAGTTCGATGATTTCCAAGGATTTAATCTTGTTTTTGCCATCATAAATAATAGCATTGAGAAAACTAATTAAGATGTCTTTACTTTGGTTGGAACCGAAGATTTTCTTAAAAGCATAATCAATTTTCGGACTGATAAATCTCATAGTAACCTCCTTTAACAATTAACAATTAACAATTAACAACTAACAAATCACCTTTTGGCAGCCGGATAACACAGGTCGCCATCTTGCTTTTCTTCCTGCAATTTTAGCACCTTTTCCTCAGAATTAGAAATAGTAGAACTGCCGAACTCTTCCCCAGAAACCTCGGGAAACTCCCCCTGTTGGTAAAGAGCGATCGCCTCTGGAGCTAACAAATCCATAAAATCCGCTAACTCGCTATAAGTAACGCACTCCACCTCCGGCAAACCGCACGCTTTCTCCGCAAACCGCAAAATTGCGTTCCAGTAAGCGCCGTTATTCCAAGCCGAGAAATGATGTCCGATATGTACCGGAGCCCGGTTGCCGTTGTAGTTTTTCTCGAAATAGTTAATATAGCTCTTGAGAGTATCCTCCTCGTAGCGTTTGGCATTGGCAGAGTTAGGCTTTGCTTTGGAGTGGAGATAATAAAAATTATAATCCATAGAGAGAACGCTTTTTCGACTGCCAGCGCTAGCGATACTCGCTAAGGGAAAATTCCAAATCTCGTTTTGTTTCTGCGGCCAATAGTTAGAAAGAGCCGTTTTACTGGTATCGTAACGAAAACCCCTTTTCCTCAAAGTCTCGTATAAACCCTTGCTGTGGCCCAACAGAGGAGCGCGGAAACCTTTAATTGCAGAGCGATCGAACGCTAGAGAACCCGACAAATCGTTGATTTCGCGAGCCGAAAAGATCAACTTATCGAAATAGTCAAACTCTTGGTTCCAGTCGCTCTCGCTCCACTTGCTACCATCAAAATGACCTACAGCATGAGAGCCGATTTCGTGACCTTCGCTATAAGCGAGATTTAACTGTTCCAAACGCAAACCTACATCTTCCGCAGACTCCGCCCAGCCGATGTCAGAACGTCCCGCCCGTATATTTCCTGGAGGTTTGTAGAGCTGGCGATTTTCTTGAGTCACGAAATAAACCGCGCTAATAAAATAAGTAAACCGCACGTCAACCCCTTTCTCATCCATACATTGCGAGAATTGACGGGATTTATTCCAAGCGTCAAGGGATTGGGAACCGTCGAAGGCCAATAACACGAACTGCGGTGGGGGACCTTGTGGAGAAGCAATTGTTCCCGACTCCCGCAGCAACCGATAAAGGAAACGATAATTCCAGCGATCGGTACTACAAGAATTGCCCCCATCCTCCCTCTGGCAAGCAGCGACCAGCTCCTGGGAAAACGGCCCCAAAGCATCCCTGCCCTCAAGACAATAATCGATTATCCGGTTGAGGCGAGCTCCTGCCGGACACCTGCCATCTCCGTAACTGGAGAGATACATTGCCTCAGTCCATTTATCGGTATTGCAAGCTTCACCTCCCCCCAACTCCAAACATCGCGATCGCATTTTCTCCGTAAACGGCCCGAAAGCGTATTGACCGTTACTAGAAAAATATCCCCCTTTATAGCTAACCAGTTTTGTCTCGATAGGGGGAGGCTGAGTTGTCGTATTCTTAACAACCTTCGTTTCCTTACTATTTGACATCTCTAAATTCCACAGCGCGGCGTATCCGACAAAAAATAATAATAAACTTAAATAGAGATGGCGGTTTTTTTTAATTTTTTTCATCGTTTTTAAACTCATTTGTAAAACAGGCAAGATGCCTGTTATAATCCCGTAGAACAGGCATCTTGCCTGTTCTAAAAACATAGCGAACAGGCAATAGCCGCGTTCTACGAATCATGCAACAAACAACAGAAAACCAACCGATTAATCCTTGGAATTATAAGCCATGGTGGTGTCAACCTTGGTCGATTCTCTTAACCGGAATTACCATTATTAGCGGTAGTTGGTTGATTTTTAAAATTTGGTGGATAACCGCTTTAGTTGCCTTTCCCATTCTCGTTTGGTGGACTTTTTTCTTAATCCTTTGGCCGCGTTTGGTTAATTTGGAAATGGAGAATAGGGAATAGGGAACATCTCAGAAACCCGGTTTTTTCAAAAAACCGGGTTTCTTGGTTTTTTGAAAAAACCGGGTTTTTTGGTTTGTTTGAAAAACCGGGTTTCTTGACCTAGTTAAGTAAGGTGCGCGGTGCGCACCCTACTCGCAATTAGCAATTAGCAATTAGCAATTAGCAAAAATCGGTAAGTTTTTGGATTTTTCAGCAAGCCCTAATTAATAATAATCCTGAATCGCCTTCACCTCCAAAGTGCCAGACTGTAAAGAACGAATCGCCGCCGCCGTCGCCTTCGCACCGGCGATAGTTGTAATCAAAGGCACCTTATAATTCAAAGCAGCGCGGCGAAGGGTAATCCCATCTTGACGAGACTCCTCCCCGCCAGGGGTGATAATCATTAACTGAATCTCGCCATTTTTAATCGCATCGCTAACGTTGGGGCGACCTTCATGCAACTTCAGCGCCAACCCCACATCCAAACCATTTTCCCGCAAAACCTCTCGCGTTCCCTGAGTCGCCACCACCTTAAAACCGAGCTCCATTAAATCCTTAATCACCGGTATCACCTGTTGTTTGTGGCGATCGCTCATCGACACGAACACCGTTCCTTGCAAAGGCAAAAACTGACTTGCCGATAACTGCGCCTTGGCAAACGCCTTACCAAAATCGACATCGATACCCATCGCCTCCCCAGTGGAACGCATCTCCGGTCCCAACAAAGTATCGGTTCCCGGAAACTTAGCAAAAGGCAACACGGCCTCTTTAACCGAAACCTGCTTCGGCACCACTTCCTCAACAAAATTCAACTCTGCCAAAGTCTTACCCGACATCACCAAAGACGCCATCTTCGCCAAAGGCACCCCGATCGCCTTAGAAACAAAAGGCACCGTCCGCGACGCCCGAGGGTTCGCCTCCAAAATATAAACCGTATCTCCTTGAACGGCAAATTGAATGTTCATCAACCCGATAACCTTCAGCGCCTTCGCCAAATTCACCGTCCACTCGCGAATCGTTTTCAACGCCGCCTCGCTAAGAGACTGATAGGGAATAGAACAAGCGGAGTCCCCCGAGTGGATGCCCGCCTCTTCGATGTGTTCCATAATGCCGCCGATGACGACCTGACCGGTAGAGTCGGCGATCGCGTCAACATCGACCTCAATGGCATTCTCCAAAAACTTATCGATTAAAATCGGATGGTCCGGTTCCACCAGCACCGCAAACACCATATAACGTTCCAACTCCTCATCCGAATAAACGATCTCCATCGCCCGTCCCCCCAGAACGTAAGAAGGACGCACCACCACCGGATAACCGATAGAACGCGCCACCCGCAAAGCATCCTCGAAACTCCGGGCCATGCCGTTTGTCGCCTGGCGAATGTCTAAATCTCGCAAAATCTTCTCGAACCGTTCCCGATCTTCGGCAGTATCGATAGAATCTGGCGACGTTCCCCAAATTTTAGTTTCGTTGCCCTCTCGGCTTTGCAAATACTTCTCCAGAGACACCGCCAACTTTAACGGAGTCTGTCCGCCGAACTGGATGATAATGCCTTCCGGTTTTTCCGCCTCGATAATATTTGTCACATCCTCCAAAGTCAGGGGCTCGAAGTAGAGGCGATCGCTCGTATCGTAGTCCGTAGAAACCGTCTCCGGGTTTGAATTAACCATAATCGTCTCGAAACCCGCATTCCGCAAAGAATAACTGGCATGACAGCAGCAGTAGTCAAACTCGATACCCTGACCGATACGGTTGGGCCCCCCGCCCAAAATCATTACCTTGCGGCGATCCGAAGGGATAACCTCCGACTCCTCCTCGTAAGCAGAATAATAATAAGGAGTAAACGCCTCAAATTCCGCCGCGCAAGTATCGACGGTTTTGTAAGCCGGTTTCACTCCCAGACTCAAGCGGTAATTCCTCACTTCCGCTTCCGAAGTTTTAGTGGCGTAGGCAATTTGGCGATCGCTAAAACCTTGCCGCTTCACGTTCCACATTTGCTCTTTAGTCAAATCTTGCAGGGGAGTCCGCTTGAGAAACTTCTCCGTTTCCAATAAATCCTGCATCTTATCCAAGAACCAAATATCGATACCAGTCAGCTCGTAAATTTCCTCCACCGTCATCCCCAACAGCAAAGCGTGGCGGACGGAAAAAATGCGTTCCGGGTTTGGAGTTCGCAACATTCCTCGCACTTGTTCGAGACTCGGCAACTTCTCTTTTTTGTCGCAACCGAAACCCGCCCGACCGGTTTCCAGCGATCGCAACGCCTTCTGGAACGATTCTTGGAAAGTCCGCCCGATCGCCATCGCCTCTCCCACAGATTTCATCTGGGTAGTTAAGACCGCTTCCGCCCCAGGGAACTTCTCGAAGGCAAACCGAGGAATTTTTGTTACTACATAATCGATGGTAGGCTCGAAACTTGCGGGGGTTTTTTTGGTAATATCGTTAGAGATTTCGTCGAGACTGTAGCCGACTGCTAGTTTGGCTGCCATTTTCGCGATCGGGAAACCCGTCGCCTTCGACGCCAAGGCCGAAGACCGACTCACCCGAGGATTCATTTCAATAACGACAACATCCCCATTAACCGGATTAACCGCAAATTGAATGTTAGAACCCCCCGTCTCTACTCCTATCTCTCGGATAATTTTTATCGAAGCATCCCGCAAGCGCTGATACTCTTTATCGGTGAGAGTCTGGGCTGGAGCGACAGTAATCGAATCTCCCGTATGCACTCCCATCGGGTCGATATTTTCGATAGAACAAATAATTACGACATTATCTGCCAAATCTCGCATTACTTCTAACTCGAACTCCTTCCAACCGATAAGAGACTGTTCCACCAAGATTTGGGAAACCGGCGAGGCATCCAAACCGCCCTGGGCCATGAGTTCGTACTCCTCTTGGTTGTACGCAATACCGCCGCCGGTGCCTCCCAGAGTATAGGCCGGACGGATGATTAAGGGGTAAGTCCCGATTTTGTGGGCGATTTTGTGGGCCTCGTCTAAGTTGCTGGCAATACCCGAGGGACAAACTTGTAAACCGATGCGGCCCATGGCCTCCTTAAATAGCTGTCGGTCTTCGGCCATTTCAATAGCCGGCAGTTTGGCCCCTATGAGTTGGACCCCGTACTTGTCCAACGTCCCATTTTTTGCCAGAGCAACGGCCAAGTTGAGGGCAGTTTGGCCCCCCATCGTCGGTAAGATGGCATCGGGCCTTTCTTTAGCGATGACCTTTTCCACCAATTCTGGGGTGAGGGGCTCGATGTAGGTACGTTCGGCAATTTCTGGGTCCGTCATAATCGTGGCCGGATTGGAGTTGACCAAAACTACCTCGAAACCCTCTTCTCGTAAGGCTTTACAAGCTTGAGTGCCGCTATAATCAAATTCGCAGGCTTGGCCTATAACGATGGGGCCAGAGCCTATTAAGAGAATTTTGCGCAGATCTTCGCGTTTGGGCATAGTTGAATAATGGTAATAAATTAAACTAGGGCTAACCCCGGGACGCAGGGCCCCTGGGATTGAACCCAAACTATTTTATGTGGTAACGTTCTCGTTGTGTAAGAGAATACAAAAAAAGTCTCCCGAGAGCTTTAACCCAAAAGGTCCAAAGGCTTGACAGGAAACTTTATTTGTAGTAAAATTACTCATTAATTAGCGTTAAATTTGACCGTTCGGTTGTTAGAAAAAAACTAAATTTTGATATGGCTAGAAAACCCGATGAATTTATCGTTCACTTGATGCTTGAAGGGGGCGCTCGCGAAGAAGTACGCTTTCCCACTTTAAAGGAATTTCAAGCTTGGTACACCACCGTGATAGTGCCCAAGCAGGACTCTTCGGAATTTGTCAACGTTCCTATTAAAAATCTTCAAGGAGAATATATGGTAGTTCGACCCTCCAGCATTATTGCTATTCGGGTAGAACCTGTCTATCTTTCCAGCGTCGATCGCAATTTTTGATTAAACTTAATTATAGAGAATGGGAAATTAATAATTTAGCAATCCAGATAGCCCAGAAACCCGGTTTTTTCAAAAAACCGGGTTTCTTATCTGCTGCAACTACATCGATTTTATAACAATTTCAAATCAGATGTAAACGAAGAATAGGCTTTTTAGTAATAGCAAAAAATGACTGTTATTTTCTTAACTATTGCCTTTTGCCTTTGGCCTTTTGCCTTAAGCAACTAATTGTTTTACGAGAGAAAGACGAGAGTTTGAAAGCCGTGTCTTTTTAAAGCACGGATGAAA
>CAZUCT010000267.1:0-9588 GCA_964619285.1 uncultured bacterium | reverse complement strand
CTGCGATGGTGTAGCCATTTTTTTGTAGGTAGGGCGCGCGTGTAACGGAACCCAACATTTTCGCGTTCGTTCCACTCCGTGAAGCAGGTCAAGTATTGTCAGAAACCCGGTTTTTTTGACAATACCTTCGCCAGCATCGAGATTTAAGAAACCGGGTTTTTTCAAGAAACCCGGTTTCACGCGGGGGAGGAACGCCATTTTCTTGCAGGTATTTTTATTTTGGCGAAGGTATTGTTTGAAAAACCGGGTTTCTAAGATACCAAAAAACGTAGAAATACTCCATCGGTTTCTAATTCGCGACGGCGCTAACCAATAGGAAGAACGATCGCGAACTCGGCCCCCTCTCCGGGGCTAGAAGTTACCGTCAGCTTGCCCCCATGCTTTTCCTCAACGATATTGCGGGCGATCGACAAGCCCAAACCGGTACCTTTGCCCACCGATTTAGTAGTAAACAAATGGTCGAACAACCTTTGTTGCACTTCCTGGGAGATTCCCAGTCCGTTATCGGCGATGCGAATCTCCACCGCATTTTCCCCCAGCAAAAGGCGAGTGCGAACGATAATCCGGTTTGGGTTGGTGGCGATCGCGCTATACGAACGCCCCGAATTCGATTCCTCTAGGGCATCAATAGCGTTAGAAATTAAATTCATAAACACCTGATTGAGGGGGCCAGGATAGCACAGCACTTTCGGCAACCTTCCGTACTCCTTGACAACCTGAATTTCCGGACGGGCGGTATTAGGTTTGAGGCGATGCTTGAGAATTACCAAAGTGCTGTCGATACCTTCGTGGATGTCGAACTCTATCTTTTTCTCGGCATCCGATCGCGAAAAAGTCCTCATCGACTTGCTAATCTCGGCAATGCGATCGGTTGCCGCTTTCATCGATGAAATCAATTGAGGCAAATCTTCCTCCAAATAATCTAAATCCATCGCCTCTATTTCTGCTTCTAATTCTGGAATTATTTCGGGATAGAAACGTTGGTAGAGGCGGATGCCCTCAAATAGCTCTTTCACATATTCACCAACGGCCTTCAAATTGCCGGAAATGAATCCCACCGGATTATTAATTTCGTGAGCGATACCCGCCACTAAATTTCCCAAAGCAGACATTTTTTCGCTTTGCACTAATTGGATTTGTGCCTCTTTTAATTCTTTTAAATATTTTTTTAATTCCCCATTAGAAGCTTGCAAATCCTGATAAAGTTTGGCATTTTCCAGAGAAATTGCCGCTTGGGAACACAACATTTTTAACAGCGCCAATCTTTCCCGAGTAAAGGCACCTTTTATCAGATTATTTTCCAAATAAATAGTAGCGATCGCCTTGCCGCGATTAATTAGGGGGGCGCACAAAATCGATTTAGGTTGGTGTTGCCGAACGTAAGGATCTGCGACAAATTTTGGTGCGGTGGCAGCATCGTTTACTACTAAATCTTTTTGAGTAGCTGTCACATAATTTAAAGCGGCGATCGGCAACTTTTCGCCAAGGGGAGTTGATTTGCAGATATTAGAGAGTCCTAGTTCTTCGCGATATTCCCAGATTTCTTGTGTCGCTTCACTGCCTATTTGCTCCGAATTTTCTAAAATTAAAATTCCCTTTCTCGCCCCTACATTTTCTATTATTATTTTCATCAAAGACTCTAACAACTTTTCCAAAATAATTTCCCGAGAAATTGCTTGATTCGCTTTAATTACCGTAGGCAAATCTAATAGCTGCCACCCACCAGAATTAGTAGTCGAAAGCGCTGTAACGGTAGCATCCATCGGCATATTTTGAGTATTTCTTTCGATTACCTTAGTTATAAATTGCGGATAGCGTTTTTCTAAATCTCGAACTTTTGCTTTCGCGCCCCAACGAACATAACCGTAATAAGATTCTATTAAATAAAACCTTGCTAAATTATCTTGACCGTTACTCAGATAAAATTCCCCTGCAAGCTCCTTTGCTAAAGCCTCTTCTTGAGCGTACTTCTGTTCTACCGCTCCTTTTATCGCCGCTTCGTAAAGCTCCGCCGCTTCCCATTTTTTACCCAAAACCCTGGCTTTTTCTGCTTCTACTAAAGCGTACTTGTGCTGATAATTCATTGGCGCGTGTTCCGCCCAATTTTTCATTTCTTGTTGGTTGGCTTCTACAGTTGTTAAATATTCCTTTTGCTGGGCTTCTGAAACTGTCCTGCAAGCTGCCAGTAAAGCTAAAGAATAGTAAAAATTGTGTTGAGAAGTTTTAATAAATGCCGTCGCCCCTAGTTTGTACTTGGGGAATTGTTGGGCATTGAATATCGCCTCTTCTGGTTTTTTGAACGAGTAACATAATATGGTTTTAGCCACATAAAAATACGTTAAAGAAGTGGCGATACTATGTTCGAGCAAAATCGGTACTATTTCGTCTTCGTTAAATGCTTCACCGACCAATTTTAAATTATCTTCAGAACGTCCCAATAAATTTAAAGATAACTGCCTTCCTATGCTGCCGTAAGCTACATGATATTCTAGTTTTAATTGTTGCAGCTTTTCTAAATATTTCTGTTGTTCTCGTTCTACCAATTCCAGTTCTTCGCCCGTAGAAAATAAATGGTGACAATAAATAAGAATGGCATAACCGGAATAGGTTAGCTCTCCCATTTCTAGCCCGCTTTGAAAAGTATCTACCAAAGATTCTAAAGTTTCTCTTAGATGCTCTTTCCAATGGCGGATAACAGAATTAAATACCATCAAGATTGTCGATTTTTGCCTTTTAACATCAAACCGTTCCGATAATTTCAGTCCCAGCTTGCCAAATCTATATCCCGTTTCTATCTCTCCCCTAGACACGCACCAAAAGCCATAATCCATATAAGAAGTTGCACTAAACCGGGAGTTTCCATGTTCGACTGAAAGTTTTAATTTAGTAAAATAAATCTTAATACATTTTTCTGAATTTATTGTAAAAGCAGCAGTGCTAATAAAATCCAAAATTTCCATTGCTGCCAGCTTGTAAGCATCGGTCATCTCTGGTAAATTAGCTAAATCTTCGATCGCCATTTCTATTTTTGGCGCTTCTTCCTCCAGAGTTAGCCCCAACATTTCTATAATTTCTTCGCCCATTTCCACTGCTTTTGGCTGCTGGGAACGAGCGATGGCGGATTCGATTTTTATTTCGTAAACCTTGACTTTATCTAGTATATTTTTTGCCCGCTGCAAAGCCGCTTCAGCTAATAAATCAGCTGCCTCGAAATTGCCGTTGAGATATTCCGCTTCTTGTGCTGCAGTGTAGACTTGAAAGGTTAATTCATAATTGCGACTCCAGCTATCGTCTCCCAGTAATTGTAACCCCAGCTTTAAATAATTAAGATTTGCTTCGTAAGCTGCGGATGCTTTCGCTTTTTTAGCGGCGATCGCGTTCAGGGTTGCCAGTTCGTCTTTTTCCGATCTAGCTGACAGTAAATCGATACCGAAATTTAATTGATTTACCAGAGCAAAAATATTGTCTTCTCGTTCTTCAACCGTAGTATTTTCTAACAACAATTGACCTATTTTTAAGTGAGTTTCTTTTTTCTGGCTTTCGGGAATCAAAAAATAGGCAGCTTGCTGAACGCGATCGTGTAAAAACTTATAGTCAACTTTGACATCCCGCAACCGGGAAGTTTCATCTTCTGCAAAAACCAAGGGAATTTTATAAGCATCCGATCGCGGTAAAATCGACCCCGCCTCCAAAGCCGGCCACAAATAAGCGGCGGCGATGGTGGGAGGTTTCGCCAGAGCGATCGCCAACACGTCTAAATTAAACTGGTTGCCGATACAAGCGGCAAGTTTTAACACCTCCTGGGTATCTTCCGGCAGCTTTTGAATATTTCTGGCCATCAATTGCACCACGTTATAATCGGCGATGCCAACAGCCTGAATTTCTTGGAGATTCCACTCCCACCCGTTACCTACTCTATAAACCAGTAACTTTTCCGAGTAGAGAGCTTTCAGCAGTTGAGTGGCGAAGAAAGGATTCCCTTGAGTTTTATTAAACGTTAAGTCTGCCAAAGGCTCGGTTTTAGACTTAGCTGCTTTGGTAGCATCTGGGGGAGTTTCTGTCTCGCCCAAGGTTTCCGCTACTAATTGACGGACGTGTTGCAGTTGCAGGGGAGCGATCGCAATCTCGTTCAGCACCCCGCCGCTTGCTTCGATTTTCGAGATCGCCCGAACTAACGGGTGAGTCGAACTCACTTCGTTATCGCGATAGGCACCGATAATTAATAGATATTTGCTTTCGGAATCTGCCAGCAGCAATTCTAATAACTTCAAAGACGCGCCATCTGCCCATTGCAAGTCATCTATAAACATTACTAAGGGATGTTCCTGCTGGCAAAATGCGCTTACAAACTGTTTGAATACCCGATTAAACCTGTTTTGGGATTCTGTCGGTCCCAATTGAGGTACTTCTGGTTGAGAGTCGATTATTAATTCGACTTCGGGAATGACATCTATAATTACTCGACCGTTTTCTCCTACTGCCGCCAATATTTTTTCTTTCCAAAGCTTAATTTTTTGAGAGCTTTCTGTTAATAATTGCTCGATTAATTCCGATACTGCTGTGGCGATCGCCGCGTAAGGAATATCCCGTTTATACTGGTCGAATTTGCCTGCTAAAAAATACCCCCGCGCTTTCGCGATTGGTTTGTGAACTTCATTAACTATGGCCGTTTTTCCTATCCCCGAATATCCCGCCACTAAAATACCTTCGCTCGTTCCTTGACTGACGCGAATAAATGCCTCCATAATTGCGGCTACTTCTGCTTCGCGACCGTAGAGTTTTTGGGGTATTAATAGTTGATTTCCTTTATCATGTTGTCCCAAGGGAAATTCTTCTATTTCTCCGTTAGTTAAAAGTTGATTCAAACAGCTTTCTAAATCGTATTTTAAACCGGCGGCACTTTGATATCTGTCTTCGGCGTTTTTGGCTAATAATTTCATTACAATATTAGAAACTGCCTTGGGAATTAAGAGACTTTTTGACTCGATATTTGTCTCTAGTCGGTCTGGCGGTACTGGCATTTTAGCAATATGACAGTGTACCAATTCCATCGCATCGGTACTCATAAATGGCACTCTTCCGGTCAGCATTTCATAGAAAGTCGTTCCCAAAGCGTAATAGTCGCAACGGTAGTCGATAGAACGATTCATTCTTCCCGTTTGTTCTGGGGCGATATAAGCGAGAGTTCCTTCTAATAGGTTAGGGTTAGCGATCGCTTGTTTGGAAACTTCTAAACGGGTAGCAATGCCGAAATCTGTTAGTTTTACTTGTCCCGTTTCGTAGTTAACGATAATATTTGATGGTTTTATATCTTTATGAATTATCGGAATTTTATGTAGCTCTTCTAAAGTTTCTACTACTGCAATAACTATCCGTAAAATTTCTCTAAGCTGTAATTTTTCCGATGTCAAAATTTCCTTGAGCGATCGCCCCACAAAATCTTCTAAGATTAGAGCATATCCCAGATCGTAACTTTCTAAGTTATAACTTTTTACAACTCCAGGTATCTCTAGATTTTTGGTCAGATTGTATTCTTGTTTTATACTGGTAATTTCTTCGACGGTGGGATATTCTTTGGAGAGAATTTTTACAATAACCGGCCTGTTATCCCGCTCTCTAGTGCCGCGATAAACTTTTGTATTAATTCCTATTTGAATTTGTTCTTTAATTTGATATCCTGGCAATGAGATCATAGTTTTCTGTTGGCGATCGATTCTCGGCTTTCTTGTCGATTAACCATGCACCTTTTGGCTCAACTTTTGAAGCAAATTATAGCATAATAAAAGATTTTTAGACCAAAATAGATGCGATCGAAAACAACAACAAAAGTGATTTCGATCGCTGTTTTTTTTCGCTTCTTGCTTTAAAGGGGTTTCCGAGGAGTTAAAAGGCCCTTCCTTTGTTCTATTCTAACAAATCTACGTTGTTGAAAAAGAAACCCGGTTTTTTCAAAAAAAAAATTTCTGAGATACGACTTGTAGAACAGGCATCTTGCCTGTTCTACCGCAAGCGAGCTACATGAGTGAGAACAGTTATCGGACCGTGCTGTTTGAGAGCGTTCAACCGCTCCTCGTTTCGCACAAATAGAGCGCCGGCAAATCCCAAAGAGTTAACAGAAATAGAATCGAAGTCTTCGCGCGATCGCGGCACTAACAACATCCACTCCCGCGTTGCCAGAAGATTATACGCATCGTTTTTTTCTTTCACCCCCGTCTCTTGCAAGAGATTAAAATAAGATTCCAGAATCCCTTCGGCATTTTCCGAAGTTAATTTAGCGATCGCGTGGGAGAAAGGAAAATCGGGGGCAATACCGACATTCCCCTCAAACTCGGCGGCAGCGATCGCCGGTTCTATCGGTATCGACTCTCCTTCCGGTGCCAGGGGCAAGGGAACTAACTGTAAATGCTTGTGTCGCTGAGAAGCGCCGGCAGTTTTACCGCTATTATAAAATACCAAACCGTCAATTTCTGACAAACAGGCCCGCATCGCCTCAAAGTCTCTCAGCGCCAGCAAGTTTTCCTGTTCCTCAAATTCCCGGGTAACGATGAGGATGTGGTTGTCGATAACGTTATACTTATTTAACAAGCACAGGTGGGACTCGGAAATGTCGGCCACGAATAAATCTTTTTCATAAGGAAGAAAAGGGTTAAAGTCTTTGGCTTTTTTTTGTTGCTTTTTTGCTTTATCCTTGCGGGCGAGATTAGAAGAAATGCGTACCAAAAAGCGAAGATTTCCCTCTTCGACGAATTGGTAATCTGTAGGTATCGGTTGGAGGGCGCCGCATTCTAGGGCGCGAGCTGTTCGTTGGGTGACTTTTTCTGCGAGAGTGCCGGGTTTTAAGATTAGATTTGTTTGGGACATGGTTAATTGTTTGGTTAAAGTTTTTTGAAAAGCGATCGCTTTTTATTGTAACATGAATTTTTATTATAGATGACCCAAAAAATGAGATGACTTATGAAAGAATATGCTTTAACGGTTAATTTGAAAGACGACCCAGAGATAATTGCTCAATATAAACAATACCATGGTAATGTTTGGCCGGAAGTCAGGCGATCGCTCGAAGCAGTGGGAGTCCGAGAAATGAAAATTTTTCTCCTGGGCAGGCGTTTATTTATGTATTTGACTGCGGACGATTATTTCGACCTCAATCTGGATTTACCTAAGTATTTAACCCTAAATCCTAAATGTCAAGAATGGGAAGATTTAATGACACAATTACAAGAACCGGTCCCAGAAGCAAAAGATGGAGAAAAATGGGCTTTGATGGAAAAGGTTTTTGATTTGTAGTTTAATTAGAGGACGCGCCATGATATAATTACTCGGTGCGCGGTGCGCACCCTACAGAAAGCATTTTCATTACCTATTACCCATTACCAAAATATGAAAATTGATTTTGCTTCCCGCATGAACCTTTTAAAAAGCGAGTCTGCTTTTGAAGTTTTGAGTAAGGCTAAAGCTCTCGAAGCCCGAGGAAAAAACATTATTCATTTAGAAATAGGTCAGCCAAATTTTGCGACTCCAGCTAATATTTGCGAGGCCGCTTTTCAGGCAATGAAAGATGGTTTTACCGGCTATACTCAGGCTGCCGGTTTGTTAGAATTTCGCGAAGTTATAGCCGAGCATATCGCTAAAACTCGCGGGGTTTCTGTCAGTCCAGAAGAAGTTGTAGTTACTCCCGGGGCTAAACCTATTATCTTTTTTACTTTACTGGCATTAATTGATGCTGGAGATGAGGTAATTTATCCTAACCCTGGTTTCCCGACTTACCCATCTACGATTAATTTTTTCGGCGGTAAAGCAGTACCTTTGCCTTTATTAGAAGAAGTAGATTTTCGCTTTAAAATAGAAGATTTAGAGCGGGCAATTTCTCCGAAAACAAAATTGTTAATTCTCAACTCTCCACAAAATCCTACTGGAGGGTTTTTAACGGCGGAGGATTTAGAGGCGATCGCTCTTTTAGCTAACAAACACAATTTCTATATTCTCGCAGACGAAATCTATTCTCGTATTCTCTACGATACCCAACATCAAAGCATTATTAGTCTGCCGGGAATGAAAGAAAGAACCATTTTAATCGACGGTCATTCTAAAACTTATGCCATGACCGGTTGGCGGTTGGGTTATGGAATTGCCCCTCAACCTATGGCCAAACAAATAGAATTACTGATGATTAATTCTAATTCCTGCACTTGCGCTTTTACTCAAATTGCCGGCATCGAAGCGATTAAAAATGGCGATGGTTTTGTCAGAGAAATGGTGGCGGAGTTTAAAAAACGTCGCGATGTTTTGGTGGCAGGTTTGAATGAAATTCCCGGCGTTTCTTGTTTGAAACCGCCTGGGGCTTTTTATGTCTTTCCTTCTGTAAAAGATTTGCCTTTAAGTTGCGGCGAACTTGCTAATTATTTATTAGAAGAAGGGGGAGTTGCCGTTTTGGCGGGTAGCACTTTTGGCGAGTTTGGCGCTGGATATTTGCGGCTTTCTTATGCTAATTCTCTGGAGAATATTAGTCTAGCTATTGAGAGGATGAAAGAGGCGATCGCCAAAATTAAATATTAACAATAGACCATAGACAATAGACAATTAACAATTAACAATTAACAATTAACCGTCTCCCCCCTTGGGGCGTCGGGAGGGATAAAGTCGTTGGGACTTCATTACTCATTACCCAGAATCATAAAATTTTTCTTAAGAAACTGCGGTTGGGGCGATCGCTCCTTTATAGTCTAAGATGGTTTTAAGAAAAATCCAAATACATAATCCCCTGTAGGTTGGGTGAAGCGAAGCGGAACCCAACAATAATATTTTGGGAACATTTCATATTTGCAAAAATATTGAAATGCACCCAATATTGTATTTTTGGATATTTCTCAAATAATCTCCGAAATGGAGTTAAAAAATCAGCAATTTTATGACAGAAAAACAGACAAATCAAACTAATTCAATTCCCCATCTTTTAAAAGCTAGCGAAATTCAAGCGATGCCAGAAAAGATGAAAGTTCACCCTATAAATAAGAAAGCAGTCCGCCATACCAAATTCCTTAGCGATGCTTTGGGAATGAAAAATTTAGGGATTAGATTGGTGCGAGTGGAACCGGGTAGGGAAACTACTCAATTTCACTTTCATCACCACGAGGAAGAGTTTATTTACATAATTTCGGGTAAAGGCATCGCTCAAATTGGAGAACAAGAAATCGAAATAGCAGCGGGAGATTTTATGGGTTTTACCGCCCCATCTTTGCCCCACTTGATGAAAAATACTTCCGATGAGGATTTGGTTTATTTAATGGGAGGCGAACGAAATAATTTTGATGTGGCTGATTATCCAAAAACCGAACAAAGGTTGATTCGATTTAATGGCGAACGTAAATTAGTTGATTGGCAAGATTTGAAGGAGTTTAGAAAGGTTCCAGATGAAGATTGTCCGAGAAATTAGTTGGTAGTAATCGCTTTAGCGATGGTTCGTAGTAATGACTTTAGTCATTTGATATGTTTTTTGGCGGAAAATCGCTGAAGCGATTACTACTAACAAATCCCTGAAGCGATTACTACTAACAAATCCCTGAAGCGATTACTACTAACAAATCGCTG
>CAZUCT010000266.1:0-9668 GCA_964619285.1 uncultured bacterium | reverse complement strand
TTATCGCTAAAGCGATTACTACGAACGTTTATCGCTAAAGCGATTACTACGAACGTTTATCGCTAAAGCGATTACTACGAACGTTTATCGCTAAAGCGATTACTACGAACGGATTTAGTCAAAATTCCACATTAACGGATCGTCGTCTAAAGGATCGGTGACTATCCGCCCGATCGCGTCAATAGCTGCCAAGTCCTCTGCTGAGAGTTGGACTTCGGCAGCTTTGGCATTTGAGGTTGCTTGGTCGGCATTGCGGGCACCGGCGATCGCTTGAGTTTGCGGTTGGGCGATTAACCATGCCAGAGAGAGTTGGGCGAGAGTGCATTGATAGCGATCTGCCATGGGGCGGAGTTTTTCTAATGCTTGTTGGACGCGCTGGTAGTTGTCTTTATCGGCAAAGAGTTTGTTCGATGCCCGGTGGTCGCCCTTCTCGAATTGATGGTCGGGACCGAATTTACCGGTTAACAGTCCTTGGGCCAAGGGGGAATAGGCGATAATGGAGAGTTTGTTTTCGATGCAATAGGGCATGGCATCCTTTTCTACCTTGCGCCAGAACAAGGAATAGGGAGGCTGCAAGCTTTCGATGGGACCGTATCGGGCTGCTTCTTCGATTTGGGCGCGGGAGAAGTTGGAAACGCCGATGGCCCGAATTTTCCCGTCTTCTTTGAGTTTGTTTAGGGCTTTCATGGTTTCTTCGACCGGTACGATTTCGCTTTTAAAGTTTCCTGCGGGCCAGTGGATTTGGTATAGGTCGATATAGTCGGTTTGGAGATTTTTAAGGGAGCGATCGCAAGCTTCTATTACTTGGTTATATTTTAGGTGAGTGGGGAAGACTTTGGTAGCGAGGATGACGCGATCGCGCAGTCCGACCAAGGCTTGACCGACGATTCGTTCGGAGTGACCGTCGCCGTAAACTTCGGCAGTATCGATGGTAGCGATGCCGGCATCCACGGCGGCGCGGATGCCGTTGATGGTTTCTTCGTCTTCGATGCCGGTCCAACCCCTTTTTCCTGCTTGCCAGGTGCCCTGGATGATGGGGGTGATGTAGATGTCGGTTTTGCCTAGTTGTCGTTTTTCCATGAGTTTGTTTTTGGTTGGTTGTGCTTTGGTTTGGTTTAGTATAGCAGTTTTGGGGGATTTGTGGCAAGTTCCCGGGGATGGATCCTGTTGCTCGTTTTGCTACAATCAAAAAGTTGACCAATTACAGAGCAGAAAAATTATGCTGCCAGTCATCGCAGAACATATAGAAATTACTCCAGATATCTGTGGAAGCGAACCTCATATAGCAGGGCATGAGATAAAAGTACGAGACGTGGTAATATGGCACGAAAAAATGGGGCTTTTTCCCCGAGAGCTCCTCTCGCGATATCCAATGCAGTCGGGAGCATCCCATATTTGCAAAAATAGAAAGAAGAAAAACGCATTTTCTGCCCGCGCCGAGTATAGCAAAATCCAAAAGATTCGATCGCATCGAACAGCTTTGCAGTTGGTTAGGTGGTGTTTGGTTAGAGCATTATGTACTTCAACAAATTAAAGAACTTACTCCCAAATTGCAACTTGGCGATAGTAAGATGTCGTTTAATATAAAAAAAAGTTTGACATGGGAAGGAGGAATATTTTAATTTGATGTAGCATTTATGCAGAGCTATCAATTATTTGCTATACAATTTTGTCGAACTTCCAGAGCGGGTAGTGGAGGCAAAATCTTTACCCGGAGGCGATCGCGATCGTGGAGAACATTATACGGGCAAATTTGTCTGTACTTTAACTACGGAATCTCCCCTTTATACTCGTTGCGGTTGGACTCCCGATGATTTTGCCAAGTATGGAGACACTGCATTTTCGGATTTACCAGAGGGTATCAAACAAGAAAGAGCGGGCTTTTTTATCAACCCTGCAACCCAAGAAGTTACTATTCCTGGGAGTAGTTTGCGAGGAATGTTGAGAACGGCGATCGAGATTGTTAGTTTTAGCAAAATCGAATTTGTATCGGGACAAAATCGATTATTTTTCCGTGGGGTTGCTGGCTCTCCTAACAAAGATTCTTTAGCTAAGGAATATAAAAAATATATTAACACCAAGAATGTCAAAGCTGGATATCTCAAAAAGGATCGAGAAGCATGGTTTATTCAACCTGCCAAAGGAGCCACATTTGTTTGGGTTAAGGAAGAATCTTTGGAATTGCCAAAACTAATCAAATTTGATGATGATGGATATCAGCCTCAACATATTTCTGTAAGTTATGACAAAATAAAAATAGATACAAGTAATAAAAATCCATGTTTATTTGCTAAAAATGTTGGCTTGCTAGAAACTTATCCTAAAAAAGGTGTGCTAGTGACCAGCGGCAATATGAAACAAGGCGAAGAATCTTCCCCTCGCCGCAATCATTGTCTTGTTTTGGAAGCTAATTCTAATGCCAAACCATTGAGAATTGATAACATAGCTATTGAGAATTACTGGAACGCTCTTACCGACTTCCAAAAACAGCCGCCGTTTGATAAAGACTTAGGAATGTTCTGCGAACCTACTCAGGATGAAGAAGAGAAGCGTCCTATATTTTACTGCGAACCTACTCAGAATAACCTTGTAACATTTTTTGGTCATAGCCCCAATTTTCGCATTCCTTTCTCTCCTAAGAGTAACGGGCAAGCAGTTACGGTTGCAGATTTCATTCCCAAAGATTTACAAGATATTTCGGTAATCGATCTAGCAGATGCAATTTTTGGCTGGGTTAAAAATAATGAAGATAAAAATCATAAGCTACCTGAAGAACTAGACCAACAACGAGCTGGCAGAGTTTTTGTTAGGGATGCAATTTGCACCCAAAAATCGGACGATGATATTTGGCTAAAAAAAGGTGATGATAAATCTGTGACTTCTCAAATTTTATCCAGTCCAAAACCTACAACTTTTCAGCACTATCTAGTTCAGACTGATGTGGATCGACTTAATCCTAAAAAATTATTAAAACACTACGCAAGCCAACCTATTGAAGAAACAGTTATTCGCGGTCATAAGCTCTATTGGCATAAAGAAAGCAATCCTGATATCGAAGCTCTTTCTCCTTCTTCTAAAAATCCTCCCAAGGAGAGCCAAGAAACTAAAATTACACCGCTCAAAACAGGCGTTTCTTTTGAGTTGACTATTGACTTTGAAAATCTCAGCGATTCGGAGCAAACTGAATATATGAACCTTGACCGTTTTAGAAGTCGTCCCGTGGTTCCCACTCCCTTACAAGTAATGGAGATAGAAGACAAGCGCAAAGGCATTTCTAAAGATTTGCCAATAAAAAAGCCGAGAAAAAATAGAGGTAGCGATCGCTCTAATGTATTTAAAAAAGGTCCGAAACCACCAAAACCCAGAAAATCTTAAGCATTGCTATAACAGTAAGTTTAGGGAGCGATCGCTCCAGCTATTTCACCCTAAATTATCCGACCAAACAATTAAATCTTCGTTGCTGCTAAAGTTCAAAAATGCCAGTGCTAATTCGCTTTATTGGTCATCTCAAAAGCTTGACTAAATTCAGAAATACCGTTATACCGAAGATTTTTTTAAAAGCAAAGTCCGTTTTGGGATTGATAAATTGCATTTTTTTTTAATTAGTAACAGAACAGGTTAAGAAACCCGGTTTTTTCAAAAAACCGGGTTTCTGGGGATACTAAATCTATTTTAGCTGGAAAGCGATCGCCACTAGATACCAAAATTGCAGCACACAACCTAGAAACGGGAGCATCGGAACCCACCTGATAGCTTTATCATTCAGCGTTTAAATCGTCAATAACTCTAATGACAATTGCCTTAACTTGAGGCAAATCTTCAGCGATCGCCTTCCACAAAATATTTACATCCACGTTCCAATATTGATGGGCTAATTTATCCCTCATACCCGCTATATTTTTCCAGGGAATCTCAGGATAATTATTTCTAATTGACTGGGGAACGTTTTTAACCGCTTCTCCAATAATCTCGAAAGCTTTTTCAACCGCAAAAATTTTCTCTTGATTGGCGGCAAAACTTTCATATTCGACACCCGCAGTAAATCTTTCGATGGCAGCGATCGCATCTAAAACGTCTAATAAAGAATCTCGTAAATCTCTTGTCATACATAAATTACCTCAGATAAAATCCGTTCTTTAATTCTGGGTTTTAGTCCGTTTTTTGTTACCAAATCTACTTTCATTTGGAGGCGATCGCTCAGATAAAACTCTAAATCTATTAGTTGAAATAAGCTAGGTGCTTCGGTGTAATCTATTAATACATCCAAATCGCTATCTTGTCTCTGTTCGCCCCGTACATAAGAACCAAAAATTCCCAACTCGCTAATTTTATATTTTTCTTGAACGGATTGTTTGTTCTGAATGAGAAGTTGTTTGATTTCCTCTAAAGTTTTCATCAGACCTCCAAGACAAATCGTTTACCAATTTTAACATTAGACCGGGTAATAAATACCAAATAAATCAATTGTCATTTGTTCTTGGCAGAGGAATTTCTCCGCCACTTTCATAAACAGTTTCTATCCAGAGTTCTCGTGCTTCGTTAATATTAGCGATCGCCTCTTCCAAAGTTTCCCCTTGACTCAAACATCCGGGTAAATCTTCTATTTCGACAACATACCCCCCCTCTTCGTTATCGGGATAAAGAGTTATTGGATAGCTCAATTTTAGGTAATAATCTAACGGTTTAAGTCTAGCGATCGCTGTCTGGTTGTTGGTCATTTTCTGGTTGGTCATTGTTTTCAATATTGAGATTTTCCGGTCGGTCGTCGGCTTGTGTTTGACTGAACCATTCCTCTAAGTTTAACAAACTTACCACTTTTTTGATGTACGCTCTCTTGACTTTCTTGCCCCCTTTTTTGGGAAGAGTTAACATTGGGAGCACGTCAGTTTTGCAAAAATAGTTTTTTTAAGCCTAAAAACTTTCTTATCTCTTGCCTCTTGCCTCTTGCCTCTTGCCTAAAGCGATAACTTGTTAGTTCCCTTCAAAGGTGACGTGCTCCCGTTAACATTCGTCCTTGGTAGTCTGCAAATATGTGGTGACTTCCCTTAGAGCGTTTTTCCTCAAACCCAAAAGCCTCAAGCACATATTGAACCTCTTCAAAACGTGCCTCGGGTGGGTTTGCCAGAAATTTTTCGATTAGCTTGTTTAATTTAGTCATCTTATCAATAGATGCTCCATTTTAGCACAAAGGTTAAATGCGAGGGCACCGACAAAGCATTCGGACATTAATATTAGGGACTTGCCAAAAAATAGAGTACCAATGGTAGGTTGGGTGAAGTGAAACGGAACCCAACACATCGGTATTTTATTAAATGGCAAGTCCCTTAACGCTTTTTTAGCAAGCTTATCCCCCGAATGCTTTGCCCCTACAGATTCATTTCTCTTTAAATCTCTTGACAAAAATCAAACCTTGTGGTAATCCAAAAAAGCCGTTTTGCTATTCCAGCTTACAGTTGGCCCAAAATTAAAAAAAACCCATACTTACCTTGACCCATAGAAACTCTGTGTAACAATTACTTACAGTTTTGCCAAATTCGTGTTTTTTTTGGCCATTTCTAGGTCAAAAACCCTTGAAAACAAAATAAAGAAGTATTAAAGTCCCATAACTTATGGAACCCCTCTATCAATACGCCTGGTTGATTCCAGTCCTACCCCTACTCGGGGCCATGGTAGTCGGTTTAGGACTAATCTCCTACAACCGCATCACCAACAACCTGCGGCAAAAAGTCGCAATCTTCATCGTCTCCCTCCTGGGAGCCTCGATGGTACTCTCCTTCGCTATCCTCTGGAGTCAAATCAACGGCCACGAACCCTTAGTGCGGACCTTTGAATGGGCCGCAGCCGGTGACTTTACCCTGAGAATGGGCTACACCATAGACCATCTCACCGCGGTCATGTTGGCGATCGTCACCACCGTGGCCTTCCTCGTCATGGTTTACACCGACGGTTACATGGCCCACGACCCGGGATATGTGCGCTTTTACGCTTATTTGAGCCTGTTTAGCTCTTCCATGCTGGGCCTCGTAATCTGTCCCAACCTGGTCCAAATTTATATCTTCTGGGAACTGGTAGGCGTCTCCTCCTACCTCCTCATCGGTTTCTGGTACGATCGCAAACCCGCCGCCGATGCCTGCCAAAAAGCCTTCGTCGTCAACCGCGTCGGCGACTTCGGTTTGCTTTTGGGAATGCTCGGCCTCTACTGGGCCACCGGTAGCTTTGAGTTTGAGGAAATGGGCTTTCGCCTCCATCACCTCGTCGAAGTCGGGGCCCTCAGCGGGGCAATGGCCACTTTATTCGGCGTTCTGGTCTTTTTAGGCCCCGTCGCCAAATCGGCCCAATTCCCCCTCCACACCTGGCTGCCGGACGCGATGGAAGGCCCCACGCCCATCTCTGCCCTCATCCACGCCGCCACGATGGTCGCCGCCGGAGTCTTCCTCGTTGCCAGAATGTACCCCGTCTTCGAGGGACTCCCAATAGTAATGAACATCATCGCCTTTACAGGCGCCTTCACTGCCTTCCTGGGAGCAACTATCGCCCTCACCCAAAACGACATTAAAAAAGGTCTCGCCTATTCCACCATTTCTCAATTAGGCTACATGGTCATGGCAATGGGAGTCGGTGCCTACAGCGCCGGTCTGTTCCACCTAATGACTCACGCCTACTTCAAAGCCATGCTGTTCCTCTGTTCCGGTTCGGTCATTCACGGCATGGAAGAGGTCGTCGGACACAACCCCGACCTCGCCCAAGATATGCGACTAATGGGCGGTTTGCGCAAGTATATGCCCATCACCGCAATTTGCTTTTTAATCGGCACCATCGCCATTTGCGGTATCCCGCCCTTTGCAGGTTTCTGGTCTAAAGACGAAATCCTCGGCAGCGCCTTTGCCGCCAACCCCTTCCTCTGGTTTGTCGGTTGGTTAACTGCTGGCATGACCGCTTTCTATATGTTCCGAATGTACTTCAGCACTTTCGAGGGCGAATTCCGGGGCACCAACGAGGAGATTAAAGAAAAACTGCTGCAAAAATCGACCGCGCCAGCTATGGCATTCGGTCCCGGCGCAATGGATCCTCACGAACTAGAAGGCGATCGCAACCACGATGCCCACCACAGCGAAGAACCCCACGAGTCTCCTTGGACCATGACTATACCTCTGATGGCTTTGGCGGTTCCTTCGATGATAATTGGTTTCTTGGGAACCCCCTTTAACAACTTATTCGAGAAGTTCATCTATGCCCCAGGGGAATCTTTGGAGCATATTATCGAAGAACTGGCGGAATTTAACCTCACCGAATTTTTGATTATGGGCGGTAATTCCGTCGGTATTGCTTTAATTGGCATTACCGTTGCTTCCTTGATGTATTTGAGCAAGAAAATCGACCCGGCAGCGATCGCCAACAAGTACCCTGCCCTTTACAACTTCTCTCTCAACAAATGGTATCTCGACGACATCAACGAGCTTCTATTTGTTAAAGGTTGTCGCCGTCTGGCGCGGCAAGTCATGGAAGTTGACTTTAAAATCGTCGATGGGGCAGTTAACGTCGCCGGTTTTATTGCCATCATCAGCGGCGAAGGTTTGAAATACATCGAAACCGGTCGCGCCCAATTCTACGCCTTGATTATCTTTGTCGGAGTCCTCGGCTTCGTCGTGTTCTCCGGAATCAGTTAGTAGAAAAAGTTCGTAGTAAGCGCTTTAGCGCTAAATCATTCAACTTTTTCAAGCACCTAAATGCTTGCTACAAGCGAACTTTTTCAAGCACCTAAATGCTTGCTACAAACAACCCATTACCCATTACCAACATCTATGATCGACTTTCCTTGGCTCACATTTATCATCCTCTTTCCCATAGCGGCATCCCTGCTAATTCCCATAATTCCAGATAAAGACGGTAAAACCGTAAAATGGTACGCCCTCGTCGTCGGACTAATTGACTTTGCCGTTATCGTCGCCGCCTTCTGTACCGGCTACGACCTCAGTTCCGGCGAACTGCAACTTGTCGAAAGTTATACTTGGCTGCCAGGGATAGACTTGAGGTGGTCCGTGGGGGCCGACGGTCTCGCCATGCCCCTCATTATCCTCACTGGTTTTGTTACCACCCTGGCAATAATGGCAGCTTGGCCGGTTACTTTTAAACCCAAGCTGTTTTATTTCCTGATGTTGGCAATGTACGGCGGTCAAATTGCCGTGTTCGCCGTTCAGGATCTGTTGCTATTTTTCCTGGTGTGGGAACTGGAATTAGTCCCGGTTTATCTCATCCTCGCCATCTGGGGCGGTAAAAAGAGATTGTACGCGGCGACGAAGTTTATCCTTTACACCGCAGGCGGTTCTCTGTTTATCCTCTTGGCAGCTTTGACCATGGCGTTTTATGGCGATACGGTGACTTTCGACATGAGAGCGATCGCCGCTAAAGACTTCCCCATCAACCTCCAACTATTATTATACGCGGCATTTTTAATCGCCTACGCCGTCAAACTGCCAATTTTCCCCTTACACACCTGGCTGCCCGACGCCCACGGGGAAGCAACGGCACCGGCCCACATGTTACTGGCGGGCATTCTCTTAAAAATGGGCGGTTATGCCCTCTTCCGCATGAACGCCGGAATGCTGCCAGACGCCCACGCCTATTTTGCCCCAGTGTTGGTGATACTGGGAGTAGTTAACATCGTCTATGCGGCCTTGACTTCCTTCGCCCAAAGGAACCTCAAACGCAAAATTGCCTATTCTTCCATCTCTCACATGGGCTTCGTTCTCATCGGTTTGGGTTCCTTTACCTCTTTGGGAACTAGCGGCGCCATGCTGCAAATGATCTCCCACGGATTGATTGGGGCGAGTTTGTTCTTCCTGGTGGGATGTACTTACGATCGCACCCATACCCTGATGTTGGACGAGATGGGCGGCGTCGGTCAAAAGATGAAAAAGGTGTTCGCCATGTGGACTACTTGTTCGATGGCATCTTTGGCCTTGCCGGGCATGAGCGGTTTTGTGGCCGAAGTGATGGTATTTATCGGTTTCGCTACTAGCGATGCTTACAATTTGACTTTTAAATTGTTGGTAACGCTGTTGGCAGCGGTGGGAGTGATTTTGACTCCTATTTATCTGCTGTCGATGTTGCGCGAGATTTTGTACGGTGCCGAAAACAAGGAGTTAATCGAACACGAGGTTTTGGTGGATGCGGAACCTCGGGAGGTGTTTATTATTGGTTGCTTGTTGGTGCCGATAATTGGTATCGGTTTGTATCCGAAGATTGTTACTGAAATCTACGACGCAACGACGGTGAAGCTGACGAATACTTTGCGGGCGTCCGTGCCTACTTTGGCGGAAACTGCTAAGGTGGCGCGAGTTTTTGAGTCTAATGAGGTTTTACGAGCTCCAGTTATTAGGTAGTTAGATCGGTAAGGTGCGCGCAGCGCACCTTACTAGCGCAGCACGGCTAAAATTGTGGGTAACTCCTGACGAGTACGTTAGTACTCTTCGTGGGTTTTGGAGCCCGCCGCGCGCGGGGACGCTCGCACTGCTTTTTTACCCACCACTTTAGCTGTGCTGCACTACTACTACTACGAACGGGCCTTTTTATCGCTAAAGCGATTACTACGAACGACGAACGGGCCTTTTTATCGCTAAAGCGATTGTTACGAACGACGAACGGGCCTTTTTATCGCTAAAGCGATT
>CAZUCT010000265.1:0-9683 GCA_964619285.1 uncultured bacterium | reverse complement strand
GATTAGCGATTAGCGATTAGCCATTTTCTATTTTTGCAAATATGGGATGCTCCCGTTTATTATGGTGTAAAATACGTCGTGGCAAAATGCTGAATCGGTAAAAACCCAGACCATGATCGAGGAAAAAGCTATTAATATTTTACTGGTCGAAGATGATGAAGTCGATGTAATGAACGTCAAACGAGCGTTCAAAAAAAACAAGATCCCTAATCCTCTTTATATTGCCAGCAATGGCTTAGAGGCCCTGGCAATGTTGCGAAGCTCAGATGGCCAAGCCCCCGTAATACCTAAAAGCCGCCGTCTGATTCTCTTAGACTTAAATATGCCCAAAATGAACGGACTGGAATTTCTCCACGAACTGCGGGCAGATTCAGAACTGCAAGTAACTCCAGTAATCGTACTGACCACTTCCGATGAAGATAGAGATCGGATAGAAGCTTATCATCTGAACGTGGCAGGCTATATTCTCAAACCCGTTACTTTCTCTAAATTTGCTGACGTGATGCTAACTCTAAATAAATACTGGACTCTGTGCGAGATGTTATAGTTAACTTATGCAAATTAAGGCGATCGACTTATGAATGAAAAGTTTAAAATTTTAATTGTTGACGATGACGAAGTAGATCGGATGGCAGTCCGCAGGGCTCTATCAAAAGCAGGTTTCGATCTGGAAATCGTCGAAGCAGAAGATAGTGGCATCGCTTTAGCTAGTTTGAAAAAAAGTAAATTTGACTGCATTTTACTCGATTATCGCTTGCCCGATCGCGACGGTATAGAACTGATTAAAGATTTGCGGTTAATGGGAATAAAAGTTCCTTCCATCGTCTTAACCGGTCAAGGCGACGAACAAATTGCAGTAGAAATGATGAAAGCAGGGGCCTCGGATTACCTCTCGAAATCTAAGGTATCCCCAGAAACTCTATCCCAAACCCTGCGCAATGCTATCCGCATCCATACTGCAGAAATGGAAGCGGAAAAAGCAAATCAACGACTGCGCGAAAGTAACGAACTGCTCAAACAGCAAAATCAAGAACTAGAAAATCAGCGCCAACAAATCGAACAACAAAACCAACAATTAATAGAAGCATCCCGCCTAAAATCTCAGTTTTTGGCGAATATGTCCCACGAGTTGAGAACTCCGATGAATTCAATTATGGGTTTTTCTCAATTGTTGTTGCGCCAGTATCCAGATCCCCTCTCCCAACAGCAATTGGATATGGTAAAGCGAATTTTTAACAACTCTCAAAATTTAATGGCGATGTTGAACGAAGTGCTAGATTTCTCTAAAATCGAAGCGGGTCGTTTGGAGTTGAAAGTAGAAGAATTTGATTTAACTGAGTTAGTAACTCTTACTACTGAAGAAATCCGCAGTCTGGCCATAGAGAAAAATTTAGATTTAGAGATGGAATTAGAGCTAGAAAATAGTTTAGTTGTCAACGATCGCACGAGCCTGCGGCACATTTTAGTTAATCTCTTATCTAATGCCATTAAATTTACTGCTTCTGGGTATGTGAAAATAAAAGTTTGGGAACAGACAAAAGAGCGAATTGCACTCGCCGTTGAAGATAGCGGCATTGGCATTGCCCAAGAGAACATGGAGCTAATTTTTGAAGCCTTCCGCCAAGCAGATCAAACTATTACTCGCAAGCATTCCGGTACCGGGTTGGGATTGGCGATCGTTCGCTCTTTAGTTAATATGATGGAGGGTACAATTGTCGTAGAAAGCGTATTAGGAAAAGGTTCTACTTTCTTAGTACAATTGCCCCGTAATGTGGAGGGAAAGGAAGATAAAGACAAACCTGGAGGAACCAGCAGCAAGTTTTTACCCTTTCGCCTCAAGCAACTAATTAATAGTCCATCCAAATTTTTAATAAAACCAAGAATTTACCTTGCTAATTGTTAACTTCTTGGTTGATTCAGCAAGCCCTAAAAAGTAAAATCATGTCGAAATATTCTCAGGATAAAAAAAACTACATTCTAGCTGTAGATGACAGTCCAGATAATTTATTTCTCATTCAATTAGCACTAGAACAAGAAGGCTATGAAGTCGTTTTAGCCAACGATGGTCCTAGGGCTATAGACCAAATTCTCAAATCGCATCCGAAATTAATCATCCTGGACGTAATGATGCCGGGTATGAGCGGCTATGACGTCACAACTTGGATTCGTTCTCAGAGCAATTTGCCTTTTATTCCGATTCTGTTAATTACCGCTCACGAACAGTCTAGCGTAGTAAAAGGATTAGATTTGGGCGCCGATGAATTTATTCGCAAACCGGTTCAAATTGACGAACTTCAAGCGAGAGTAAGGTCTCTTTTACGTCTTAAATACAGTATGGACGAAAGAGAAAATTTTGTTTACTGTCTGACCCACGATTTGCGAACTCCTTTAGTTGCCGCCAAGCGAATGTTAAATTTGCTTAAGGAAGGAGCTTTTGGAGATGTTTCTCCTCAAATGGATCGAGCCTTCGACAGCATGCTCGACAGTAACAAAAATCTGCTGGAGATGTTGAATACTTTGTTGGATGTTTATAAATACGAAAGCGGCGAAAAATTTCTCAGTTTTATTCCTATTAATATAGGAGAGTTAATCGAAGATTTAGTAACTCAACTCAAACCTCTTGCTTTGGAAAAAGGACTGGAACTGAAATTAAATTTCACAACTACAAAAGAGAAGCAGATAATTAGGGGCGATCGCTTGGAACTGCGGCGAGTTTTAACTAATTTGATTGGCAATGCTATCAAGTTTACCGATAAGGGTTTTATCGCCATTAGTTTGAAGAATTCTCTTAGCCCAATTCCTACCGAAACCGACAGTTATTCTAATTGGCTAACTCTGGAAATAGAAGACACGGGCATAGGCATTTACCCCGAAATCCAAGCCAGTATTTTTGACCGCTTTCGTCAAGGAAACCACAAGCGTTCCGGTACCGGTTTGGGACTGCATTTATGCCGTCAAATAGTGGAGGCTCACGGGGGCGTTATTGACGTAAAATCTGAGTTAAATAAAGGTAGTTTGTTTGCGATTACTTTGCCTGTCAAATAGTTTTTATATGGAATTAAGAAACCCGGTTTTTTGAAAAAACCGGGTTTCTGGGTCGCGAAATAATTCTACCTTTAGATAGATGACAAAAGCGAAAAAAAATGATACAATGCCAAACGCAAATTAAGAGGATGATGAGAAATGAGTAGATCTCCCAAGCCAAAACTAGGCACGACAGTAGTTCTCTATAGTTTAGGTATAGCTTTAGTAGTTATAGGTGTAATAGTGCTTTTACGAGGTTTAGGAATTTTTTCTGCCATACCAAATTATATAATTTGGTCTTTAGTTCTGTTTACTGTAGGCATCGCAATAATAGCAGGAGTAAAGACCAATATGGGCGATTAATTAGGGCTTGCTGTCGGGAACCAAGAATTTAACGCTAATTTCTAATTGTTATTAATTGTTGAAACCTAAAGGGACTTGAAGCCTAAAGGGACCGAATTAATTCAGTCCCCTTTCTTCTGTTAGGCCGCTACTTTTTGCTTCGACCAAACCCCGTTTTCGTCTTCAGAATATTGTTGATGAATTGTCTTCCAGGCAGCCTGTTCGGCTTGTAGTTCATCCTGGGTTTCATCGAAAACGGCGTTGTAACGCTCCACGAAAGTCCGTTGTGCCCCATCGGAAAGATGAGAGCGAACCTCTGGAGATAGGTCTTCGGGACCGTTACAGCGACCGGGGCAGGGACGAGGTAAGGGGCGATCGCTCAGATGAATTTCCTCGCCACCAGCGCTCTCCATCAACAGTCGATACTCCCCAGACTTCTCCCCAGGAACTTCTGCCATCACGATAAATTCCCCCGCTTTTAAACGAGTTTCGTAAACGGTAGCTTTATCTTCTGGCATTCCCAAAGCTACCAGAGCAGAGGCCAAACCGGCACCGGCACTACCGGCGATCGCTCCCGTGGCGGCCCCCAGCAACACTGCACTAATAGGACCGGCGGCAACTACGGAACCGACGAAGGGAATAAACAACACGCCGACACCAGTCAGCAAGCTCAACAGAGAACCGAACAGGGAACCAAAAAGAGCCCCAGTCCGCAAACCTCCCAGAATCACGTCTTTTTTGGTAATAAAGCCAGAAATGCGAGTTTGGGATTGAAAGTCTCTTCCCATTACCGAGATGTGGTCTCTGGGAACGTCACGCTTTAACAAACGTCTAATAACGTCGTTAACCTGACTTTCTTCCTTAAAGATTGCGGTGATGGTTTTTTCTGCTTTGTACTCTTGGGACATTAAATTTTCTTCTCCTTTAAACTTCTCTAAAAACTTATAGGAAAGAGCCTTTAGTTAGCAGCAACGGTAGATTTACTGGAAACATTTGACGGACTGCCATTGGGCTCGAATATTTGACCTTCGATAAAGGAACGAAGCATCCAGGCCATTTCCTCATGCTCTTCGAGCAAGTCTGTTAAAAAGCCCGAAGTTCCTTCATCGCCATAAGTTTCGGAACACTTTTTAATATGAGCTCGCAAGTTGCGAATAATCGTTTCGTGGTCTTCTACCAACCGCCTAACCATTTCATCTGCAGTAGGCAAATCCCCTGGATGTTCTTTAATGGTAGCCTCTTTGAGAAAGCCTTCAGCAGTCCCCAGGGGAAAGCCTCCCAGCATCCTGATTCTTTCGGCACAAGCATCGATGTTGGTGGTCAATGACTGATAATGTTCTTCCCAGAGCTCGTGTAGAGAGCGAAACTGAGGGCCGACTACATCCCAGTGATATTTTTTGGTCTTGATGAGCAATAGATATAAGTCTGCTAAATCGGCATTTAAAAGACCGATTACGGCGTTGCGTTGTTCGTCTGTTAAGCCAATGTTAATCTTACTCATAAACTCCTTTTTTCTAAGTTACATTAATATTCTAAACATTTTCTCTAGGCTCAATCGTCTATCAAAGGGAATATTTTGAAATGATTTATTGCAGAAAAGTCTAACTTTTGATAGATAACGACTGGAAGTTAAGAGTTAGTGCAGCCATCAAATATCTCTTGATAAATTTGCTGTAGTTCGCGATTTTCCACCACTATTTCCAAGCGAATTTTAGCGCATCCGTTGTGAATTGCTGCTAAAGCATCTCTGGCAACCCTTGGGGAAATAAATTCGCCAGCGACGATATATTCAGCATAATTCACGGAAGACTCTTTTTCGACGCCAGTAATTTTCTCTTGGGCTAGCTCCACTTCGGCAAGTTGTTTGCTGCCGTTGCTGTCTATTTGTTCCACAATTAATTTTTCTTGTTTGACGGGAACTGAGACTTCGACCGTTTTAGTTTCTACTTGTTTGCTTACCACTACTTCTCCTACTTTTTCCTTCCTGCGATTAACCTCCACTTTTTCTTCTAGCAACTGAAGATTTTTCTGGTTTTCTTCCTCAGACATACTTTCTTTATTAGGATTAGGGCTTGCATAATCAACCAAAAATGTCTTTTTCGAGAATCTTAGCGCTGTTTGCCGTGAGTATGAATTACCGGACGACCCTCGGCATCTACGTCTAACTCTTCGTGACGTACTTTTTCTTTGGCATCCACGCTGTCGCGTTCCACTTCTTTCTTGACTTTCACTTCTTCGCGGACAAAAGCTTTTTTGTCGATATCCGCCGACTCTTCGTAAACATCCATGCGGGCGACTTCTTCATTTTTAAAGTTAGCCTTCCCTGAAGCTACTTTTTGCTTGTCAGTTGGAGAAGTGCGTTCGATAACTACGCGCTCTTTTTCTACTGGAACGGAAACTTCTTTTGTTTCTGTTTCTACTCGCTTGCCAACAGCAACCTCGCCTGCTTTATGGCGTTCTTTATTTGTAATGACTTGCTCTTCGTACAGTTTCAACCTGCCGTGACTGTCTTCAGTTGTATCGTAGAGCTCCGGCTCTTTTTCGTAACCATAGCTGCTAGCATCGTAGCTAGGTCGAGTTGTGTCAGAGGTTGCACTAGGCCGATAAACGTTGCGGACTTGTTCTTCGTAGTCATAGTCCACCGTCATATCGTCGTCGTATTTAGGCAAGTGTTCTGCTTGCTCTTTAGTCAAACCGATGGTATAAACGCGATTGCGACCGTAGTCGATTTTGGCGCGACCCGTGGGCAGCAAGACTTTCTTGCCAAAAATCCAGAAACCGGTGTCGATTACCAAATACCGAAAGCGACCTTGCTCGTCAATCAAAGCATCGTCAACTTCGCCTATTTTTTCTTCGGTTTCGAGGGTATAGGCGCTGTATTTTTTAATGTCTTCTCCGTCAAAAACCTTCTCTTTGTAGTTAGGATAAACGTCTGCTAATTTTGCCAAAGGCATATAATGTTTTCCTCCTTGCTTTTATTTTTTAGCTATTTTTAGATTAACCCCATAACCCCTCTTCCTTCATCCCTCTAATGGCAGATGTTGGCTGGCCGCCAAACCGGAATCGATAAAATGACCCATTCCTCCCCAAACCCAAAACAGCGAAAAATAAAAAACATTACCTTAGAAGGATGAAAAAAAGTAAACTTTGTTATAACCTCTGCAAATTTAAGCCAAAGGATAGATGACGATCGCTTGTTTTTTTCTCATTGTAGTAATATAGTTTAACAAAAATGTCTGTAGGCAAATTACATGAGAGGAGAACAGATGACAGAATCAATTTACAAAAAGAAACGAGCTCTAGGGGTTTTTCAAAACTTTGAAGATTTAAAAAGCTCCATTGAGAAGCTCAAAGAGGAAGGTTTCGATTTAGATCGGGTATCGGCGATCGCCAGAGACCCCAACCTTCAAAAAGAAATATCTGGAAGCGAAATCTCAGAAACAGAAACAGGCAAAAAGTTAGGCAATAAAGCAGGAGAAGGTGCTGCCAAGGGAGCAGTGGCCGGCGGTGCTTTAGGAGGCGTAACCGGTTTGTTGGTAGGGTTAGGGGCCCTGGCAATCCCGGGGGTGGGACCGATCCTCTTAGCTGGCGCGGAAGCAACCGCTCTGGCTACAACTTTCGCAGGGGGAGGTATTGGCGCTGCCAGTGGAGGTTTGCTTGGAGCGTTAATCGGTTTGGGGATTCCCGAAGAACGAACTAAAGTATATAGCGATCGCGTTGCCAGGGGCGATTATCTCCTGATGTTGGTAGGTACTCAAGCCGAGATGGAACACGCTCGATCCATTGTCGAAAATCGCAACGTTGAAGAGTGGGGCATTTACGATGCGGGAACGATGAAAACGAGCGATCGCGTCGAGAAGGAAACTGAGGCAGTGGCAGCCAAACATCATCCAGGAATAGGAGTTGTCCCGACCCACCGCTAAGTCCCTTATCAAAAAACAATCAAAAAATAGGAGGAAATAACATGAAAAAATATGCATCTTTAATTTTTGGGAGTCTTTTACTTTTTGGCATCTCTGCCTGCGATGTTGCCAGAACCAGCTATGACGCTCCCGACTCTACCAACGATACGGCAGAAGATATCGGTACGACGGAGGAAACCCGCGAAGACAGCGAAAATAACATTCGTCAAGCACAACTCAATGCCGATATTCGTGCCAGGGAAGAAAGAAACGAGTGGTTTGGCGACGAACAAGAAAGAATGAACTCGGATCTCGAG
This sequence comes from uncultured bacterium, assembly GCA_964619285.1. Lineage (GTDB taxonomy): Bacteria > Cyanobacteriota > Cyanobacteriia > Cyanobacteriales > Microcoleaceae > CALKCV01. The sequence goes on along the minus strand of CAZUCT010000265.1, from coordinate 2,098 downwards.
AGCGAAGTCAGAGCTAAGTTAGAAGCGAACATTCCTCGGGGGAAACTGACTGTCGATGCCGAAGATGGTAAGGTTTTGATTGTCGGAACGGTTCCCAATGAAAAGGAATACGAAACTATCGAACCTTTAGCTAAAGAAATTAAAGGGGTGGAAGAGGTAAATCTCGACGTTCGAGTAGTGGAATAAGCTTGAGTTGGGAGCGATCGCTTTTTGAGCATCGCTCCCCAATAGTATTCCTACCCTGTGGGAGAGTCGTTATTTTCCCGTTCCAAAGCATCCATATCGATGTCAAATTTTTGAGCGATCGCCTCTAAAACTTCCCGTTCTTCGGCAGTAATAACGCCATCTAATTTAGCAATGCGATAGCATTGAGCCAAAACCGACATCCCCAATTCGGGATTTAATTCCTCCAGAAGTTCCTCTAAAGGTTCGGGATTTTTGAGGTGGCTCTCAATATCCTTAGCAGAGGAAGGAGCAATAGTTGTTAAAGCAGACAAAATATCGGATCGGGCTTTATTGGGATAGCTAACTAAAACCATACGAGCCAATATTTTATCCATAATCGCCAACTGTTCGGGAGCAGATTCCAGTTGGCCGTCGGTTTCTTTGGAGAAAGCATCCACGGTTAAGGAAGCATTATGCAATTTCGCCTCGTAAAAGCGACAAGCGGTAAAGCCCAAAGCATAGAGCATCATTGCATTAGAAGAAGCAGCAATTACCGGTCCGACTCCTGGGATAATTTCTACAAAACTCAAACCGGTTTTGAGAGTGTTTCCTCCCAGAGACAAACCAAAAATGGCGAGAACTTCTCCTCGCCTTTCGGGTTCGCTCAAGTCCAAACCGTAGGCCGAAGCAATTTCATAAATCATTTCCGCTTGCATTTTAGTAGTAGCAGCTAATTCTATGCCAAACATGGCCACGGCGATGGGAGGAATAATATTAGTTACCAGTCCGACTTTACCTCCTTCCCAAGCTTTATCTAGCATCAGGCGATGGGCGATTTGATTCGGGTTTTCTTGGGGATATTCTAGTTTGAGCTTTTGCACTTTTGCTTCCATTTCTTTAGTATCGATATCCCCCAAGAGCGTTTTTAACCAACCCGCCCCCCAAAGGTTGCTCAGAAATTTGAGGACGGGGTTTTTGGCCGCAGATTGGATGGTCCGTCCCGTGTCGGCCGTTGCTTGTTCTAATAATTTGTGTGCTTGCCTGGTACTGTTTTCGGCAAAATCTCCCAGAGCCATTCCTACTCCTTCGCCGGTTTGAACTATGTTTTTAGTTGCCGCCGAGGCTTCCTCAAAAATTGATTGGCACAGCTCGCTTGCTGCATCGGCGATGGATTCGGGAGAGAAAGATACTGAGGAATTGGACTTTTTATTCATATTTTGACTCCTATTTTTTAGTTACCTGTCATAATTTTAGCTAAAAATATCTAAGGGAGCATCCCATATTTGTAAAAATAGAAAATGGCTAATCGCTAATCGCTAATCGCTAATTGCTAATTGCGTTCTAGAGCCCTGCAAGCTCGCAATTAGCAGTTAGCAAGCTCGCAAAAAGCGTTAAATTGTAGGTTTTCCTCAAAATTGAGATGCACCCATATCTAATTTATGCTAAAATACATCGGGGAGAGCTAAAGGCGATCGCCAATCCCACACCAACCAGAAAATGGCGAAGGTATTGATTCAGAAACCCGGTTTTTGAAAAAACCGGGTTTCGGGGCTATAAAAATCAATTTTGTTATACCAATTTAGTAAAGATGTGAAAGACTTATGATTTAGAGGTCAGAGGTCAGAGGTCAGAGGTCAGAGGTCAGAAAGGTGGGAGAATTTTACAACTCTTCCATAACTTTATTAAAATGGTATTAACTGCTCCCAGCCAGGGGGAGTTCTCGTTTAAATCAACTACCACCAAATTCTGTTGCCGTTTTCATCGACTCTAGCTTGGCGAATGACATCAGAAATTTCCTCGGCATCTCTAAGGACTTGCGTAGTAATAAGGTACCGACTTGTTGGGTTGCGTTTCACTCCACCCAACCTACGATTTGGCGCTAAATAGGGGATGTCTTCACAAGGCAAGAACGACACGTCCGTTATGCAAATAA
>CAZUCT010000264.1:0-9688 GCA_964619285.1 uncultured bacterium | reverse complement strand
AACGTCTGTTGGACCTATATCGCTGAAGCGATTACTACGAACGTCTGTTGGACCTTTATCGCTGAAGCGATTACTACGAACGTCTGTTGGACCTTTATCGCTGAAGCGATTACTACGAACATCTGTTGGACCTTTATCGCTGAAGCGATTACTACGAACATCTGTTGGACCTTTATCGCTGAAGCGATCGCTACGAACATCTGTTGGACCTATATCGCTGAAGCGATCGCTACGAACATCTGCTACAACCCAATCTCCTCCACCACCGTCAACCCCGACAGCAACTTCCGATCCTCGCTGATGTGGGGAAACTTCAATTGAGAATCCGACATTCCCTTCTCCACCTGTCGCCGCCGCACCACGGCAAAACTCCCCGGCGCTAAAATTTGCAGTCGCGGTGGGGGTACCTCGCTCCCGCGCACCGTGCCGTAAGGATTGTTAAACTCCGCCAACCAATAATCGAAACGCTCCAAAAACGCCTTCGGGTTATCCAAACGGGCACCCACCGCTAACTCTATATTAACCAGATACCGCGCTGGAACCTCATCGGCAGATAAAGCGATACAAAAATCGTCTAGCTCAACCTTAAGTTCTTCGCACAACGCCCGCATCGCTTGGGTGACGTGAAATTCCGTGGTTTTTTCCGTCGTCGATGAGAGCAACCCCCCCCGTCGGTGGCGAAATACGATTATCGGCGTCCGTTCGTAAAAACCTAACACCTCCACCACGTCGCCGATGTCGTAACGGTAGAAACCGCTGTAACTCGTTACTAAAATTCGATAGCGTTTGCCGGTCTTTACCTCAGAAGGCATTACCGTTTTCGGTTGTTCTGCCTCCCACTCTGCCTCTGGGATAAATTCAAAAAAACCGCTGTCGATCGCGAGGATGCTTCCTTCGTTATTAAAATCGTGATAAATGCCGAAATGCCCCTCCGCAGTTCCAAAAATGCCGCCAAATCTCGGAGTATCGCCAAAATAATCGGGGAAACGCTCAAAGTAAAAATCCGAAGTGCCCCCAAAGGCAGAGGTGACAAAAGATAATTGCGGCCAAGCGAGTATGGGGGTGAGTCGTCCCTCAGATTTGAGAATCTCCTGCAATTCTCGCGCCCGTTCGGGGTTGGGGCGCAACCGTCGTTCCAGTTTGGCGCGAAGTTCGGGTTGGAGTTGTACCCAAGGAGCTATCGTTCCCGTTTTTAAATCGTTTATCAGCTCGGAAGCGTATTTTTCTAAATAGCCGCACGTCCGCAACACCAGCATCGGAAAATTAGCCACCAGCGATCGCACCCCCCCATCCCCCAAGGCAAACAGCAAGCAGACGTAGTGGCGGGATACGCTCTCGGCGATCGCTAAAGTATCGTAGGAGTTAGCCAATACATATTGATAGAGCAGTTGACCCCGACGCAAACTGCCCACCGTCACCGGACCGTATTCGATACCGCCATCAGTCTTTCCTTGGATATTTGTAGAATTAGTTACTAACAGTTTGCCGAATTGTAACTTTCTTGCCGACAGGGCATCCAAGCAAAAACCTATCGATGCAATATTAGCGCTTATCAAAGATTTGTGGAAGCGTTTAGTTACCGGCACTTTCTTCTGACTGCCGGTGGAACCGCTCGTGAGATTGATATAAACTACCGAATCGGGATTTAGTACGTTAGCTTCGCCCTTAGCGATGCGTTCCGTATAAGGCGCGTAGCTGCTGTAGGGCAAAATCGGCACTCGTTCCCGAAAAGCATCGATAGTGCTAATTTCTGGCAATCCGAATTGTCTGCCTAGTTCCGTATCTTGGTGAGCGCGGAGTAACTTTAGCAAAAATCGTTCTTGTACGGCTTCAATTTGCCGGGTTTTCCTGACAAAATTAGCTTTAGCGCGTCGGGCGATCGCGCTCAATACCGGGAATATCAAGTTCATTTATTTGGAAATAGGGAATGGAGAATGGGGAATTGCCTCTTGCCTTTTGCCTCTTGCCTCTTGCCTTTAACAATTAACCATCGTTTTCGGACGGTATAAAGCATTTCGAGTAGCCACCATCGCCGCCACCAGACGGTCCATCTCTTCTTTAGTGTGGAGGGCGTTGGCAACGATGCGGATCCTGGGTTTGGCAATAAACCAAATCGGAGAAACCCATAAGCCGTATTCTTCTATTAAGTGACGGCCGAAACTTTTAGGACTGAGATTCTCAGGCAAAATTAGAGGAATAACGTTAGTTTCTCCTAAAGCCTCAAACTCGTGTTCTATCAGCCGCGATCGCAAATAACGAGCGTTTGCTTGAAGAGTTTGCACCAACTGAGGATTTTTGCGCATCTGCCGGAGCGCTTCCAGCGCTGCGGCAGTCGTCGGCGGCGGCAGAGAAATAGTGCCGATCGAAGTGGGGCAAACATCCAACAGATCCGTTAATGCCTTGGTATGACTGCTAATAGCCGCCCCCGCAGAAGCAGCAAACTTAGAAAAAGTCGTCATAATTATCGGAACCATACCGCGATCGAGAACTTGTTGGGGCCTAATGCCGAAATGTTCGTAAATCCCCCCTCCCGTCGCTCCCAGAGCCCCGCTGGCATGAGCCTCATCCATGACGATAACGCTACCCGGGTAATTTTCCAACACGTCCAGCATCTCAGGCAAAGGAGTAATATCCCCATCCATTGAGAAAACCGCATCGGAAACCAACAAAATGCGATCGCCCGGTCTCGCATACCTGCGCAACTTCCGCGCCAAATCTCCCACGTCGCAATGGCGGTAAGGTTTCACCCTAACTTTAGCGCTGTGACTAAAAACTCTACCCGAACGAGTCCCCGCATTTACCACCGCCGACACGATGCAACCGTGATTGAGAACGTCCGTCATTATCAGAGTCTCTCTCTCGTTGTGAAAACCCTGCACCGGCGCGGCGAAATGGCAGAAACCATCGATTAAAGCCTGCATTGCCATCCAAGCGTTAAGAAATAGATGGGTATGAGGTAAATGCTTAAAGGCCGAAATTTCTCTTTCGAGTTGGCGATGGAGGTCGATGCGACCGCTTAAAGTGGGACAAGAACTATTAGAGGTACCGTATTGGAGAATAGCATCGATCGCTGCTTGCTTGACCGCCTCCGATTGGACCAAACCTAAAACATCGTTGGTACAGAAGGTCAAAACCTCGCGCCTTACTCCCGTGGCCTCTTCTTCAATTTCAACTAGATTTCCCCGTTTTTGATGGCAGATGTAGTGGTCTGGATACAGGCCACTGTCGTAAAGACCCTGCATATATTCTTGAACGACTTCCACAATTCAATCTTCTCCGCTATTGGTGGATGGGCAATTTGGACTAGCATAGATTATGGCACAAACTTTTGAGATTACCGCCTGCATCTTTGGAAATTACTTCATACTCATAACGAGTATTCGCAATCAAAAAGCAAAATCGGCTTTCACCAGATACCCAAAAACCAAGTTTTCACGCCAATTACTCGATCGGTTCTCTAGGGCCAGGGCGATCGCTACTCCCTGTTTTTGGCCCCCCAATAGTTCTCTGGGACGATCGCTACTCCCTGTTTCCCAAACCTACGACTTCTTCTTGGCGAGCTTTTTTGGGGTCAAAACTCGGCCTCGACAATATTTTCCCTGTTTTTCCCCACTAAACCCCTTCGCCAGGAAGGAAGTTCGGGTGGGTGCATCCCAATTTTGAATAAAGCCAAAAATTTAATGCTTTAGGTCAGAGGTCAGAGGTCAGAGGTCAGAGATGTTGGGGGTTCGAGATTTGAGAAAAAATATTTTTACAAATATGGGATGCTCCCGTTCGGGTGCATCTAAATGCCAGAATAAAATCAATAATTTAATGCTTTTTGTCAGGAGAAAAGAGAATGGGTTTCCCGGACTGACCTCCATGTTTATTATCAAAAAGGAGTATTGTTGAGAATGGAAGTAACCCAAACATTTTTATAGCTGTTCCATAGCATTTTCAAATCAGCTCTAAACAATGGTCAATTGTTAATTGTTAATTAACAATTAACAATTGACAAAAAGCGTAGATATTTTGGACCCATCTCAAATAAAACTGCTATACCTTTTCAATCGTACTTTCCCAGGAGTCTCAAATTATGAATCCAAATCCTACTAAAAGAGAAAAAATTTTAATAGTTGATGACAATCCCGAAAATATTTATATCTTGCTCGAAGGACTCAAGGCAGATTATGGAATTATTGCTGCCAAAAACGGACAAAAAGCCCTCGAACTAGCAGCAGCAGAACCCCAGCCAAACCTAATTTTACTCGATGTAATGATGCCAGACATGGATGGTTATGAGGTTTGTCGCCGCTTGAAAAGCAATGAAAAAACCCAAAATATTCCCGTTATTTTCGTGACCGCCCTCAAAGAAATTGGCGATGAAGCCCAAGGATTTGAACTCGGTGCAGCCGATTATATTACCAAACCCATCAGTTTGGCCATCGTCCTGGCTAGGGTTAAAGTCCAGCTTACCCTCCAAAGGCTATATAAGGAATTGCAGCAAGCCAAAAAAACTGCAGAAACGGCCAATCAAGCTAAAAGCGAATTTTTGGCCAATATGAGCCACGAGTTAAGAACGCCCCTCAATGGCATTCTCGGTTACGCTCAAATTCTCTTGCGCCACGAAGACCTTACTCCAGCTATGCAGGATGGACTGGAAGTGATTCAACAATCTGGCTCTCATCTGCTCAATCTGGTTAACGACCTCCTAGATTTTTCCAAAATAGAGGCTCGTCGTCTGGAATTGGTTCCTAATGATTTTTTTTTCCCTTACTTTATCTCGGGTATTGTAGATATGTTGCGCATCCGGGCAGAAAAAAAGAACATCGAGTTGGACTGGGAAGTAGATTCAGACATTCCCCAAGGATTTCGTGCCGACGAGAAACGCTTGCGTCAAGTCCTCATCAATCTTTTGGACAACGCGATTAAATTTACTGAAGAAGGTAGGGTGACTTTTAAGGTGAAACTAAAACAGTCTGCTGGGTTGGACTTCGAGCAGGCTAGGATCTGCTTCGCTATCGAAGATACCGGTATCGGCATCAAGCCAGAACAGCTTGCCAATATTTTCCAACCCTTCGAACAATTGGGCAGTCTCAGACAGCGGGCTCAAGGTACCGGGCTGGGATTGGCCATAAGCAACCAAATAGTGGACTTGATGGGCGGTACGATTCAGGTAAGCAGTACCCCGGGGCAAGGAAGCACTTTCTGGTTTGAGGTCGATTTGCCAGTTTCTCCAGAATGGGCCAATGCTGCCAAATGTCAGCGTTGCAGCCAGATTATAGGCTATGAGGGCGATCGCCGCAAAATCTTAATAGTTGAGGCAGACCGGCTAGATCGTTCCCTTCTGGTCGATCTGCTAGTTCCTTTAGGCTTTGAAGTGGCCCTAGCCAGAAATGGCAAAGAAGGCTTAGAAAAAGCCGCCCAATTTCAACCAGACCTCGTTATCGCTGATTTGCTCTTGCCCGCGATGGATGGCTTTGAATTTATCAAAGGCCTGCGGGCTTTACCTCAAGGTAAAAATTCTATCGTTCTGGCAGGCTGCAGCCCCTTGGAAAGGGAACGCTTTAACAGTTTGGAGGTAGGTTGCAACGATTTTCTCAATCAACCAATTGAGGCAGACGTTCTCTTGAATTGCTTGCAAAAATATTTGCGAATCCCTTGGATTTATGCAAAAGTGAGAAATAAAAAGCTGGTTGCTTCCCTGTCTGACATCGTGCCTCCTCCCTATCAAGAACTTGAAAAGCTCTACCGAGCTTCCAGGATCGGCGATATTCAAACTATCTTATCCGAAGCAACTCGCATTAGAAACCTCGACGACCGCTATGAAGTATTTAGCGATCGCGTCTTAAATTTAGCCCGTAACTTTAACGACGAAGCCATTTTAGCTCTTCTCCAGCACTTCTTTTCCGAATCTGCTACAGCTAAAGTCGGATAGTTGACAAAATCGACCACAATAACGCTTAAATAAGGGGGTAGAATTATGAGCGATAGCAATCCCGAACCTAGCAATAACTTCAAAAAACTGCAACAATGGCTGGCCCAAACCCAAGCTTCCCTTCAAAGACAATTGGGGATTGGCGAAAAAATCTCTATTGCCGCTCGGCTAAATTTAACTTTCGGTCTAGTCATTACTGTAATTGCGGGCGTGGCTTTTGTCTTTATCGTCTTAAGTAGCAAAGTCAAAGAGTCCAGCCAAGAAATTTTAGAACGAGAAGTGCCCCTGGCTTTAAATAGCCTGGCCATGTTAGAAGAATTGGGAGACTTGAATGCAAATTTGCTCAAATACGTTTTGGGAGAAACCCAAGAACGCCAAGATTTTCTTTCCAATTATCAGGAATTATTAGATTTTCGCGATCGCATCGGGGCACAAACGCTCAACGAACCGGAGTTGAGAAAGTTAGATAGCCTCATCGAATTATATCACAAGCATGCCCAACAGTTTGTTTTGGATAGCTACGATCCGTTCCTAGATGCAAAAGCTAACGAACAAATTCAGCTTTTGCTCTTTCAAGTCGGCGAGCCTTTAGAAAAGCTCCTGGAGCAATTAACGGCGGAAGAAATTGCAGATGCGGGGAATACCCAAGATTTAAAGGAAGTTCTCAACGACGATCTGCCAGGGATGCTTTACTATCTGGAAATGCAGGGTGCTGCAAGAGATATGATGGCGGCATTGAATCGCTTTATGTTGGACGATGAAACAGCTCGTCCCGCGTTCTTCCAGCAAGCCTTGAAGTTTGAATTAGCTTTAGCTAAGTTGAAACCCCTAGAGCAAAAAGATCTAGAAAAAGTCCAGATAGCAGAAATTGAAAGGCTGTTCCAGATGCTCAAGACTTCTGGGGGCGAGATTATCACTAAGCTTCAAAAGGTCGATCGCCGGGGAGCTCTCAAAGCTATTGACGAATTAGAGCGCAACAATTTTACTACAACCAGAGCCTTATTAAAGGATATTAGCGAGTCTGCCCGCAGCCGCGTCGAAGGTAGCATGGGGGAACTCAACGATTTGGTGGTCGTTCTGGAGTTCGTGACGATCGCGACCATTTTAGTTGGCATTGGAGCGATCGTTATCTTAGTTTGGTATTCGACTCGCGCTATTTTGAAACCCGCCAGCGAAATCACCCAAGCCGTTAACTATTTGCGCTGCCGAGAGGGAGAATATGAAATCACCCAAGGCAACTATGACTTGGAATTCGACCAAATATTGACCAGTTTAAAACTCTTTCAAGAAGAACTCCTAGAACTAGACCGCTTGCGGGCCTCGGAAGTGGAACGAACTAAAGCTCTTGAGGAAGCAACCCTAGCAGCCGAAAGCGCCAATGCCGCCAAAAGCAGTTTCCTGGCAACTATGAGCCACGAAATTCGCACCCCCATGAATGCGATTTTGGGTCTGAGTCATTTGGCTTTGCAAACTAATTTAGAACCCAAACAAATCGATTATTTGCGCAAAATAGAAAAGTCCGGGCAGTCATTATTGCGATTGATTAACGACATTCTCGATTTTTCTAAAATTGAAGCCGGTCGGTTGGTTTTAGAAAAGGTCGATTTTGACTTAGAATTGGTCCTAGAGAATATTGCCAATCTCATCGCTTTAAAGGCAGAAGAAAAGAATTTAGAGTTTTTATTTGAAATCGAAGCCGACGTTCCCAAATTCGTCCGGGGAGACCCCCTGCGTCTGGAACAAATTTTGCTCAATCTTGCTAGCAATGCTGTCAAGTTTACCGAACATGGGGAAGTAATTATTCGAGTGATGCTCAAACAACAAACTAGCGATCGCATCGAGCTGAATTTCTCCGTTCGCGATACCGGTATCGGTATCACTCAAGACCAGCTCGCAAATCTCTTTCAATCCTTCACTCAAGCCGATCGCTCCACTACCCGCAAATACGGCGGTACCGGCTTGGGGCTGGCTATCTGCAAGCGCATGGTTAACCTGATGGGAGGCGATATCTCTGTGGAGAGCGAATTGGGACGCGGCAGCAATTTTCACTTTACCGTCGCTTTCAGTCCCGCACTTACAACCCCTCAAACTCACATCGTCATTCCCCCCGATTTGCGCAATCTGAAAGTTCTGGTGGTAGATGATAATGCTACGGCAAGAGAAATTTTCCTCACAACTCTGCTTTCCTTCTCCCTTCAAGCTAGTTCCGTAGCTTCGGGAGAGGAGGCGATCGAAGCCGTGCTACAAAGGGCAAAGGATGCTCCCTACGACCTGGTATTGATGGATTGGTGTCTGCGCCGTGGCATAGATGGCATTGAAGCTACTCGTCGGATTCGCTCTTTGAAAGCGATCGTCAAACAACCCCGCGTTATCTTGGTAACTGCCTACGGACCAGCAGATATAGAAATCGAGGCAGAAAAAGCCGGTATCGATGAGTTTCTCGCCAAACCCGTCAGCCGTTCTTTACTATTTAATAGTATCGCTCGCGTTTTCGGCAGGGAGGAAAGTGACAGCGAACTCGACAGTCAATTCTCTTCCTTTGACAAGTATCAATTTCAAGGAGTTAATCTCCTCTTGGTGGAGGATAACGAAATCAACCAACAAATTGCTAAGGAACTGTTGGAAGCAACCGGCGCTAAAGTTACCGTCGCTAATAACGGCGTGGAAGCCGTGGCAGCAGTACGCCGCCAGACTTACGATGCCGTGTTGATGGATATCCAAATGCCCCAGATGGACGGTCTGGAAGCAACCAAACGCATTCGGGCTATGGCAAAGCCCGAAAACCCCGCCCGCCAGCGCTTTCAAGACTTGCCGATTATTGCCATGACCGCCCACGCCATGATAGGCGATCGCGACATCAGCCTCCAAGCAGGCATGAACGACCATGTTACCAAACCTATCGACCCGGACCGCTTGTTTCAAACTTTGAGGCGTTACCTCCAGCCCAAAACTACCCCCGCAAAAAAGCCTCCCAAGTTAGAAACTCCACCAGCAAACGAACTGCCCCCCTTAGAAGGCATAAATACTACCGCAGGGCTGAATCGCTTGCGCGGCAATGCTAAAACCTACCGAGAACTTTTGCTGCGATTTCGCCGCAGTCAGGCAGATGCATGGCTAGAAATTGAAACAGCTTTCGAGGCACGAGATTATGAAACCGCCCGCCAAAAAACTCATTCGATTAAAGGCGTTGCAGGTAATATCGGCGCAGACCAGTTGTTTGAAGCCGCAGTCCCTTTAGAAAAAGCTTTCGCTACCAGCCAAACTGCAAACATCCCAGCCTTGATGGCCGAGTTTGCTACCCAATTCCGCAAGGTTATGGCAAGCTTGTCCCAATTGGAACCTCCCCAGGAAAATACTTCCCCCCCGCCAGTTTCCAAGGAGATCGATGCTGCCGCCCTTGGCCATCGCTTGGGCAAAATTGCCGAGTTGTTACAATCCGATGTAGGGGGGGCCCTCGAATCTCTGGAGCAGTTGGAAGATGCTTTTAAAGATACTTCCTATTGGTCCCAGTTTCAAACCATGCGCCATTTAGCGATCGAATTTGAGGTCGATGCTGCCTTGGAGCAATTACAAAAACTACAACAAAAGCTCCAACAACTCGATGCTGACACTTAAAGAAGCCTCCAAGGGCAGGGCTGTTTCATTCTCTATGAGTCGTTAGTGTGCCCGGGGTGGGGGCCCTGCCTCTGCCCTACCTCATTAAGTTATAGTTAGGACTTGCTGAAAAAGTCAGAGTGTGGGGAGGGTGGGGAGTGTGGGGAGTGTGGGGAG
>CAZUCT010000263.1:0-9732 GCA_964619285.1 uncultured bacterium | reverse complement strand
GGCTGCTTGACGAATTTTCTCAAGCACCTTGACAGGGCTGGCATTGCGCACCTTATACCATTTTAATAAAGTTATGGGAGAATTTTACAACTCTTCCATAACTTTATTAAAATAGTATAAGTTAGATTTTTTAATTAACAATGCCTGCAGGCATAAATACTCTCTCTAACTTAGATTTTGATAACATTCGCCACCTATTTGAAGTCAACGCGATCGGTACTCTCCGCATCGCTCATGCTTTACTCCCACTAATTAACAACGGCGGCAAAATAGCGATTGTTACGAGTTCCAGGGGTTCTATTGACGATAATACTTCTGGCGGTGGCTGCGGTTATCGAATGTCAAAGGTTGCGGTTAGCATGGCGGGTAAATCTTTATCTCACGATTTGAAACCGCGCCAAATTGCCGTCGCGATTTTGCATCCGGGTTTGGTTAGCACGAAAATGACCAACTTTACTGGCATTCCGCCCGCCGATGCGGCTAAAGGATTGATAGCGAGAATTGATAAGTTGAACTCGAACAATACTGGCACTTTTTGGCACGCTAACGGTGAGGTTTTGCCTTGGTAAGTCGCCGTTTGTTGTAATCGCAGTTCGTAGTAATCGCTTTAGCGATTTTCAATAGACTTATATCGCTTGAGGGATTTTCCATAGACCTATATCGTTTGAGGGATTTTCAAGAGACTTATATCGCTTGAGGGATTTTCAAGAGACTTATATCGTTTGAGGGATTTTCAAGAGACTTATATCGCTAAAGCGATTACTACGAACAATCGCTACGAACAATTAAAAACCGCCTCGGTCAGACAGCGAGACGGTTTTTATATTATTTAATTATAACAAACAAAGTAACTCCCACAATCGTCGTCGCTACTCTTCTATCGGTAGCTCGAAGAGCCTGCAACTCATATACAAGGGAAGGTTGGCATCCCCTTCTTCCCTGTCTTCATCGCCCCCGTCGTCTTTGGGTGGGTTTACGCAAATACCAATTAAGCCGGTTCCCGGCATCAGTGCTATTACTCGCTCTTGCAATAACTCTAACTCCTCAATCAGTCCTTCGGCTATTTGCAAGTAGGGCGCGATAATGAAAAAGGTTTTAACTCCTTGGGAGTTGGGGGCAATGCCAAAATAACATTCGTCCAAAAGTCCCCGAGTCGAAACCTTCACCGAATTAAATAACCGATTCAAGAGGGCCCGATATAGGGACTCGTTCAGAGAGCGATCGCCAAAAATGGGTTGAGATAACATCACAGACTCCTTAAAATATCATTGTTGTTTGTCCTCTTTATAAGAGCTTAACATTTCTTAAGACAATCTGTAATTGATTTAACAAATTACCAAAACTTTTGACAAAAAGATGTGTTGCGCGTCACAGCAAAAAAACATCAAAAAAGCTAAAAAACTCCGCCCTCCCCGTATTAAAATAGGCAATATTGGTCCCAAAGCCCTCAAAAAAGGACAAAAACGGGCCCCCTTAATTGCCAAAAAATAGTAAAAATCTAAATTCTAAAATTTCAAAATGAACTCAACTCTCGCTCGACTAAAAGTTAAATTTAACGAAGCCATAAGCGCAGCTTTTGGAAAAGAACTCGCGGACGCGGATCCTGCCTTAGTCCCCGCCAGCAATCCTAAATTTGGGGACTACCAGTGCAACCTGGCCATGTCTCTCGCAAAAACCCTGAAAGATAAACCGAGAGCGATCGCTACCAAAATAGTCGAAAACCTCGATATCGGCGATATGTGCGAGCCCCCAAAAATAGCCGGTCCGGGCTTTATCAATCTCACCCTCAAACCGGTCTATCTGGAAGACCAATTGAAGGCGATGGCTCTCGACAAACGACTAGGGATTCCGCTAACTTCCAACCCGGAACAAATAGCGATCGACTTCTCCAGTCCCAACATCGCCAAAGAAATGCACGTCGGGCACCTACGTTCCACCATCATCGGCGACTGCCTCGCCCGCGTCCTCGAATTTCAAGGTAACAGCGTCCTCCGACTCAACCACGTCGGCGACTGGGGCACTCAATTCGGAATGCTGATAACCTACCTCCGGGAAGTTAGCCCCGACGCCCTCACTACCGCCGACGCCCTCGACTTAGGAGATTTAGTAGCCTTCTACCGCCAAGCCAAAAAACGCTTCGACGAAGACGAAGAGTTCAAAGAAACCTCCCGCCAAGAAGTCGTCCGCCTCCAAGCGGGGGCCGAAGATAGCCGTCGCGCCTGGGAACTGTTGTGCGAGCAATCTCGCCGGGAATTTCAAATCATCTACGACCTGCTAGATATCGAACTAACCGAAAGAGGCGAGTCTTTCTACAACCCGATGCTGCCCGGAGTGGTAGAAGAGTTAGATAAATTAGGCTTGCAGGAAGAAAACCAAGGCGCAAAATGCGTTTTTGTCGAAGGGTTCGTCAACAAAGACGGGGAACCCCTGCCCCTCATCGTTCAAAAATCCAACGGCGGCTACAACTACGCCACCACCGACCTCGCCGCCCTCCGCCACCGCATCGAAAAGGAAGGCGCGAAACGTTTAATCTACGTCACCGATGTCGGCCAAAGCAACCACTTTGCCCATGTCTGGGAGGTGGCAAGGAAGGCCGGCTGGATCCCGGATGCGGTGGAAGTGGTTCACGTTGCTTTCGGTTTGGTGTTGGGAGAAGACGGCAAGAAGTTAAAAACTCGTTCTGGGGAAACGGTTCGCTTGCGGGATTTATTGGATGAGGCTGTTAAACGCGCCAGGGCGGATCTGGAAGCGAGGTTGAAGGAGGAAAACCGCAGCGAGACGGAAGAATTTATTGCTAACGTCTCTAAAGTTATCGGTTTGAGCGCGGTTAAATATGCCGACTTGAGCCAAAACCGCACCAGCAATTACGTTTTTAGTTTTGACAAAATGCTGGCGCTGCAAGGCAACACGGCTCCTTATATGCTCTATGCTTATGTCAGGATTCAAGGTATCAGTCGCAAGGGTGGCATCGATTTTGAAAAGTTGGGCGGCCATGGGAAGGTGTTATTGGAGGAGGAGACGGAGTTAGTTTTGGCAAAACATCTGTTGCAGTTGCCAGAAATAGTGGAGATGGTGGGGGCGGAGTTGTTACCGAACCGTTTGTGTCAGTATTTGTTTGAGTTGAGTCAGAAGTTTAATCAGTTTTACGATCGCTGTCCGGTATTGCCAGCAGAGGAACCAACGCGCACTTCCCGCTTAGTTTTGTGCGATGTAACCGCCCGCACTTTAAAACTGGGTCTGTCTCTGTTGGGCATCTCGGTATTAGAAAGGATGTAAAAAGGTTCGTTGTAATCGCTGAAGCGATTTAAAGCAATCGCGCTCCGCGATTTTATCCCAATCGCTGAAGCGATTACTACGAACTGACTTTATAATAAGGAGGTTGTTATGTATGAGGTTAAAGTTGAGAAGGTTGGGGAGTCTTTGGGTATAGTTCTTCCTCGGGAGATTTTGGAGGAGCTTAATTTAAAGGAGGGCGATCGCCTCTCGGTGACTAAAACGACTGATGGCGTTGCTGTTGGGGAGTCCGAGTTTGACAGGGCGATGGCAATTTATAGGAAAGGGAAGGAAAAATATAAAAACGCCTTGCGGGAGTTGGCCAAATGAGCGAGCCAATTTGGATTTCCGAAACTATCGCTCTAGCCATCCACCAAGACCAAATCGCCGAACATGGAGCCAGGGCCGGACTTAGGGACGAAAATTTGCTTTCGGCTAGTTTGGCAAGGCCGCGACATCTATATACTTACGGCGAACCTACTATTTTTGAGTTGGCCGCCGCTTATGGGTATGGTTTGGCAAAAAATCATCCGTTTGTGGATGGTAATAAAAGGACGGCTTTTATGGTGCTTTATACTTTTTTGGGATTAAATGGTTATTTTTTGGAAGTTCCAGAGGTGGAAGTAGTGGAGATGATGGAAGGGTTATCGGCAGACGAACAGAGTCAAGATGTTTTGGCTGGGTGGTTGGAGGTTAATTCGGTTAATCGTTAAAGCGATCGCTACGGATCGTAACCGCACGTTCAAATATATTTGTTCGCCTTGCGGGTTGGAGGGAGCGCGATCGCGCTCCCAACGCTATCTAAAATTATCAATTCTCAGAGGTTTTTATGAATTTAAAATTAGTTGATTCTTTGGCGCAGATTATTAACAGCTTAACCCCTAAAGAAAAACAAATTTTGGCTACTAAAGTTGATTTAGCCGGCGATAATAACCAACAAGAGCGTCAGTCTTGGCATGAGTTTATCGAAGAAACCTATGGAAGCATTAACGATGAAACTTTTGTCAGACATCCTCAAGGTGATTTTGAAAAAAGGGAGTTACTTTAATGACTTATCTATTAGACACTAATGCTTGTATTGTCTATCTAAAAGGCTCAAATCTAAACTTAAAACAGAGATTAGAAAGCCATAACCCCAGAGATATAGTTGTTTGTTCTGTCGTCAAAGCCGAACTATTTTATGGAGCCAAAAAAAGTCAAAAATCTCAACAAAATTTAATTCAACAGCAAAGCTTCTTAAATAGGTTTATATCTTTGCCTTTTGACGATAGATGTATTGAAATCTACGGGGAAATGGGCGCGGATTTAGAAAGAAAAGGAACGCCCATAGGACCGTATGATTTACAAATAGCTTCAATCGCTATAGCTAATGGCTTAATTTTGGTAACTCATAATGTTGCTGAGTTTCAAAGAATTAGTGAATTAAATATAGAAGATTGGGAAGCTTGAGTAAAACACTCGGTGGGGCGATCGCTCCTATTAGTAATAACTGCCATAAAGTAATACCCCCCGAGGTTGCTTCGGGAGGTATTACAAAGTGCTTATTTTTCTATTTTCTGTAATTCATAAGCACACAATAAATAATTAATGCGCTGACTATACCTATAATATTTGAACTCCAGAGAGTAATGACGACACTTGCAATTTCGAGGGCCTTCAGGAAGTTCTCAGAGTCTAGACCTTGTTTTAGACGTTGAAGCAATCGTTTTATGGGATTAGGTAACATTTTTGCTCCTTGTTTTAGACGTTGAATTAATTGCTTTATGAATTGGATTTTTCCTTCTTATGGGCTTTTTGCGTAATCTGCCTATCTTCTCTAGCGTAAATTTTGACATCCGGATGAGGGACTTGCAATTTAATAAAATATTGATGTCTTGGGTTTCGTTGCACTGCACCTAACCTACGATTGGTAGTATTTAGAGAAGTTTTAGGCAACATTTGAATTTTTCTTTTAATTGGGGGATGCATTCCTGAGCCAAGATAAGAACTTGAGTTCTATCATATGAAATTGATTTACGCATTTGTTCCATTTATCCACTTATCCACGCCAATTTTTCGCGCCCGGATAATTCATGAAGAAAACTGGCCTTTACCACAGAGATGCCATATTTGTCAAGGAGTTAGCTTTGTCTTAATTTTTAAAAAAACCTGATTGACTGACAATTTGGGCGTATAATGGGACATCAGTCTAAAAAAACTGACCGCTATTTACGCAAATGTGAAATTAAAATATCGGAGTACGGATGGACCACAAGACATTTATTCAAAAATACGAAAGCTTACCCCAGAGACGAAAAGAGGTCTTACAAAAGTTGTTAGAAGGCGGAACATATTCAGCGATCGCTCAATCTTTGGGGATTGCCGAAGGAACGCTCAGAAAACACATTTCCCTGATTTATAAAGATTTTGGGGTTACATATCGCGAGTTAGCATCCCTAGTTGCAGAACACAAGCCAGAGTTATATCACGAAAACGCAAAAAAAATATGCGTAACACATAAACAAGACCCCATTAATAATGATGAGCTTTACCTAGAACCGGAAAAACTGCAAGATTGCTACAATAAAATAGTCAAACCGGGGGCTTTAATCAGAATTAGAGGCCCTAAAAAAATGGGTAAAACTTTGCTGATTAATAAGATTTTACAGTGCGCCAACGAAGGAGGTTATCAAACTGTAAAATTAAATATTTTGCAACCAGAAAAAGCAGTCATTGAAAACCTTAAGAGCTTGTTACTTTGGCTGTGTAGCAATGTCGCTCGCCATCTAAAAATATCCGAGCAAGTTACCGATATTTGGAAAGATTATAGGGGGGCAAATGATAATTGCACCATTTATTTTGAAGAGTGTATTTTAGACAAAATAGACCAACCTCTGGTCTTGGGTTTGGATAACGTAGATCGAGTTTTTGAATACCCAGATGTTGCTGCTGATTTTTTCGGTTTGCTCCGTTCTTGGTTTGAAGATGCGAAGGTAATAGATGTTTGGAAAAAAATGCGGTTAGTTGTGGCTTACTCTACAGAGGTTTATATTCCTTTAAATATTAATAATTCTCCTTTTAATGTAGGCGAACTTTTTGAGTTAACCGAGTTGAATGCGGAGCAAGTTGGATTATTAGCAAAGGAATATAACTTGAATTTGGAACTCAGTCAAATCAATAAGCTTATGGTTTTAGTAGGAGGTCATCCTTATCTGGTAAAGACTGCTTTAGAGAACTTGAAAGATCGACCGGACGTTTCTCTGGACGAACTGCTTTTAGCTGCTCCTACTAATGCAGGAATTTATCGCGATTATCTAACAGAAATTAGTCAATATCTTCAGAATAATCCAGAGTTGGCAACCGCCTTAAAAAAGGTGGTTGAAGCTGAAAATGCGGTGTGGTTAGCAGATGAAGAAGCGTTTAAACTGGATAGTCTGGGATTGATTCGTAAGTATGGTAATGACGTGACTTGGCGGTGCGATTTATACGGTCAATATTTTGCAGACCGCTTAATTTAATTAAGACTGACGCAAAAAACCTATTTTTTTCATTGCGAGCGACAGAGAAACAATCTAAAGCAATTTTTTGTCGATTTTCTACCGATTAATTACATAGAAAACAGGGGTTAATTATGAATACAGAATTAAAGCAAACTTATCGCTATCAAGTAGGGGGAACTTTAGAAAAAGATGATTTGACTTATGTGGTTCGCGATGCGGATAAACAACTTTATGAAAGTTTAATAGCAGGAGGATTTTGTTATGTGCTTAATTCGCGACAAATGGGCAAGTCTAGTCTGAGATTGCGTACTATGGAAAGGCTAAAACGAAAAGGCTTTGCTTGTGCGGCAGTCGACTTGAGCGGCATTGGCACTCAGGTTTCTGACGAACAGTGGTATGGAGGTATTGTTAATAGAATAATGAGGGGTTGTGGGGTATCTCGCGGCCTTTGGGAGCCTCGGTGGGAAAGTAAAAAAAATTCTTCGTTTTTGCAGCGTTTGCAGGAGTTATTTGAGAAGGTTTTGCTAGAGTCTGTTTCGCAAAATATTGTCGTTTTTATAGATGAGATTGATGGGGTTATTGGCTTGAACTTTCCCACGGATGACTTTTTTGCTTTTATCCGATATTGCTCTAATTTGCGAGTGGATAATTCCAATTACAAACGCCTGAGTTTTTGCCTCTTGGGAGTCGCCACGCCGTCGGATTTAATTGCGGATAAAACTCGCACTCCTTTTAATATCGGTACCGCCATCGAGTTAACCGGTTTTACTTTTGCGGAGGCTAAGGATGCTTTAACTCCTGGTTTGGCTGAAAAAGTCGAGAACCCAGAAGCGACCTTAAAACAGATATTAGATTGGACGGGAGGGCAGCCTTTTTTAACTCAAAAATTGTGCAATCTTGTTGTTAATCAAGCTAATTCCGATATTCCCCAATTGGTGCAAACTGATATTATTAACAATTGGGAGGGGCAAGATAACCCGGAACATTTGCGAACTATTCGGGATAGAATCCTCAGAAAGGAACAAAATGCCAGTCGGTTATTGGGGTTGTATCGCCGGGTTTTAACTTCTGAAGTCGCCACCGATGCCTCCTCAGAACAAATGGAATTGCGGCTGTCGGGGTTGGTGGTGAAAAGAGACGGTTGTTTGCAAGTTTATAACAATATTTATCGGGGGATATTTAACGAAAATTGGATCGAGGCAGAACTCAATAAATTCCGTCCCTATTCTGAGTCTATTAATGCTTGGTTGAAGTCCGGGCATAAAGATGCATCGCGGCTGTTGCGGGAGAAAGCGTTAGAGGAGGCTTTGGAGTGGGGGAAGGAGAAAAATTTGAGTGCTGAAGATTATGCTTTTTTGAGTGCCAGTCAAGAAATTAGTAGGCAAGAAGAAAAGCAAGCAAAGGAAATCTTATCAAAAGCTAAAGAAAAAGCCCAGCGAACTATTCGTTGGGGCGGCATGGTTTTTGGTGTTGCTTTACTTGCGGCTCTTGCTGTCGTCGTGTTTGGTGGCAGGCATGCCCAAGAGCAACTTCGATTAGCCAAAGAAGGCACCAAACTGGAATGGGTCGGCAACAAGATATTGCAGAAGTTCGAGTCTTCTGAGTTACAAGCGTTGCTGTCAGCGATGAAAACCGGGCAAAAACTTCAGGCAATGGTTCGAGACAACCGCCCCTTAGAAGAGTATCCCGCCACTAGCCCCCTGCTTGCTCTCCAGCAAATCTTGGCTAAAATAAAAGAACGCAACCAAATTCCTCACGATAACACGGTAACAAGCGTCAGTTTTAGCCCCGACGGCAAAACGCTAGCAACTGCAAATGCTGACAGTATTGCCCGGTTGTGGGATCTGGAGGGCAACCAAATAGCTGAGTTTAAGGGGCATGAGGGCTCGGTAACAAGCGTCAGTTTTAGCCCCGACGGCAAAATGCTGGCAACAGCAAGTTATGACAAGACCGCCCGGTTGTGGGATCTGGAGGGCAACCAAATAGAAGAGTTTAAGGGGCATACCTTCCCGGTAACTAGCATCAGTTTTAGCCCCGATGGTAAGATATTAGCAACAGCAAGTTATGACAAGACCGCCCGGTTGTGGGACTTGTCGGGCAACCAAATAGAAGAGTTTAAGGGGCATACCGAGGAGGTAAATAGCGTCAGTTTTAGTCCCGATGGTAAGATATTAGCAACTGCAAGTTCTGACAAGACCGTCCGGTTGTGGGACTTGTCGGGGGAGCAAAAAGCTGAGTTTAAGGGGCACACCGGCTCGGTAAATAGCGTCAGTTTTAGCCCCGACGGCAAGATGTTAGCAACTGCAAGTCGAGACCAAACTGCCCGGTTGTGGGACTTGTCGGGGGAGCAAAAAGCTGAGTTTAAGGGGCATACCTTCGCGGTAACAAACGTCAGTTTTAGTCCCGATGGTAAAATATTAGCAACTGCAAGTAATGATGGCACCACTAGGTTATGGGATTTGCAGGGCAATCAAAAAGCTGAGTTTAAGGGGCACACCGGCTGGGTAAATAGCGTCAGTTTTAGCCCCGACGGCAAAATGCTGGCAACAGGAAGTGATGACAAGACCGCACGTTTGTGGAATTTGGAGGGTAAGCAAATAGAAAAGTTGGCGAAACATGAGAAGACACTATGGAACGTAAGCTTTAGCCCAGATAGTAAAATGCTGGCAACTGCAAGTTCTGACGGCAAAGTTCGGCTGTGGAACTTGAAAGATAGTAAAATAGATGAATTCGTGAAGCATGAGGACTCGGTATTCAACGTAGGCTTTAGCCCCGACGGCAAGATGTTAGCAACAGCAAGTGGAGACCAAACTGCCCGGTTGTGGAACTTGGAGGGCAAGGAAATAGCCAAGTTGGAGGGGCATGAGGACTCGGTATTTAGCGTCAGTTTTAGCCCCGACGGCAAGATGTTAGCAACAGCAAGTGGAGACCAAACTGCCCGGTTGTGGAACTTGGAGGGCAAGGAAATAGCCAAGTTGGA
>CAZUCT010000262.1:0-9739 GCA_964619285.1 uncultured bacterium | reverse complement strand
ATAGTGAGCCTTTAATATTAAGGGTTTCATCATCTTTTCTGGAGAGGTCTAATTGTTAAAAAAAACCAAAATCTATCGCTTTTTGCCGCCACTAAAATCGCTAAAGCGATTACTACAAACATACTTATCGCTATGATTCGCTACTAATTAACCTCACGGTTTCTCCAAAGGGAAACTGTTCCAAATGCAAACCGCCAGGGGTTACTACCCACAACACGGGCAGGGGTGGAGGTTCGTCGGGAAAAGTGCCGTAACCGTCGGTGAGATAAACGCACGCTCCGGCACTTTGCCAATCCCAATTTTGGCTAACTTTGTCAAAAAACGGAACAAAGGAAGTACCCCCACCGCCGATCGGTCGGGGAAATTTGGCATTGGCATCGAGCTCGTAAGGACCTTTTGCTTCAGCATCGACGTAATATAACTGACATTTCAGGTAGGGGTAGGAGTTGAGGATGCCGGCGACTTCGCTGAGAAAAAGGCGCATTTGCTCGTCGCCGATGGAACCGCTGGTGTCGATCGCGACAAACACCTGCACCGACTCTCCCTCCAAACTCTCCAAGTACAAACCCCTACCGATAAAGCGGCGATCGAACCCGATAAAATCCGTCGGCGTTTTTACCAAATAGCGCCAGAGATAGGAACGCCAGTCCAGTTGCGCTTCGGTTAGGGCCCCCAATTCCCGATCCATGCCGGCGGGGATGCTGCCTTGACTCTTGCTGGCTCTAGCAATAACCATCGCCTGCCCTGCGGCGGCCCGCCAGTGCGCTTCTATAACTGCTTTCTGGGTTAGGCCCAAACTGCCGCCCGAAAAGCGATCGCCGTTTTCCCTCTCGCCGCTACTCCCACCTGGGGCATCGGCGGGGGGACCATCTAATAAATCTAAGAGAGAAATCGAGTAACGAGTCGCGTTTTGGAGAATAATTTCGTAAATTTCCTCGACGCTTAAATGTTCCAGTTGGGGGTTGCGGACTCCTCCTGGGGGAAGTTCAAAAACGCCATGTTCGGCGATCGCCCCATTAACGACGATATCGGCGGCAATATTCCACAAAGTCGGTTCCCGCTGCCCCCGCCTGGTGGGATGCAGCAGGGCGGCGTGCAATACTTCGTGCAAGAGGAGGCCGGTTACTTGAGACTCTGGCAGACTTCTGATAAAATCGGGATTGAGAAAAACATCTTTGCCGTCGGTTCCCGCCGTTGTCAGGGTTTCCGAACAGTAGAAATTAGTAAATAAGGCTAAAGTCGCGAAAAAAGGAGACTCTTTTCGCAGTCGCAACACGGAAGCGCTAACGATGCGTTCGATATCTGGTGGTAGTTTCATTTTGGGTAATGGGTAATAGGTAATGGGTAAGCTCGAATTACCGATTTAATTCATCTGGATCGATGCCTAAAGAGCGCAGTCGATTAGCCAACTGTTCGGCTCGTCGTTCGGCTTCGTCTCGCCGAAGTTCGGCCCTGACTCGGGCTTGCCGTTCTTGTTGTCTTGCCTCATCTGAAGTTAGATATCGGTTGCCTGCTTTCTCGTACCAGTACAACCATTCCCGAGTAATCCCTTGATAAGTTCCCACTGCGGTTCCGATGCCCAAACCTATTTCTGGCATCCATACTGGATTATCGTCTATTAATTCGTATTCCCCTCGTCCGCCCTGGCGGTAAATCGTCAGCCGACGCTTGCGCTTGCGCAAAGGTGCGTAAACTATATAGTACAAGACTCCCCGTTCGGCATAGATTCTTTTTTTCTTTTTGTATTCGCCGCCAGGAGTTTTTGACTTTAGGGTCAAAATGGGCACTACTCCGTTTTCTTCCCAGGTAACGTAACTCAATCGCAGGTTGGGTTCCCTTACTCGTTGGACTCCCAGACAGAGAAAGCCATCGGGAGCGATCGCGCTTTGGTTTGGGTCGTAGTACCATCCCGTATCTATGCCAAAAAACCAATCGTTTCGGTTAGCCCAAATTAGGGCGAGTATATCTTTTAATAGATGAGCTATTAAGTCTTGTAGTTCGCTATCCACCGGTTTGCCGTCTTGATAAGGTAGCTCTTCCATCGTGGGAAGGCGCTGTTGGGTTGCGTAATCTGATGTTAGCATGGTTGGTGCTTTTTTTTGATGTTCGGGTTTAATTGCCTGTGCAAAATTAATTAGACATCGAACAGGCAAGAGCCGCGTTCTACGGGTCAATTTTTATGTAAATATTTTTGCATACCTACTTAATTACGAAGATGCAGCCGCGTCACAGGCCGATAAGTTCTCGCACTTGTGCTATGGACTTGCTGAGTTTTTTATCTTTTTTCGCCATTATTGCCAAAGCGCCCAATTTGCCGATCGCCCGCATTTGCCGGCACATATCTACTACAAATAACTGCACCCATTCCGCAGTTGCCACTCGACTCAACCAACTGAAACCGTTATAACCTTCGCTGTCATCTTTGGCGCGGACTGCGAGACCGACGGTGGTAGCGTAACGCACCGACGGTTCGGAAGGAAAGGGTATCGCGTCGCCTTCTCCGGCGAGGATAACTTCCAGTTGGGGCAAGCTTTTATAAACTGCGATGTATGCTTTAAATTCGGCGGTAGTTTCTTCGCCGATGGCCGGTGTCGCATCCAATGCCACGGAATGCAATTTGCTTGCCATTTCCCAGGAACGGGGGGAGGGCCAGGCCGGTTGTTGGGGGTCGAGTTTGTGCAGGAGGGTGGGACGGTAGGAGAGAAAGGCGATGATTTGTTCGTGGAGTTGGGAGGCGATCGCGTATTCTTTGAAACTGTCGAAGTCTGGTTCTACTTTCAGGTGAAGAAAGCGGTTTGCCAGGGGTGTCGGCATATCGAATACTGCGGCCCGGTCTTCTTTGCGGTTCCCCGCCGCCCACACGAACCAGTTAGGCGGTACCGTATAATTTCCTACTTTGCGGTCTAATATCAATTGTTGCGCCATGCCCTGCATTGCCGGCGGTGCCATATTGAGTTCGTCCAGGAAGAGGATGCCTTTCCCTTCCGTCGGCAAAAATTCTGGGGGATACCATTTGGAGATGCCGTCTTGGGCGACGGGCAAACCTCGCAAGTCGGTGGGGGCGAGTTGGGAGAGGCGGATGTCAATAAAGCCCATTTTTTGCTGTCGGGCGATTTGGGCGACGATGCTGGATTTGCCGATGCCCGGCGGTCCCCAAATCATGGTGCTGATTTGGAGTTTTTTGCTGACTAAGTTATTGAGGTAGTTTTTGAGTTCTGTTGGTGTCATTAACAATTAAATATTAACAATAGAGTATTGACAATAAAGTATTGACAATAAAGTATTGACAATAAAGTATTGACAATAAAGTATTGACAATTAACAATTACCTAAAAACGTTTTGTTGAACCCCGGTGGGTTTTGGCGATTCTCAGGGCCCGTTCGCTGACTTTGGGATGTTTCATTACGGCTGCGCGGACGCTGTGGTTGTCATCTTCTGCCAAATATTCTAGTAGCTCCTGCGGTAGTTTAGGATTTTCGGCTACGGCTTGGCGGATTTTGGGATTTTTGTGTTCTGCTAGTTCCTCCAGAGCGCTTACTGGCGTTTTTGGATTTTTGGCGATCGCGTCCATCAAGGATGGTACTTTGGCTGCCCATTCTTCGAGAATTTGGGGAGGAGTGCTGGGGTGTTTGGCGACTAGGTCGCGGATCATTTGATTTTTTTGCTTTGCCAGTTTTGTTAGCAGGGTAGGGGAAAGGTTCTCGTTTTCGATTAAAGCGCTGCTGGCTTCCCGATCGCGAGCGAGTTTTTCTACCAGGCGATGGGGGATTTTGGGATTTTTAGCTACTGCTTGCCTGATGGAGCTGTCTCTTTTATCTGCTAGTTTTTCCTGAACGCTTTCGGGAGTGTTGGGGTTTGCGCCGATGTTTCTTAGGAGCCCGCCAGCGGCTGTTTCTGCCATCAATTCTAAGATAGCAGGGGGCGTGCCGGGATTTTCGGCTACTGCTTGTTGGATTTGGGGGCTTTTTTGACTGATTGCCCATTCCAGGAAGGACTCCGGCACCGAGGGACATCTCAGGAGTTGCAGCAAAGTTTCCTGGGGCATCTCTTCTAAGAAGTTAGGATTTTCCAGTAATAAAAGGGATAAAACTGGATTTTCGAGCAGCTCTTGGGGAAAAGTTGCTCCCAATTTTATCAATACCTGGGTGGGGGTATTGGGGTTAGCCGCGACGTTTTGGCGAACTTTTTTATCGCGCTCTGTTGCCAGTTCTGTTAATAATTCGGGACTGGCGTTTGGGTTGGTGGCAACTGAGCGTGCCAAAGCGGTGCTAGTCTTGGCTAGTTCCTCTAGGCGAGCGAATCCGGTATTTTCTGAAGTTGCTTCTTGTTCGGGTGTTAGTTCGTTGGCGGTATGGTTTGACATGGTTCGAGCGATCGGCAGAATTTGGTTAGTAGTTTATCCTATTTAGTTTATCCTATTTTGGGAATAGGGAATGGAAAATTGGGAATGGGCAAGAGTTTCGGAGTTTTTTTCTAGTTTTTGAGTTATGACAACCTGCGAAAGGATTGCTATATCTTGAAAAATGCGACATCGTGCGGATTACAGAAATATCCCAACATAATTTTTTAGAGTTTCCTAAAGATACGGCATTAGAAGGTTTCGATTTATCGGATAGAAAGTTTGTTCCAGTTGCTTTAGCCAATCCAGAAAAGCCGCCTATCTTAATAATTTGTTGAATTGGGGCCGGTTTCTATTATAATGCAGCGATCGCCTTTTTTATCCCCCAGATGGTTGCTGGTGCCAGGAAGCACCCTACTAGCTAAAGGAGCGGTCAAGAAACCCGGTTTTTCCAAAAAACCGGGTTTCTGAGACAGTGCCCGCAGGGCGCTACAGACAATTGACAACTAACAAAAAGCGTCAAACTTTGCTATCCTATAAAAAATCCATTCATTCCCCATCCAAGCTATGACCGAACCATCTAAGCGCGTAACTATTCTCGGCGGGGGTTTTGGCGGACTTTATACCGCCCTCCGTCTGACCCAGTTTCCCTGGGAAAAGTCCCAAAAACCAGAAATAACCCTCGTCGATAGGCGCGATCGCTTCCTCTTTTCTCCCCTACTTTACGAACTCGTGACCGGCGAATTAGAAAGCTGGGAAATTGCCCCACCTTTTGAGGAACTGCTGGCTAACACAGAAATCCGTTTTTGTCAAGGGGTAGTATCCGATATCGACATTAACGAAAAACGAGTAGTCTTAGAAGACGGTCGGGAATTTAGTAGCGATCGCCTCGTTTTAGCAATGGGTGGCGAGACACCCTTGCATATAGTAGAAGGGGCGGCGGAAAATGCGATACCTTTTAGAGTTTTGGCCGACGCCTATCGGTTGCAAGAACGACTGCGAGTTTTGGAAACATCCGATAAAGAAAAAATCCGCATCGCCGTCGTTGGTGGCGGCTATAGCGGCGTGGAGTTGGCCTGCAAATTAGCCGATCGCCTCAAAGAGCGAGCTCGCATTCGCATCGTCGAACGAGGAGATGAAATCCTGCGAAACTCTCCCGAGTTCAACCGGGAAGCTGCCACTAAAGCTTTATCGGCGCGGAATATCTGGACCGACTTGGAAACGGAAGTAAAGACCATTGGACCGGATACTATTTCCCTGGTTTATAAAGAACAGACAGATATCATACCTGTAGATTTAGTATTGTGGACGACGGGCACTAAAGTCGCGCCGGTGTTAGAAAAAATATCCCTGCCCAAAAACCAGCGGGGTCAAATTTCCACTAACGATAAGTTACAAGTCGTTGACTATCCCGATATCTTTGCTTTGGGAGATTTGGCAGACTGCAAGGATGCCGACGGGCAAAATATACCGTCCACCGCACAAGCGGCCTTCCAACAAGCGGACTATGCCGGCTGGAACATTTGGGCATCTTTGACGGAACGACCTTTACTGCCCTTCCGCTATCAAGGTTTGGGAGAAATGATGGCTTTAGGTTTGGACAACGCCACTTTGACCGGTTTGGGACTTCAACTCGACGGACAATCGGCTCACTTGGCCCGCCGCTTGATTTATCTATATCGGCTGCCAACTTTAGAACACCAACTCAAGGTTGCTTTTAATTGGATGTCTCGTCCGGTTCGAGAAATGTTGTTTAATAATTAATAATTGATAATTGTTAATTGTTAATTGTCAGTTGTTAATTGTTAATTGCCAATGACTATTTTTCTCGATGCAGTTGGTACTTTATTTGACGTTCGGGGTAGCGTGGGAGAAGCTTACGCTTTATTAGCTAGTCGGTGGGGAGTTAAGGCAGATGCGGTTGTTTTGAACGAGGCTTTTTTTAAGAGCTTTAAGGCAGCCCCACCGATGGCTTTTGCCTGCTCGGAATTTCCAGAGACTCGCCAATTAGAATATGATTGGTGGGAGACGATCGCTTATCAAACTTTCCAAACAGTGGGGTTGTACGATCGCTTTTCTGACTTTTATGCTTTCTTTGCCGAAGTTTACGATTATTTCGCCACTGCCGAACCTTGGTACGTTTACGATGACGTTAAACCGGCTTTGGATAAATGGCGAAATAGGGGGATAAAGCTAGCAATTGTCTCTAATTTCGACTCGCGCATTTATGGCGTTTTAGAAGCATTAGATTTGAGGGATTACTTTTCTGAAATTACTATTTCTACGGAAGTAGGGGCGGCAAAACCAAATCCCAAAATTTTTACTGATGCTTTAACCATAAATATTTGCCAACGGTCGGAAGCTTTGCATATTGGCGATAGCTTTTCTGCAGATTATCAAGGTGCTTTGGTATCTGGAATTAAGGCTATTTGGTTGAATCGAAAGGGGAAAAAAGCGCCGATGCCAGATGTCGAACAGCGCGTTAGTTTGTTGGATTGTTTTTAATTGTTTGTAAGCATGGAGATTTAAGAAACCGGGTTTCTTTGACAATACCTTCGCCAAAATAAAAATATACCATTCGTAGGTTGTGCGTACCGAAGTGGAACCCAACAAATACGTCGGGTTCCACGGAGGTCCGCACGACCTACAAGAAAATGGCGAAGGTATTGTTTGAGAAACCCGGTTTCTGGCGGGCGAGTAGTCTCTTGTAGGTTGGGTGAAGTGAAACGGAACCCAACGCCGGTATCTTATTAAATTGCAAGTCCCTAATTGGTTCTGTAAAAAATGCAATTAGCAATTAGCAGTTAGCAATTAGCAATTAGCAATTAGCAATTAGCAATTAGCAATTAGCTAAACTTGAAATAGTTCGGTAATCGTGGTATCTTCCAGAGATAATTTTACTTGGAAAGTTTCCTCGTATTCGGCGCTAAAGTCTAGCTGGATGTTTTGGGTGGAACGAGCGATCGCCTGCATTACCGCTTCCCCCGTTTTGTCGATAATTGCTAGTTGCAAATCCTCGGGTAAATGGGCTTTATTTCCGATGGGAAAAAGTTCGACTTCCACATCAATTTCCTCCTCGTCAAATCCTGTTAAGCTGACTAACAAAGCCAGGCGATCGCCCGTTTTTTCTAACTCTATTAACTTAGCACCTTCCAAAGTATTTTTGCGAGTTTGAACCGTTCTAGTACGCCAAGCAAAATTCTGGGGTTGGGGCTCTAATAATTCTGTTATTGTCTTTAAACTTTCCCAACCAGCTTCAAAAGCGCCGTCCAACCATTGACTCAATTTAGTAACAGTTGAAACTTGCCCTTCGGTAGTAGCAGCAGCGACGGTTAAATGCTCGATTTTTTCCAGGAAATCTTCGAGGGAACCCCACTCGTTTAAAGGTATTTCTTCCCTGTCAGCTTGAGGCAGAAATCCTAATATTTTTGCCTCGGTTAATTCGGCGTTAAATTTAACCGCTAAATAACCGATGCGGTCCTGGCAAACTTCTGCTGGAACTTCCACAACATCGGACTCGGCAAGCACCGGTCTGCATTCCAAAAAACCGAAATTTTCTAAATACAAATCTGCCACGTCTGCCAAGGTTTGCGTTATTAAATTCCAGCTAGCAGAATCTTGTAAATTAGCGTAAATTCCCATGCACTGACAGTAAAAATCTACTGCTAAAATAGCCAAGGTATTGTAATAAACTTTATCCCCTTTAGCAGCATTTGTTTGTTGGTTTCTAAACCGTTCTGCTTGACGCTTAAACTTAGCAGAAATTGGCACGGCAAAAGTTAAATTTGTGTTAGTCTCTAAAGTGTTCATTAGTTTTCTAAATAACGTTTGATTTGAGGAGCTATTTCTTTGAGGCAGCGTTGATAAAAATCGCTAATGGTAGATGTTTTGATATCTAAATCTTCGGCAATTTCTCTCCATTTCTGCCCTGCAATTCTACGACTGATTAGTTCCAGAAAAGTTACTTGCGGGTAAGCCTTAATTTTTAGGTTTTTTAAGAGACCCTCTGGGTCTTCCTGTATGTATTTTATCAGCTCTTCCGATGGCAGCGGCGAAATATTTTCTTGACTGTTGAAACCATCCATAGAATCGGTGACAAAAACCTTAGGAGTGCCAACAATTTCTGGAATTGCTTCCCGGAAAAATCGCGTTTCCAGGAAATAATTAAACCACCTCATTACCGGACCTCTCTCCGGGTCGTATTTCTCGATATTATCGCAAATATGAAAAGCAGTTTTTTGGATGGCCTCGTTGCGAATGTCCTCATAAAATTCCGGAAATTGAGCTCTATAAGGACGAGCAATTCTGCCCGATCGCCAAATTCCCTCCATCAGCTTTGTGAGAGCTGCCCGTCGTTTTAGGCTTCTCGGTGGATGCCTCTGGGCCTCAAGGGCCCATTCTCGCTGTTCTTCGTCTTCGTTCATTGTTCCCCATCGAGGTTTACAGGAGGAGACCGAATTTTTTTCCCCCTCTATTCTTTCTCTGTGGCGTGGCGAGATTTTTTTACGTCTAAAGGGAAAAATTGTTACAAATCTTAACAATTGCTAAAGCGATTACAACGAACGTTTGTAGTAATCGCTTTAGCGATTCTTATCGGCACTTCTGGGACGGCAAAGAAAGTACGGCATCCATGTTAGGAGAGGGTACAAAAAATCCTAACAAACTGGCATCGTAGTCCCGACAGATGAGAGTTTGAAGTTTATTATCTTTGAAATAAACAACTCCTGCATAAGACTTGAGGGCATCAATTCTGCTGCGGGCGATTTGAATCGTCACGGGGCGATCGTTGTAAATAAAGGAGGATTTAATACCATATAAATAGTTGGCTGTCTCCTTCAAAACAAACCCTTGATTAGCTAGATATTCTTCAGTTTCATCCTGCGGTTCTCCCGAACTCAAAGATAGTTCGCCAAAAGAATCTGTAAAATTGGTTTTTTCTAAGTAGTTAATTGTTTGGTGTTTGTTAAGGTAACTGATGTATTGTTGCGCTTCGACTTCTTTGGCATCGTTAGCTTTATTCAAAAAAGACGGCAAAGCGATCGCCACCAAAACACCCATAATAATGACGGCCACTAACAACTCGATTAAAGTGAAGCCATCATCGCGATATTTTCTCTTGTCTAAATCCACCCAAACTTTCCAAATTAAGTTGTCCATTATCAACCCCGATAGTAGATAGGCAAACAGCAAATAGCCTCTAGGTTCAGCTAGAGGCTATTTAAAAGTTATTTGAGGGGTAATTCTAGCATTAAATTGACAATTTAGCGACTTAATTTGGAATTTATTAAACAGGTGGTAATAATCCTAAAGGTTTTGTTATTAAATGGTTGAAATACTCAAGGGTTAAAACCCATCATAGTTCGCAGCACTCGCTAAAGCGATAGTTCGTAGTAATCGCT
>CAZUCT010000261.1:0-9751 GCA_964619285.1 uncultured bacterium | reverse complement strand
TGAGAATTTTTGAGACTGGGGTGGAGTATCGGGTGTTGGAGTTGTGAATTGGGGGTTGGGGCGATCGCTCCCACAACAAAGCCGAAATCCAAACGTTAACATCTAATACGACTCTCATTTTTCAACACCTTCGCCAAAATTATAAACTCGGACCCCACAGTTAATTTGCGCGCGCCCGGTTTTTTACCAACCGGGTTTCTCGGACCCCACAGTTAATTTGCGCGCGCCCGGTTTTTTACCAACCGGGTTTCTCGGACCCCACAGTTAATTTGCGCGCGCCCGGTTTTTTACCAACCGGGTTTCTGGTGGCAATAAAACCGACACTTTATCAACACTGACACCTAAGAAACCGGGTTTTTGCGAAAAACCCGGTTTCTGCTGGGGCCAAAAGCGCGAAGGCGTTGCCTTGCGGATGCAACATCGCTCAAAAATTGGCGAAAGTATTGGTCCAACAAACAAAGTTTTTTGTAGTTTCGGCCTTTGGTTTAGTGGAGACTTTCTGTTGGATAAATCAAACAACTCGCTGAAGATAGAGATAATTTTTATTTTCCAAACATTTGCGTAACTCTTGCAGTTTCCTGAGCTTGTAACTGGCGGTTTGGTACTCGTTTTTAGAAGGAGAATCTCCCAGTTTGGTTAACATAAGATCGCTTTCTCCAACAATCTCTTCAATTAAAAAGTTTCTGAACTTCGACCTGTTATCTGGTTCGAGCTCGACTAGAGGCAATACCTCTTCTTCTCCATCAATTGTCATTGTTGTCGATACAGATTTTCCAATTTTAGAAAACTCCGATTTAGCCAACCATTCGTAAAAATCTTCGGAGAGTTCGATATAGTTGGGAGCGTCGTCTTTAGCGGGATAAAATATTAAGTCTAACACGATTTTTGCTCCTTGTTTTCATTGTTTAACAGGTTTTCTGGAAAATTTTCTACCCAGGCTATGTCTGCGGCATCAAACACATCTTTGGCGGGTTTAGTAATGCGACCTGTAGTCACAACTCCGATAACCGTTCCCTTATCTCGAATAATTTTAGCTTTAGTAGAATCTATTTTCTTAGTTTTCCATGCTTTGACTTCAACGTGTGGTTCATCCATATTGTTTTTCCTACTGGCTTAATTATTTAATTCTTGCTGCAAATCGCGCAGTATTTCTTTGACTCTAATTGCATCTTCTTTATTAATTATTAAAATATCCCCTTTAGGACTGTTGTTAGTGGTTCTCTTAGCTTCGATACCCTGTTTTTTTAACTCTGCTATTAACCACCCTATTATTTTTTTATGGACTAGCAGCCTTTCTATTTGCCTGTCTTCATCAGTAATGTCATCTTGATTCATAACTATCAACATTTTCTCAATCTGTTTAAGACTAGCATGGAGTAGTTGCGGTTGTCAACCTTTCTACCTTGCTGAGTATTTGTTCAATTTGTTGTGACTTGCCACCAAAATTTCGACTATTACCGCTCGATCGCCTGAAAGCGCAGCAAGCTATAGCTTACTCCCAAATCTCTACCAGTTAATATTCAACCTTGCCTTCCGCAACATAAATTGCAAAACCGTTTCTTTTTTAGAAATAATATCGGCTCTCCCCTCCATGCCTACTTGGATGGCGCATCTAGCTTCTGAAGTCGGCAAAAACGCCCTGGAGGCAAGATAAGACTTTTCCGGTCGAATAGTCGCTTCGTAAAAAGAAGCAACACCGGGGCGATCGGACGGGATAACATCTGGAGAAATTCCCACTACCTCGGCCTTGAGAGTTCCGTAATCTGTATTGGGAATGCTCTCCGTAGGGTCTTTTTCTCGCTTAATTTTTCCCAGAGAATACCACGTTACCAAACCCGTAAGCGCATAACCGCCAATACAAGTTGAAGCTGGCAAATAACCGTCGGATATATGCATGAGATTGACTCCAATTTTAATTATTAAAAACGTCGGCCATAAGCAGGAGGACGACAGTTAATTTCCGGAGTTGGCGGTATTTTTGAATTTTCGTATCTGGTCGAGAATTTAATCGCATTCCAAACCAGGAAACTGTGGATGAGAGTAAGAGCGATCGCCCACAATAAATTCTTAACAAAAATCCTCCCCAAAATAGCCGCAGTTAAACCGTGTCCGTCTCCCACCATTAATTGAGCGGTGAGTAAAATTCCTCCTTCAAACAAAACATATCCTGCCACCAAACTAGCAGCTAACCACCCATAATGTCCCCAAACTTTTTCGCTGCTAAATTTAGGTTTTATGCCTGCTATTATTGTCACTAATAAAGTTCCCAAACCCATGACAATTCCCCAAGTAAAAGATTCCGAAGTCTGGGGATATTGGCGGATAGTAAAACCAGAGAATTGATTGAAAAACCAAATGGTTGTCGAAGCAATAACCGCTTGTTTTCTATTTAAAGTTGCCCCGCTAATAGCAGCAAAACCTACTAAAGGAACGTGGGGATAAATAATACTGCTGGCGCTGCCGATCGCTATTAAGAGAAATTCCCATAAAGCGGAACGAGCGATCGCCTTTTGAGCGGCACTCCAAAAGTCATAATTTTCCGGTCTATAAAGCGCGGTTACTTGTTTAGTTTCATTCATTTTTATAACCTCCTATTGTTAGTGGTTAGTTGTTAATTGCTGACTAACCACTATAACTTAAGATTGCTAGAGGCAAAAGCAAAATCCTCCGCCCCCAAAACATGGACTGGCACTCCTATTAAATCTGCCAAAATTTCATCGCTACTGGCAACCGAAATAACCGCCCGATCGCCTAAAGAATTTATCTTTAAATCTTCGTAAATTAAACCTCCTCCTAACAAAATAAGATCCTCCCCATCCTCAAAATCCATTATCATATCCCTGCCTTTTTTCCTTTCCAAAATAAAGCGATCGCCACCGCTACCCCCGGTCAAAATATCCTCGCCAAAATCGCCGCTAATAACATCGCCCCCATCGCTTCCCAATAAAGTATCGTTTTCTTGCCCTCCAAAAAGAACATCGTCGCCCTCCCCTCCATCTAAAAAATCCTCCCCTCGATTGCCAAATAAGCGATGGCCTCCAACTCCTCCAAATAAGCGATCGCCACTTTCACCGCCCGCTATAACCAAATTTTGACTCCAGACAAAAACATCCCGATTATTATTAGTATCCCCTTCAACTAAATTAGTAGCAAAAGAATCAAAAGCAACAACCTCCCCAGAACCAGAAATCGCGGGATTAAAAGAAGTCAAATTCCCCCCCAACCCCTGAGAATTTACCGAAATTCTAGCGGTGGTGCCATTTAGCAAATCCCGCAGAAAAATATCGTTAGTGCCGTTACTATCCCCCGGCACCAGCAACGGATCGAAAGAGTCAAACGCTACAAAGCGTCCGTCTCCAGAAATCGCCGGTTTGAAGGAACTTCTAGTCGCCTCGTTCCCCAAGGCATCTACCGATATCCGAGTAGTTGTACCGGCTTGCAAATCGCCGACGAATATATCCCTCGCGCCGTTAGTATCTCCCGATATTAAATTAGTCGCGCTGGAGTCGAAGGCAATAAAGCGTCCGTTCGCAGATATAGAAGGAGTTATCGAACTGGAGTTTCCAGAAACGAGACTGACAATGCCCGTTTCCCTGTCGCTCACAAAAATATCTCTAGTATTGTTAGTATCTCCTTCAACGAGATTAGCGGCAAAAGAGTCGAAGGCGATCGAACGACCGTCGGCGGAAATGACCGGGTTGAAGGAACTTAGATTTCCTGTATTGCCGAGGGAGTTTGTAGATATCTGAGTAGTAGTGCCCGTTAGCGCGTCGCGTAGAAAAATATCTCTGACATTGTTAGTGTCTCCCGCAACTAAGTTAGTAGCATCGGACTCGAAGACGATAAACCGGCCGTCGGCAGAAATGGATGGGTTAACCGAGGCCGCGTTGCCTCCATCGCCAAAGGAATCTACCGAGACTCGGGTAGTGGTGGCAGTTAGGATGTCGCGCAAAAATATATCCGTTGCATTATTGCTATCTCCCTCCACTAAATTAGTGGCGTTAGATTCAAAAACTACAAAGCGACCGTCGCCAGAAACGGAAGGGTTAAAAGAACTAAGATTTCCCCCTTCCCCAAAAGAGTTTACGGAGACAATATTTGTGGTTTTAGACAGTCTGTCTGCAATGAAAATATCCGGCAGATTGTTAATATCTCCTACTACTAAATTGCTGGCGCTAGATTCAAAAGCGATATAGCGACCGTCGGCAGAAATAGAGGGATTTATTGAAAAGTTATTTGCTTCGTTTCCTTGGGAGTTTACCGATAAGCGGTCTATATTTGTTTCGGTAAAAATCTTGGTTTCGGTCATGGTTTTAAATTAGCCTGGAGTTAAAAAACTCCCGACTAAAAATGGCAGTCTAAATGAGAAAATTGGATAATTAAGGAAGCTTTCAAAATGAAAATCTCCAAGTATTAAAATGGTTTAAACTTACGCAAAAAAGCCTTTTTATGTCATGGCGAGCCACAGCGAATCCATCTCAAAAATTCGTTTATGCGTAAGTTCTGAAAGCCTTTTTTTGTCATGGCGAGCCACAGCGAAGCCATCTCAAAAATTCGTTTATGCGTAAGTCCTCCTAATATTAAAATGGAGTTGTTGGGTTCCACTCCGGTCCGCACAACCTACAAAAATTAAATAACATTAATTACGCCGATCGCCTCCAAATCGAAACCGCCAGAAGTAGCAGTGGGAGCTGCCGTCGACCAAGGAGCGAAAATCGGGTCTCCCGAAGCATCTCAAAAACTACCGTCGCCGGGAATATCCACAATGCGAACGAAGCGGATGGCATTAAGATCTACTTGACCGGAAGTTACCAAAGGATCGTTAATTAAGTCATCTAAATTAAAAGGAGTTCCCCAAGAACCGCCAAAAAATTCTCCTTCAAATTCAAAAGCATTATTAACGTGCTTGCCAGCTAAATTATAAACCTGTGTCGGGTCGATAACGTCTTCGCTATCCAGGGGTTCTCCAGTCAAAGAATCGCTAGGAAAACGGGCAAAGTTGGCCCCATCGCTGGAAACTTCAACATAAGCCAATTCGCCAAAAACACCGCCGAGACTGTTAAACCCATTTTCAAACACGGCAAAATCGGCACCGGGGCCGTTACGAATACCGGAATCAAAAGTTAAAGTAATCTCCCCCGGTGGCACTCCCGCATCTATTTGTTCTCGGGTTAAACCGCCCAGAGAGGCGATATCGATAAAATTATCCGTTCTGGCAGTCGGTCCTAAAGTTAGATCGGGAGTTTGGAATCGTTCGTCCACTCCTGGCGCTGGCGCATAATTTTGAAATCCAGTTGCCCAAGCAGCGAAAATTGGGTTGACAGAGCTATTTGGCCTCACTTGACCGTCCCCCTCGGGCCCGACAAAACCGGGGATGGCAGAATCGATTTTTCCGGGGTCTGCGGTGGAACTGGAATAAGGCCCTAATTGTCGGACAAAAGTCCTGAAGCGGTCTTCGGCGAGTTCCCTGCTGTCGATGCCGGGCAGGATCGCTAAAAATTCTCCCGTGACGCTATCTTGCACGATCGCGCTATCTGCCAATTCGTCGCTGCCTTGAAAGATGTTGAGGTCGGAAAAGGCGAGTCCTCCTACCAAACCGATGCCATCTTCTTCGATATTAAAGTCGGTAATTACGTCCGCGTCATCTATTCCCACTGGTTCGCCTTCGCGTTCCAGAACGAAGTTATCGAAACCCTCGCCGCCGGTTAAGGTGTCGCTGCCGACATCGCCATAAATATCGTCGCTGCCCGCGCCACCAAAAAGGTTATCGTTACCTTTACCGCCGCGCATGGTATCGCCTCCCGCGCCTCCGTCGATGATATCGTTGCCTTGGTTTCCGCTAATTAAGTCCCCGCTTTCGAGACCGTTGATGGTGTCGTCTCCGGCCAAACCATATAGTTCGTCTGTCTGGGGACTGCCCGCGAGGAGTTCGCCGTTTTCCGTTCCTATTATTGCTGTCATTTTTGTTTTTAAAATCCTAGTTATTACTGCTTGCAAGTTCGCCACTTGCAGGCAGGGGAAATCTATCGCTATCGCCGCTTTTTTGGGAAAGCGATCGCTATTTTTTCGCAGCGCAATTTTCCGCACTAATCGTGCTTTTTATAGACTATTTTTATAGACTATTTTTATAGACTATTTTTATAGACTATAAAGCTGCAATTTATTCTGCTCTCAAAAGCTGCTTATTTATTTCTTTCTTGGCGGCGGTAATTTGCCAAACTGGGCTATTCGTAGCGAACCAGTAGTTTGCCAGTAGGGCAATACCAATTTTGCCAATACTACATTTGCCAATACTAAATCAGTCATCATCCGTACCTCGCAGATGTTTTCAAAAGTTAACTATAAAATCGGCGGGCATTCTGGCTGAGAGACTGACATTTATTAGGGCCTCATCACAGTTGCGGGACAGCGCCGGACTTGCACCGAACTTTCCCCGTTTCCACTAACGGCTGGCCACCGTTGGAACCGACTTATTTCTTTATTAAAGCACGCCCGTTAAATTAATGCAATAGTTGGAGAAAAAATTTTTTTTGGGCCCGCTAGAATTTCTGGGCCAGAGTCAAATACTCCTCCGTTACCCAATCCGTTGCCAACCTATCCATAATAAAATCCAGCATCGGGTAAATTCCCGCCAAAAAGTCGGGGATTTTGCTCCAACAGACGCGAAAACCAAAATTCTAAATCTTCTTTAGCATCCGCCGCCGTCACCATTTCTAAAGGGGTATATCCCAGGGATTTTTTAATAACCGGTTCTTTCAAACCTAGATATTTTGCACCCAAAGCAGCCGCATCATCTGGATTTTCTTTTACCCAAACTACCGCTTCTTTTAATCCTGTTTGAACTGCTTCTATGACCTCTGGATATTCCTCAATTAAAGAAGTTAAAGCTAAAGTTCCCGCCTGCGGAAAACGAGGCGGTCTTCCCGTTACTTTTCCCCACTCTTCTTGCAGATTTATGGCTAATTTAATATTGGTTCCTTGCTGCATACCTCGAATTTCTGCACCGGTACCTGCGGGCTCGGATAAAAGTGCCGCATCTCCGCGTCCTGCTAATAACAATTGTACTGCTTGAGCGAAGTCTGTGGTATATTGAAGCTTTAAATCTCGCTCTGGATTTAATCCGTTTTTTTTCGCCAAATAAAAGAACAGTTGAGAGGGCAATCCGCCGCGAAAGGCTATTAATAAAGTTTTGCCTTTTAAGTCGTCGAAACTGGCGATGTTTTGAGCGGACCAAATGTTTAAAATTCCCCAAACTAAAACGTTAAGCAATTTTATCGGTACTTGTCGCTGATATAAATTTGCGGCTAAAGTAGTAGGAGTTGCCGATACTTGCAGTTGACCGGAAACGGCATCTGCCCGCAATTGGTCGTGGGTTTTCCAGATGCGAAAATCCACTTCTTTTGCTAATTCTGTTATCTGGCTTTTTTCTGCTAAATAGGCGAGCAAAATTGTAATCGTAATCGGAGAACCGCCCAAGGCTAATTTTGAGAGAGATTTTCCGTTAGATTGGGCGAAAGTTTGTGTCGCATTTTGGGCAAAAAAGTTAGCGCTTAAGGTTACGCCTGTGGTAGCTGCTATTAGTTTTAAAAACTGGCGGCGACTTTTGTCGTTCATAGAAAATTATTAGATGATTGTGGTTTTTAATTAAGTTGGGTCTTCGGCACTTATCTTGCATGACGATTTGACGATGAGCGGGAACGCTTAACGGGGAACGGGCAACGGGTTTGGGATTTTTTCTTGATGAATCAGCACATCTGATTATTAAAAAAAAGTAGTTTAATGGTGTTTGCGTTAATTTTAATTTTGTTCTTCCCCGTTCCCTGTTTCTCATTCCCCGTTTCCGAAAGCATAAAACTTAGTTTTAGCATCCTTTCGTACCGAAGACCCATTAAGTTTTAACCGGGCTATTTTCTAAACCAAAACAGAGGGCTACTTCTGGGATAGCTAGCAGTTGAGAAACTGTTTGATAAATGTAGGCTTCGTCTCGTTTTTTCGGCGGTTTATCGGGTTCCCATTCATAGACTATCTGACTTGGTGGAGGGGAGAAAACTATTAATTTATCTGCGAGTAAAACTGCTTCGGCCAGGTCGTGGGTAACTAGGATTACTGCTAGATGGCGATGGCCTAATAATCTCAACAAAAGTTGTTGTAATTGTCTTCTCCTGCCAATATCTAAAGCGCTAAAAGGTTCGTCTAATAATAGCAAGTCTGGTTCTGTTGCTAATGCCCTCCCCAAAGCGACTCGCTGCTGCATTCCTCCACTGAGTTGATGGGGGTATTGTTTGGCTGCCCGATCTATGCCGAGCTCTCTGGCAAGGGCGATCGCTATTTCTTGCCGCTTTCTGATTGGTATCCCTTTTGCTTTTAAACCGAGAGCGATATTTTCTAAAGTATTGCGCCAAGGCAACAATCTCGGTTCTTGGAAGCAAAAAGATGTCCGGGCAAACAGATTTTTTACTTGACCTGAAGTTGGCTCGATCGAACCAGCTATTATTCGCAGCAAAGTAGTTTTACCGCACCCAGAAGGTCCGCTAAAGCAAATTATTTCCCCCGAGGAAACCCTAAGATTAATTCCCTCAAGTACGGTGAAGTTACCGTATTGGTGTTTGAGGTTTTCAAGAAGCAGCATAGTTGGGGCCAAAAGTATTTTTTGGCGTTTGAACCTGACTAAAAGATGATAAAAGATGCTTTTTGTTTTGTCAAGTAGTCTATTGACGCCAAGGTTCTAAAACTCTGCGGATGGGGCGTAAAATCAGATATTCGGAGATTAAAATTAAAACTACTGCGACGATAACTAAAGCCATAACTTCGGCAGTGTCGAGATTAATTCTAGCGATATTCATTTCGGCACCAATGCCCCTTTCAGAGGATAAAAATTCCGACATGACTGCCACTCGCCAAGCTAATCCTAATGCGGCGGCTAGGGAGGGAAATAAACTGGATAATAAATGGGGTAAATATAAATCTTCTAATAAGGCACTAACTGGTAGGCGAAAGGATTTTGCCATTTCTAAAAGCTGAGGGTCGAGATTTCTAAATCCCTCCACGGCACCGATAAAAATTACGGGAATAGTAGCTACAAATACGGTAAATATTGGTGTCGAATTACCGGTACCAAACCACAGCAAAGCGATGGCGATCCAAGCAATGGGCGGCACTCCTTGTAATGCCGATAATATCGGTCCCAGAGAGCGACGAATAAAGGGTTGCATTCCGGCAGCAATTCCCAGAAAAATACCGCTTAAGGTAGCGATCGCGAACCCGCTAAAGGTATCAAAAATCGTGGTAAAAATTGCGTCTGTTAATCTATTGGTAGCTGCCAAATTTTTTAACGCTATAAAAGTTTCTAAAGGGGAAGGCAAAATGACTGGATTATAATGCATTGCCCCTAGCTGCCAGATAGTTATAAATCCGAGAAAGCCGATTAATTCTGGCAAAATTACGGCTATTGCTTTCAAAAATTTGCGAATCAATCTTAAATTATTAGTCATATTTTCTTATTGACTCAATGCCGATTGCGTCATTTAAAATTTTGTTTTTCTTTTTCTCGTAGAACAGGCATCTTGCCTGTTCGGTGTCTAATTTGCGCAGGTACTTAGGGCTTGCTGAATAATCCAAGAACTTACCGCTTTTGGTTTATTCAGCAGACCCTACTTAGTTTAGGTGAAATTGGGAAGGTTTATTCCCAACTCCCCAAATCTCTACCAGTTAATATTCAACCTTGCCTTCCGCAACATAAATTGCAAAACCG
>CAZUCT010000260.1:3338-9770 GCA_964619285.1 uncultured bacterium | reverse complement strand
TTAAATATTTGTTGGGTTCCGTTTCACTCCACCCAACCTACAATGATTACTTATTACCTATTACCCATTACCTATTACCAATTACCCAAAAAACGATTATGTCCGTACAACAACTAAAACCATTTTTGGCCGAAACTTACGAAAACTTCCCCAAAGGACGCACTATTGGTTTAGTAGTCTTAAGAACTACCCAGTCGGAAACTATTTTTCGTACCGAGGGTTCTGGGGAACCGATGTGTAGCGAGTTCGTTCGCGCTGGCGTGGAGGATAATACTATTATTCCTCGCCTGGTGATGACGAAACGGAAACAAGTGGCCCCAGAACGCCGGCGGGGACGGGAATTTTTGAGGGCGCATTCTCTTCTATATACTGCCCCCAAGACCGACTCGGTTTGTTCCCTCAATACTAACGCCCCTTGCGAAATGTGCGTTGACTGTTTTCTCTACGGTTTCGCTGCTGGTGGGGGAGGGGCCCAGAAGAGTCGGGTTTGGACGGAGGATGCTTTTAGCGTTTTGCCCGCGACGGAGTTGGTGGGCGATCGCACCATTAACGCTATCTACGAAAATGGAACGATGCGAGATACGGACGGTAAGGCATCCACCGCCCTCAATACTAGCGAGTATATCAAACCGGAGGTTCACTTTCTCGATGTGGTAACTCTCAAGGATGTCACCGAGGACGAGTTGCGTTACGTTATCGGTAATATTCTGCTGACGAGTCGCTATGGGGCGGTTTCCAGTCGCGTCGGTCGCATGGAAAATGAGATTTTGGCGGCGTTTGGCGGTATCGCGGAGCTGCCGAGTTCTCTGGAGTTGGTTCAGGGTGTATATGATACTTTGAAAAAATCGGGGGAACCTTTGGAACATCCTTTGCCAGTGGGGCCGTTGGTGGAGGCGACGAGGGCGATCGCTTCTACTTGGACCAATAAGCGGGGCGTCGAGATGCAACTTTCCGAGGAGGAGTTGGCGGAGTTGGTGGCAGATAGCGATCGCCATTGGTCGTTGCAAAACCAAGAGGAGTTTCTCAAGCGTTTGAATGCCGTTTACGAACCTTGGCGCAAGGTTCCAGCGGAGAAGAAAGGTAAGGGAAAGAAGGCAAAAAGTGAGTAAATTTTTGGGTGAGGCGAAGCGATATTAATGCTGTTGGGTTCCGCTTCGCTTCACCCAACCTACAAATTGTTAATTGTGAGTTGTGAATTATGACAAAAACTATTGCGCAAGGGTTTCGTTACGGCAAACTGGTGGAGTTGTTTTGCGCCGAACCGGTTTTTTTTGCTTCCAGGGAACTGTCGGATACCTATTATACTGAGGGGGCGATCGGGAATTATGCCTTGGCCTACGCTTTGGGGTGGGCGCGGTCTAACTATCGCCTGACGGGAACTGCCACCGGACGACCGACTTATATAGAAGATTTGGGACCGTTGGCCGACGAATGTTATGTATTGCCCGCTTGGCCGGTTGGGGGGAAGGTGAAATATAGGATGGAACGTTTTAACGCCCTTTCCGACTCCTACTGGTTC
Organism: uncultured bacterium; assembly: GCA_964619285.1. Classification (GTDB taxonomy): domain Bacteria; phylum Cyanobacteriota; class Cyanobacteriia; order Cyanobacteriales; family Microcoleaceae; genus CALKCV01. The sequence continues at coordinate 8,251 of CAZUCT010000260.1, read as the reverse complement.
GCGATGACGAATAACCGAGTCGCCACTGCCCGGGAAGATTTGCCGTTGAGGCGAACCGGCAAAAAACCGGGTACTTTTCGACCGAGTAACTTCCCCCAAACGGGGCGGTTGCGACTTATCGATCGCGGCAACCGGTTTAGAACTTTGGTTTTTGGCGATCGCGACCTCCCAGAATACGTCCGCATCGGCAAATTTATGAGTAAAGTTCGCCTTTCTATTATTGATGAATTGGATGTGGTTTCTTTGCCAGTGGGAGAGTACGAAACTAAGGCATATTTAAACTCGGCAGATTTGCCGCCGAATGTGGATTTATTGGCCTTTGATTTAATTGCTATTCCACCCGCTTCTATTCTGAAAAATTTACGGTTTCGCGGGGAGGCGTGGCAGTTGGAAGATTGGATTATTCCTGCTAATTTAAGGTTTTGTGGAGGTAATAATAATTAGTAAAACTGTAGGGGCAAAGCACAATTTATGAATGCTTTGCACCCACCCCAGATTTAATTTGCTTCATCCTCCAATTGTCCGGGCAAATCTAGAGCAATTAATAAAGCAAAATTTAACTGTTTTATTGTTTCTTCTGATAACATACCGCGCTCAGTTAAAAACCTGCTTTTAGAGAGAACCCGAACTTGTTCTGCTTTTGCAATTGAATCTCGATTTAACCCTTCTTCTGGTGCTTTAATTAACACATGAGTTGGGTAAATGCGCCTTCCAGTGCGATAAGTAGTTAAAGGAACTGCTAAAACAACTGGACTGCTATTATTAATCGCGTCGCGACTAACAATAATTACTGGTCGTATTCCAGCTTGTTCGGAACCTTCAGTTGGGTCTAAACTAGCATCGTAAACTTCGCCTCTTTTCATTCTTCTAACTCTCCTAATTGCCAAGCTTTCCACTGACCCAAAGCAAATTCAGACTCTAATTGTAAAGCTTCTTTTTGATATTCCATGTCCTCAGCCATGCTAGCCAATTCAGCATCAATTTCTGCCTTTTTTTGTGCGATTAATTCTCGTTTTAAAGCCTTAAGAATTAACTCATTTATACTGCTGGCTTTTCCGTTTTTTACGGCCTGTTCGCTAGCGGCTAAAATTGTTGATGGCAATGCTATGTCCTTGAGAATAATTAACTCCTCCATAACCAATTACTCCTTGTTGTTTAACTCTAGCTTACCACAAGTTAAAGATTTCTGTCAACCGTTAGTTGTTAGTCGTAAGTTATTACCCATTACCCATTACCTATTACCCATTCCCTAATTATGAAAATACAACTCGAACCTCGAAGCATTTCCGCTTGCCAATCTTTGCCCCCAGAATTGCAATTTATGGACGGGGCGTTGCAGCATCAAATTGATGTTTGGAACTTGGCAAAAAGTAACGATATTATTCTCGACCTCGCCCCTACTGGGACTGGTAAAACTAATGCGAGTTTTACGGTTTTGCTGCATCAACCTAATAAAACTGCAGTCTATATCGCCCCGACCAATGCGTTAGTAACTCAGCAGGCAAAAGCGGCGACAAAATTCGTCCGCGAGGCCGGTTTGCCTCATGTCGTCAAACCTGCTTCGGCGAGAGAAATTAGCGCTTGGCCGGAGGATAAAGTTGGCCGGCGGCGGGGGGAAAAACTTTATAATGTTCTGCGCAACCCGGCGACGATTTTTCCCGAAGTGGGGGGAAATAAACCGCTTTTGTTGGTGACTAATCCCGATATTTTCTATTACGCTACTTTCTTCGCTTACAATGATTTAGACCGGGGAAATATTGCGAGTCAATTTTATGGCAAGTTCGCGACGGTTATTTTTGATGAGTTTCATCTTTACGATGCCAAACAGTTAGTTTCGTTGCTTTTTTATCTCGCGGTTTCTCATGTTTTGGGTTTCTTTAAAAACGGGCGAAAAGTGATTTTGTTAACTGCCACGCCGGAACCCGCTTGCGAAAGGGCCCTGGAAACTTTGGAGAAGTTGGGGGTTAGAATTGCCCGGGTTAATGGTGAGGAGAATAAGTCGAATTTATTGCCTTCCCAAACTGCGGTTTGTTTGGAAATTCGCCCCCAATTGGATAAGGAGGAATGGTTGCAGGAATTGGCGAATGAGGTTGTTAAAAGGTATGAGGAAAAACCGGGGGAAAATGGGGCGGTGATTTTGGATTCTAAGGATGCTGTTAATCGTTTGGCGGATTTGTTGAAAGTTCGAGGTTTGGATAAACAATTCGGTAGGATTACGGGTTCGACTCCGTTTTTTGAGAGGCAAATTGCGGCGGGGAGAAAAATCATTTTGGCGACGAATACGGTGGATGTTGGGTTTAATTTTGAGAAGAGTCCGCCACCGGAAAGACAAAATTTAGATTGGCTGATTTTTTCTGCTAAAGACCGCTTTTCTTTTTGGCAGAGAATTGGTCGGGTGGGGCGCGTTTTGGGTAAGGTGAAAACTGATTTGGTTTCGGAGGCGATCGCCTATTTACCTCCTAAAGCTTGGGAAGAAAATCTTACCGATTTAGATTGTTCTGGGGGGCGAGTTGCTTTAACTGAAATGTTGGAAGGTCTCAAATGTCTCGACCGTCCGTTTTTAGAAGTTTATTGGCGTTCGGAGGCTTTTTTAGAAATAGCGCGACCTCTGGCAGAGTTGGAGGATAGCTTGCAGAATTTACCAGAAATAGAGGTAATAGAAAAGCTTTATCAAACCATGGGATTGTTGTTAGGAGGAAAGCGGGATTGGTATTATTATCGCTATCGAATTAAGGCTTTAAAGGGGGCAGAAAATATTGCTAATAGTTCGATTAAGAAAATCCAGAAAGATTGGCAGTATCTTAAGGGCGGTCAAGCTTTGTTTAAGATTTTTCTTAAGGCTAATTATCCGGCTGAGTGGGAGGAGTTCGAGGCGGGAAATACGACTTTAAAGGAGTACGAGAAGTTGTTTAAAGAAAATGAGGAAGTGGCGGCGGAGTTAAAGAAGTTTGCTGAGGTTTGGCTAGCGAGTTATCAGCCGATTTTTCAGTTTAGAAATAGTCTGTTTGAGAGTTTGAAAATCCGCGACTCTAAGGGTTTGTTATTGGATGAGGCGGAGGAGACTTTTTTGGAACCGTTCCACCTTTTGCGCTATTATGAATTTGTGGAAGATGGGGAGTTTGTGGAGTTAGTAGGTCGCGCTAAAGATTGCTATCGAGTTAGTTTTTATTTGCGCTATTACGATAGTTTGGAGGAGTTTAAAAATATGGAGTTGAATAAGTTAAGCGCTTGGGAAAATTGCCGGGTGGAGAGGAGGTTGGGAGATGCTATTTCTCCTACTCCTTTGTTGCAGCAATTAAATAAGGATTTGTTGCCCGGTGTTATTATCGCCACTGCGGCTAATATGGGGACGATCGTTCGGTTGCAAAAACAGGGGGTTGTTTCTTATTCGATTAATGTTTCTGCTAACGATGGGGAGAAGGATTATACCTTTTTTCCTGGGTTGAGTGGAATTTTGGCGATCGCCCTTTATGGGGTGGTTATTAAATTAGCTGATGAGGAGGATTTTTATATTGCTTGAAATGTGGTATGGTGTTAGAATGAAGTTAAAGTTAGGAGGAAATTTACTGTGGAAACAATTAAGTTAAAAACTCGGGCAAATCCCGATGGTAGGTTAACAATACAACTGCCCCAAAATGTAGGAGATGCAGAATTAGAAATAATTCTCGTCTATCAACCTGTAGAGTTAAAAAAAACTGCTAAAACTCCTGAAGAATTGGGTTGGCCCCCCGGTTTTTTTGAACGAACTGCTGGTTGTTTGGCGGATGAAAATTTGGTCAGGTATCCGCAGGGTGAATATGAAGATAGGGAGCCAATAGAATGATTTATTTATTAGATACCAACGCTTGCATTGTTGATTTTAATTTAAGACTGGGAAGACATCGGTTAAGTTTGAATAAAAAAAGCGAGATTGCCACGGGGGAAGTTAACGATTAAACCAATAATTTAATTGTTATCCACCCCCCCTCGCAATGACAGTTAAAAAATTGTTAATTAATATCAGGAGGTAATTAAAATGCCGCATAGTCTCGTTTTAAATTTGGTTCCAAGGTCTCCCATTTATCCCGAATATTTAACCGGGAGACATCTTCATGCTTTGTTTTTGACTTTGGTTAGTTCGGTGGATAAGTCTTTGGGCGATCGCCTCCACGAATCTACTTCCCAAAAAGCATTTACTATCGGCCCCATGCAAACTCATAAACGGCTGAAAAATCGTCGGGATAATTGCTTGCAATGGTCTCATAATCGCCCCATTCCAGCTAATACTAATTGTTGGTGGCGCATTTCTCTTTTGGATGATAGTTTATTTGGGGAGTTAACTGCTCTTTGGTTGCAGATTAATCCAGAGAAACCGTGGCATTTGGGGCCGGCAGATTTGCAGATTACTAGCATTTTGGCAACGCCCCAATCTTTTCAACCTTGGGCTAATTCTTGTTCTTACGCCCAACTTTATGAAAATGCTTCGGATGCTAATACAATGTTTGCTTTTTCTTTTGCTACTCCCGCTTCTTTTCGTCAGGGGAAATACGACACGGCGATGCCTTCGCGGGAATCGGTTTTTAATTCTCTTTTGAGTCGCTGGAATAAGTACAGCGGTATTGAGTTTTCGCAGATTCCTTTGGAGTCGATTTTTTCCAGTTATCTTGATATTAATACGGAGATTTTTGCGGATTCTCGGAGTAAGTTTATCGGGGTTGTGGGGGAGAGTAGTTATCGCATTATGGGGGATGTGGAACCGATTTTAATTAAGAGGGTTAATGCTTTGGCTGATTTTGCTCTTTATTGCGGGGTGGGGAGGAAAACAACTATGGGTATGGGGATGGCGCGGCGTTTGTTTGTTAATAGTTGATGATGGATTTAAGAAACCGGGTTTTTTTGGAAAAACCCGGTTTCTGGTGGGAGTGAAAAAACCT
>CAZUCT010000260.1:0-3238 GCA_964619285.1 uncultured bacterium | reverse complement strand
GGTTGGCAGCGGATTTTGAAGCGGATGTAGCGGATGGGTTGTTGGTTGGAAAAAACCTGGTTGGCAGCGGATTTTGAAGCGGATGTAGCGGATGGGTTGTTGGTTGGAAAAAAAGGTGGGTTGGTTGTTTTTTTTTAAACTGTAGGGGCAACAGCATTCGGGAGATAAGTGTTTGGAAAAAGAATAAATATTGATGTCCGAATGTTTTGCCCCCGCCTCACGTTTAACCCTCTGCTGAGTTGCCGAATATCCCACCAACAACCTAATTGTTAATTGTTAATTATTAATTGTTAATTCAAAAAAACCATCCGCTACATCCGCTTCAACATCCGCTGCTAACTAACCTTTTTTAACCCACCCATTACCAATTACCGTAAGGTGCGCAATGCGCGCCCTACTATTACCTACTAACTATTACCTATTACCTAAATATGAAAGAAATTGATTACATTCCTATTGCTTCTCTCAACCATTTTTGCTATTGCCCCCACCGCTGCTGGCGGATGTTTTGTGCGGGGGAATTTGTGGAAAATCAATATACCATTGAAGGAACTAGCTTGCACGATCGCGTCCATACTTTATCTTCTGAAAACCGCGATGAGGTTTGGCAGGTTCGGGCAATTTGGCTGAAGTCTGATAAGTTTCAATTAATAGGAAAGTCGGATTTAATCGAGCTAGAAAATGGCGATTTGTATCCGGTTGAATACAAGCGCGGGAGGAAGGGAGAATGGGATAACGATGAGTTACAAGTTTGCGCCCAGGCTTTGTGTTTGGAGGAAATGACTGGTAAAAAAATTGAGGTTGGTTATGTTTATTACGCTCATTCTCATAGTCGCCAATTGGTGAAAATTGATGAGAATTTGAAGGCGCAAACTGCGGAAACTATTGCGGCGGTACAGCGGCTTTTTGCTACGGGAATTGTGCCTCTGGCGGTTTATTCTCAACGCTGTAAGGGTTGCAGTTTGTACGCTCAATGTTTGCCCCAAGCTGCTGATAAGGTGGGGCGTTATTTGGAGGATTTGTAAAACGGGCATTAGGTTGGGTAAAACGAAGTGGAAATCAACATTTTTGTTGGGTTTCGTTTCACTCCACCCAACCTACAATTCTAATTGTTTATTGTTCATTATTAATTGAAAAAAAATGGGTACTCTTTACGTTACGAATCAGGATGCTTTTATCGGTAAAATTGACGAACGTTTGACTGTCAAATCCGATAAGAAAAAGTTGGTTGATGTGCCGATGATTAAGGTTGATGGCGTTGTGGTTTTGGGGCGGGCGACGGTTTCGCCGGCGGTGGTTTCTGAATTGTTGGAACGGCATATTCCCCTTTCTTTTATGAAGGCGACGGGTCGTTATTTGGGACGGTTGGAACCGGAGATGACTAAGAATATTTTTGTCAGAAAAGCTCAATGGAAGGCGGCGGGTAATACTCCCGAGGCGGTTCATGTGGTTCGCGGTTTTGTGCGGGGTAAGTTGAAGAATTATCGACATATTTTGCAGCGGCGGGAACGAAATGATAATGCGGATTTTGGCGGGGCGATTTCTTTGTTGAAAGGGGCGATCGCTAAGGTGGATAAAACTGATTCTATTGATTCTTTGCGGGGTTTGGAGGGGGCTGGAAGTGCGGCTTATTTTGGCTGTTTTAACGAGCTGATAAAGGCTTCTGGTTTTGAGTTTAAAGGCCGCAACCGACGCCCGCCGACGGATCCGGTTAATAGTTTGTTGAGTTTGGGCTATTCTCTGTTGCGCCACGACGTTCAAAGTGCGGTTAATATTGTGGGTTTTGACCCTTATTTGGGTTATTTGCATTACGAACGTTACGGTCGTCCTTCTTTGGCGCTGGATCTGATGGAGGAGTTTCGACCTTTGGTGGTGGATACTTTGGTTTTTTCTGTGTTGAATAAGCGATCGCTTACTCCAGAGGATTTTGAGAAGGAACCTATCAGCGGGGCGGTTTCTTTGACTGGGGATGGGTTGAAGAGTTTTTTGCGCTTTTATGAGGAGAAAAAGCAGTCGAAGTTTAAGCATCCAGTGATGGGGCGACAGTTTACTTATCAGGAAAGTTTTGAGGTTCAAGGGCGACTTTTGGCTAAGTATTTGATGGGGGAAACTGATAAGTATCCGCCTCTGGTGATGCGGTAGTTTTAATTAATTGTTAATAGTTGGAAAAAAGGGTTGGTTAGCAGCGAATTTTGAAACGGATGTAGCGGATGGGTTGCTGGTTGGAAAAAAGGGTTGGTTAGCAGCGGACGAGTGAAAGGGATGTAGCGGATGGTTTTTTTTAATTAACAACGAACAATTAATAATTAAAAATTGGATTGTTGGTGGCATATTCGGCAATTTAGCAGAGGGCTAAAGGTGGGGCGGGGGCAAAGCATTCGGATATCAATATTTATGCTTTTTCCAAAGACTTATCTCCCGAATGCTTTGCCCCTACAAGACCTAAAAAAAACGATCGGTTAACTTGTTTCACCTACCAATAACCCATCCGCTACATCCGCTTCAACATCCGCTGCTAACTAACCTTTTTTCCCCCAACCATTCCCCATTCTCAATTCCCAATTTTCAAATTTGATTAAAATAGGATTGCTGTATTATGTATGTTGTGGTTTGTTATGATATTTCCGATGACGGTCGCCGGACGAAGGTTCATAAGATTTTAAGTTCTTATGGCCAGTGGATGCAGTACAGTATTTTTGAGTGCGAGTTGACGGAGACTCAGTATGCTAAACTGAGGGCGAGGTTGGCTAAGTTGTTGAAGTCCCAGGAGGACAATATTCGGTTTTACTTTCTCTGCCAGTGTTGTCAGGGCAAGGTGGAACGAATCGGCGGGCCAGCCCTGCGGGACGACACGGTGTTTTTTGCTTGAACGGGCCATTAATGCTCGGGCCACGAGGAGGGCCAGCTTGGCAAAATTGGACTTTTTCCGAGATGGCCCCCTCTGGGATTTTGCGACGATCGGTAGGTGTAGAAATAAGGAGAGGAAATTTAATGGCTGAATTGACGCTAGGACAAGGGTTTGGGGGCTGTGGAGTGGCGAGGGCGATCGTCGCATTTTCTCTATGCCTTACGGGCCAAGGGTTTTGGCAAAAAGTTTTTTTTGACTCGTTGCGCATTTTTCTATTTTTATGTTATTCTTTAGGTGGTTGTCGAAATCGAACCTTGAAAACTAAATATGTCAAGGGTTTCAAAGCCCGGCCATTGCAATCTCATTAAATCCCTATTAGGGATTGAAACA
>CAZUCT010000259.1:0-9820 GCA_964619285.1 uncultured bacterium | reverse complement strand
CGTAGTAACGACTTTAGTCGTAAAAAGAATCGCTAAAGCGATTACTACGAACTGTTAACAAAATTAAGAACGTTGGAACCTTAAGGCATCAATTGATTGGGCGGTCAAAAAGATGCCTAAAATAATGTAACTTGCCAACATCATTAAACTGCTAGTATCCACTACTCCTCGAACAAAATTTTGATAGTGGTTCAGCATTGACAAATGCGCCACTGCTGCTCCTAAATCTCCGCCGATGTTATTTCCAGCGACATCAATTATCCAGAGGAATAAGACTAAAACAAAAGTCATTATAGCAGATAAAATGGTACTGTCGGTCAGGGAAGAGACAAACATTCCTAAGGATAATACTGCCCCAGCTAACAAAATCAAACCGCCATGTCCTAATAAAAGTATCAAGGGCGAAACTGGAGGTTCGGCAGTGTTGATTACCAGAATTTCTAATAACAATAACGGCAGTACCATTGTCAAATAAAAGGTCGTTACTCCTAATAATTTACCCGTCGCCACCGCCCAGTTAGTAATAGGAGAAGTTGCTAATAATTCGAGAGTTCCTCGCTTGCGTTCTTCCGCATACAAACCCATGGATAACATGGGCAAAATAAATAAAGACATGGAACCGATAATGCCTAAAAATCCCTGCAAAAACTCGTAGGCGGCATCGATGGGTGGTTCGGTAATTCCTAGTTGGTCTCTTAAGGCTACTTGTTGGATGATGCCTTCGGGGCCTATAACGATCGCTATTAAGAAAAATCCCGCTAACAGCCAGAAAAATCCGGCGATCGCGTAGGCAAATGGCGAGGCAAAATATCCCTGTAGTTCCTTGCGGTAAATGGCAATAATGTTACTAATTATTACTAGCATTTTTGCTAATTGTTAATTGTTAATTGCTGCGTTCCTCAATAAACCCGGTTTTTCAAAAAAACCGGGTTTCTGATAATACTCGTTATGCCGACTTTTTCTTAGGTTTCTTCATCATCTCTTTCTTCGTTCTTTTTCAGTCCAAAAGAGGGTAATATTTTAGTTAATAAGTTGGTTTTCTGTTTTTTATTTTCGGTTTTCTGTTCTTTTTTACTAACCCCCAAATCATCCGCACTCGTCCCTTCAAAATCCGCTGCCAATTTATCTGTTTTCTTACCCTCCAAATCATCCGCACTCGTCCCTTCAAAATCCGCTGGCAATTCATCTGTTTTCTTACCCCCCAAATCATCCGCACTCGTCCCTTCAAAATCCGCTGCCACAGCAGTCAAATTTAAAAAGACATCCTCTAAACTAGCTTGAGTTCGGCGCATTTCGCACAAAAGCAAACCAGAGGAAACGATAGTAGAAGTAATTTCGCCGCCATAGTCGGTTTCTTCTTGGGATTTAATCTTAACTTTCAAGCGATTTTTACCCGCATTATTCTCAAAAATTTTACCTCTTTCTAAAGCAGTCACCCAAGGCAAATTTTCTAATAAACGAACCCCTTTTTCGAGAGCATCTATTTCTCCTTCTAATTCCAGTTCGTATCCCCAACCGCCGACCAATTTAGCGCTCATTTCTTCAGGACTTCCCGTCGCCACAATTTCGCCGCCATTAATAATAGCAACCCGGTTACAAGTCATGCTGACTTCTGGGAGAATATGAGTCGATAAAATAATAGTATGTTCTTCAGCTAAACTCTTAATTAAATTGCGAACTTCGATAATTTGTCGCGGGTCGAGACCCACCGTCGGTTCGTCTAAAATAATAACTTGGGGGTCGTGAACTAAAGCTTGAGCAATGCCGACTCTTTGGCGAAAACCTTTAGAGAGTTTGCGGATTAAAACCTTGCGTTTTTCTAATAACCCGCATTTTTCTATTGCCAGTCGAACCCTACGAGAGCGATCGCCCGCCGCCACCCGTTTAATTCTAGTTACAAAATACAAAAAACCTTCCACCGTCATTTCTGGATATAGAGGCGGTATTTCTGGCAAATAGCCAATTAATTGTCTGACTGCCATCGAGTTTTCGTGAACCTCATAACCCGCTATTTTTGCCCGGCCGCTAGTAGCAGGTAAATAGCCAGATAAAATCCGCATAGTCGTAGTTTTACCCGCACCATTAGGCCCTAAAAATCCTAAAATTTCTCCTTGTTGTACGGCGAAAGAAACATTTTTAATTGCGGTAGTAGAACCGTAAAGTTTACTTAATTTTTCAACTTCTATCATAGTTGTTTTGGGGAATAAAGAATCGGGAATTGGGAATAGGAGTTGACAAAAAATAGCTGCTGTGGTAATTCTAAGCTTAAAATGGTATCTCTATCGGCCCTTTTCAGCCATAATTTTAAGGCAAAGCAATGGCCAGTTAATCTAGCGTACATTCCTTTTCCCTCCAACGTGACTTGAATCCCAGTCAATGCTAACCATTAAGTTAAATTAAAAAACAATCACCACCAAAACCATGACAACACTATACGTTAACCCCAATACTGGCAAAGATTCTAATGCTGGTACCGAGGCTTCCCCCTTTAAAACTATTACCAAAGCCCTCCAGGAAGCGACCTCGGGAACCACCATTAAACTTGCACCGGGAATATATGGTGCCGAAGGAGGGGAAAATTTTCCCTTGCTAATTGATTCTGGAGTAAAAGTTGTGGGCAACGAAGCTTCCAAAGGTATCGGCATCCTGATTAAAGGTAGCGGCACTTACGTTAGTCCCAGCGTTGCCCGGCAAAATGTCACCCTTCGCTTAAAGGATGATGGCTATTTGGCAGGAGTTACCGTTACTAATAACCAAATTCGGGGCACTGGAGTCTGGTTTGAGTCTAGTAAAGGCACTTTAACTAAATGTACTTTAACTGAATGCAAGCGCGAAGGAGTTTTTGCCACCGGAGATGCCAACCCGGTAATTAGCGAAAATCTCTTTAGTAATAATGAAGGTAACGGTTTGGCTATGGCCGGAAGTGCTAAAGGGGAAGTGCGCGGTAATATTTTCCAAAATACCGGTTACGGCCTTGCTATTCAAGATAATGCAGCCCCTCTGATTGCTGAGAATCTGGTAACGGGAAATCGTAGCGGTATAGTTTTGTCTGGGGAGGCCAGACCGGTGCTGCGCAACAACCGTATTGAAAGGAACGAGCAAGATGGTCTGACTGCCATCGGTAAGAGTCTCCCAGATTTGGGGATCGCCGAAGATGCAGGTGGTAATGTTTTTCAGTCTAACGGTGCTTACGATTTGCAAAATGCTAGTATTTTCAAGTTGGTTTCTGTTGGCAATCAGTTGAATCCTACCAAGGTTAAAGGAAATGTGGCTTTTGAAGTTGCCAGCGTTCCCACTCCGGCACCAACTCCGGCACCAACTCCGGCACCAACTCCGGCACCAACTCCGGCACCAACTCCAGGACCAATACCAACTCCGGCACCAACTCCAGGACCAACTCCGGCACCAACTCCAGGACCAATACCAACTCCGGCACCAACTCCAGGACCAATACCAACTCCAGGACCAATACCAACTCCGGCACCAACTCCACCACTAACGCCGAGCGGTCCCTTAAAAGATATTAGCGGACATTGGGCCGAGCGGTTTATTGAAAGGTTGGCTGGTATGGGTATTATTAACGGCTATCCAGATAATACTTTTAGGCCGGACAATCTGTTAAGCCGGGCCGAGTTTGCCGCTTTAGTAGCGAGGGCTTTTAATATGACTCCTAAGCGCCAGGCTACCAATTTTAAGGATGTGGAAGCGGATTTTTGGGGTAAAAATGTGATTGAGACTGCTAATAAAGCAGGGTTTTTGTCCGGTTATCCAGATAATACGTTTCGCCCTCAAGATTATTTGACTCGGGAACAGGCTATGGTGGCTGCGATTAATGGCTTGGGATTGAGTGGGGGTAGTTCTAGTTTTTTATGGATGTATGAAGATCGGGCCCGGATTTCTGATTATGCTTTGGAGGAGATCGCTACCGCTACTGAGAAGGGTATGGTGGTTAATTATCCGCGACGCGATCGCCTCGAACCTACTCGCAATATTACTCGCGCCGAGGTTGCGGCTATTATCTATCAGGCTTTGGTAGCTGAGGGACGGGCAGCTTCGATTAATTCTGCCTATATCGTCTGATTTGACTTAGTAGATTGTCAAGAAACCCGGTTTTTTGAAAAAACCGGGTTTCTGAAATACTCAAAGCTTTACAATTCGATCGTGTTAATTTAAAAATTGTTTAAGAATCGATAGCAAAATTATGGCCAGCATTCAATTTTTCCCCGGTGTTGACGAAGAGGTAGTACCTGACGTGCGTTTAACTCGTTCTCGTAGCGGCGATCAGGGCACTGCTACTTTCATTTTTGACGAGCCGAAAGCTTTGGTTGATTCTACCAGTCAAGAGATTACTGGGATGTTTATGGTTGATGAAGAGGGGCAGCTTTCGACTCGGGAAGTTAAGGCCAAGTTTGTCAACGGTCAGCCAAAGGCTTTAGAAGGTCTTTATGTTATGAAGTCCCCTGAAGAATGGGATCGGTTTATGCGCTTTATGGAACGATACGCCGCCGACCACGGTTTGGGATTTAATAAGGCTTAATTTGGAAATTGGGAATTGGGAATTGGGAATTGGGAATTGGGAATTGGGAGTTGCTAATTGCTAATTGCTAATTGCTAATTGCTAATTGCTAATTGCGTTCTGGTTAATGCCCGTTCCCCGTTCCCTACAAAAGTTTTGCCTACTTCTACTTATGAGCGAAAAAAAACCTCATCCAGATACTTTTAATTTGACTGTTAATGGGGCGGTAATTACTGTTAGCGATACCCGATCGCCCTCTACGGATAAAAGCGGTCAATTAATCAAAGAGTTATTAGAAAATGCAGGTCATTATTTAAGTTTTTATGCGGTAATTAAGGACGAAACCGAACAAATTAGAGAGATTATTGAGGATTTATCTCAAGGTTTGGATGTGGATGTCGTAATTGTTAACGGCGGTACGGGAATTGCTCCCAGAGATACTACTTATGATGCTATTGAGGGTTTATTAGAAAAAACTTTACCCGGTTTTGGGGAATTATTTCGCTGGTTGAGCTATCAGGAAATAGGTTCTCGGGCCATCGCTTCTCGGGCTGTTGCTGGCGTCTATGGAGGCAAGTTGATTTTTTCTCTTCCCGGTTCTAGCAATGCCGTTAAATTAGCGATGGAAAAGTTAATTTTACCCGAATTAATTCATTTAGTAAAACAGTTGGGAAAAAGTTCACTGACTTAATTACCTGCCCGCAGAGAACGCTTTAGCGATTTAAAATCGTTTTTATCGCTAAAGCGATTACTACGAACTGACTTAATTACCTGCCCGCAGAGAACGCTTTAGCGATTTAAAATCGTTTTGATCGCGCTAAAGCGATTACTACGAACTGACTTAATTACCTGCCCGCAGAGAACGCATTAAGGACTCATTTTTTAAAATGCCGATGGCCCGGGAATATACGGGATCGGAAATAGTACCGATCGCTTCGGGTTGAACGGTCATTTGGCGTTTTTCGTCTTCGGTTAAAGAGACTATAATATCGGGAGTCACGCCTTTTTTACTAATGTCGGTGCCCTTGGGAGTATAGTAATGAGCGATCGTCACTGCCAAACCGGAACCATCGGATAGAGAATGAACCGACTGCACTAAGGCTTTGCCAAAAGTCTTTTCTCCCATGACAACAGCGCGACGGTTGTCTTTAAGGGCTCCAGCTAAAATTTCGCTGGCACTAGCAGAATCATCGTTTACCAGTACCACTAAGGGCTTATCAGTGACGGCGGAACGGGTGGCCCGAACCTCTTCGCTAAAACCGTGGCGATCCACCGTAGAAACGATGGCCCCTTTATCCATCCACATCCGAGCAATATCAATACTAACGCGCAATAAACCCCCGGGGTTGCCCCGCAAATCTAAGACAAAAGCATCTGCGCCCTGTTTTTCTAATTCTTTAATGGCCTTTTCCATTTGCTCGCCGGCGTGGGAGCTAAATTCTTGCAGGCGAATATAACCCACTTGCTTGTTACCTTCCTGTTGGAGGCGGTGGTGGACGGCCTTCAGTTGAATCAAGGCCCGGGTGAGGGTGACATCAAATTCCTCAAGACCTAAGCGGGCCACTCGCAAGCTAACTTGAGTGCCGATTTCGCCGCGAATTAATTCGGCAGCGTCGGATACGCTCATGCTGTCGGTGGGTTTGCCGTTAATGGCCACGATGCGATCGCCTGGTTTTAACCCGGCCTTCATCGCTGGAGAATCTTCGAGGGTATCGACGACGGCGATAACTCTAGTTTCTCGATCTTGACTTAACTGCATCCCCACTCCGGTCATTTCTCCGGAGGTTTGGCGGGTGAGGGCCTGAAACTGTTCGGGGTCTAAAAAACGGGTGTAAGGATCGTTTAATTTTTCTAAAGCTTGACGAAGGGCGGTATATGCCTGTTGGGCAGAACCGTACTCTTGGCTTAATAGTTCCTGCCGGGTGGCTTGCCAATTTATATGATTAAAGGTGGAATCGACGTACTCGCGGTTGACGATTTGCCATGCTTCGTCGAGAACTGCTTTGGGACTTTGCTCTAGCTCTGCCTTGACGGGACTGTTTGGGACTAATAATGATAGGGCTGCAGTGGCGGCGATCGCTCCACTGTAAATAACAGCTTTAGGGAAACAAAAGCGTTTTGAGTTTTGATTCATTGATATTTTTCTATTTTGACGTTTATTGACTTGACAAACCTACCTTAAGTATGGTATGCAGGTTGGGGAAATAACTAATTTTTCGATTGAATAAGGCTCGTTCTACTCTCCATTCTATCTATTCTAATTACGAGCGGCTAAGTACCCGTGCAAAATTAATTAGACACCGAACAGACAAGATGTCTGTTCTACGGGGCAATGAAAAGCAGCGTTATGTAAATATTTTTGCGTGGGTACTTACTGGATGGTTGCTGAAAATATTTGACCGAATCAAGGTTTTGCAGGTTCGCCCCACAAGCAAAAGTTTACAATTCTTTATTTTTTACTGAGGGTTTTGAGGGCGATCGGGATTTTATCTTTTCGGTAGATCGGAAACCCGGTTTTTTGGAAAAACCGGGTTTCACAGACCGATGAATTAAGTAGCTCTTTGTAGGTTGGGCGCGCGCGAAGCGGAACCCAACATCGAAAGTTGGGTTCCACGAAGGTCCGCACAACCTACAAGAAAATTTCCAGAAAGATTAAGATAAAAATAAAAACAATCGAGAGGTGTAAGGACGAGATGGCGAAGTCAAACAAGGAAACGCGGTTTGGTTGGGTAAAACATCTGGCGATCGCCCTGACAGCTATGGCAGGGGTTATTGCCATGCAGTTTTTTTTACCCCCAGAAGGCTCTCCTTTAAAACAGCGAAACGTTGCAGATAAAGAAGATGCCCTCCGCCAGGAGAAACAAGAAGCTTTGCGCTTGCAAATCTTAAAGGCAGCTCCTACTTTTGGCTTTGATAATCTGATTGCAGATTGGACGTTTCTCCAATTTCTTCAGTATTTCGGCGACGATAGGGCGAGAAATCAGACTGGATATTCTCTCAGCGGATACTACTTCGATATCGTAACTCAACTCAATCCGCGCTGGGTGGATGTTTATTTATTTGTTTCTAATTCTTTATCGATATACGAAGGAAAACCCAAAGAGGGGGTCAAATATATGACGCGAGGGGTGGAGTCTCTCTCTCCAGAAATGCACCCCGATGCTTGGCTGGTGCCGAGGTATAGAGGTATCGACCAATTATTGCTGGTGGGAGATATCGAGGGTGCAATTGAGTCTCACGAATTGGCGGCTAAGTGGGCTAAGGGAACGGATGACGAACAGTTGGTTCCTTTGTTCGAACGAACGGCGGAGTTTTTAAGAGAAAATCCCGATAATAAGTCGATTAAGATTAATGCTTGGCTGTGGGTGTACTATCAAACCCGAGACCAAAGAGTTCGCGATCGCGCCACTCAAGAACTTTTAGATTTAGGCGTGAAACAGGAAGAGGGAGAAGATGGAGAGGTTAAATTTGTAGTGCCGGAGTCTGAGGAGTAGGGCGACGGTCTAGAAACCCGGTTTTTTCAAAAAACCGGGTTTCTAATAATAGAAAAAAACTGGTTTATAATAATAGAAAAAAACTGGTTTATAATAATAGAAAAAGCCGGGTTTCTCAGAATAAAAAAAGGAAAAAAAACTATGACTCAAGCAATATCTAAACCGAAATTAATGACCCTAGAGGAATTTCTGGACTGGTATCCCCATGATGAAAATCGTTACGAACTGCATAAAGGAGTTATTGTTAAAATGCTACCTACTGGAACCCACGAAGAAATCATTATTTTTCTAGCATTTGAATTGGGAACAGAAAGAAAACGCCTTAAGCTTCCGTATTTACCTTCTACTCGATGCCTAATTAAGTCAATTAATGCAGATAATTCTGGATTTGCTCCCGATATTGCAGTTCTCGATAAAAACGCTTTGGAAAACGAGCCGATGTGGAAAAAGCGATCGACAATTACTAAAGGGGAAAGCGTCAAGTTAATAGTTGAAGTAGTAAGTACCAATTGGCGAGATGACTATGCTATGAAAGTTGTCGAATACGAAACTTTGGGCATTGCCGAATATTGGATAGTAGATTATTTAGGGTTAGGTGGCAGGCGATTTATTGGCAATCCCAAACAGCCTACTATTTTTGTTTATAAAATGGTGGATGGGGAATACGAAGTGAAAATGTTTCGGGGGAGCGATAGAATTGAATCGTCAGTTTTTCCCGAATTAAATTTAACTGCGGAACAAATATTTGAGGCGGGAGGATAAGAAACTGGGTTTTTGGCAAAAACCCGGTTTCTGGACTGCTGGAGTAATTAGGGTCTGCTGAATAAATCGAAAAAACTCTGGGGGGTGGGGAGGGACCGGAGGTGTGGTCGGGGTGGGGGGAAATTTTCGTACAGTAAAACTGACGGGTTAAATCAACTTTTTGGCAATCCCACACTCCCCACACTCCCCACACTCCCCACCCTCCCCACACTCTGACTTTTTCAGCAAGCCCTAATTAGAAAAAAACTAGATTTATAGCACTAAAGTGCTTACTACGAACTACTATGAATCCAGAGAACAAACCCCGTTCTTCCAGTAACAGAAGAAGGAGGAAAAGACTTCTATTGTTTCTGTTGCCCTTGGCGGTGGGGTTGTTAGTTTTGGTGGGGGGATGGGCGATCGCTCTTTTGTTTGCTGCCCAAGAACCGGTAGGAACTTACTTAATGTTGGGTGGGAGTATTAAAAGGGAAATGTACGTCGCCAACAACATCGCCAAACAACACCCAGAAACCCCCATTTTAATCTCCGCCGGTGCCTCGCCGCCCTGCGTTATCGGTTTGTTAGACCGCGCCGGGGCTCCCAAACAACAAGTTTGGCTGGAAAGTTGCGCCAAATCAACTTTTGGTAACTTCTATTTTGGACTGCCAATTTTAGAAAAGTGGCAGGTGCGCCACGTTAAAGTCGTCACTTCTAAAACTCACTTACCCCGGGCGAAATGGTTGGCACAAATTATTTTAGGTTCTCACGGCATCTGGGTAGAAATGGAAATCGTGCCCGAAATCGGAGTTCCAGGAAACACCGAGTCTTTGTTAAAAACTGTGTTAGATGTTACTCGCAGTTTAGTTTGGGCGGGAGTCTCTCAGGTGGCAGATGCGCCGGAATGTTCTAAGTTGGTGCGACTGACAGAAGTTAATCTGGAACGGTGGTGCGAGAAAGGTTTTAGCTGCGAGCATCAGGCTCAGTTAAAGCAGGAGTCGGTTTGTAAGAATCGCTGAAGCGATTACTACGAACTTGATGTAAGAATCGCTGAAGCGATTACTACGAACTT
>CAZUCT010000258.1:6965-9831 GCA_964619285.1 uncultured bacterium | reverse complement strand
GCCGAAGTGAAACGCAACCCAACAAGTCGGTACCTTATTACTACGCAAGTCCTTACTGAAAACTTTCCATCCTAACCAGTGTTAATTTGGAAAAATGTATCGAATTTTACAGATTTTTGTGGAATAATCCACGATTAGATGTCAGAATAGAGATAGCGGAGACGCATGTTTCCGTTCACTCCTCACACCACACTCCGTCCGAACCCTAATCATAAAGGTTCGGGCGGTTCCTTTTTTGGGAATTTTTTTTGAGTAAGAGTAAGAGTATGAGCATGAGTATGAAAAAAAAACTGAGTAAGAGTATGAGCATGAGTATGAAAGAGTCAAATTGCAGAATCGCGATAAATGACTATTGTTTGTTAAAATAAAACTCGATAACAAACGTATGTATCAAGGATTACTGAGGAATGTCAGCAACCGCAGTTACCGACTCTAGTTTCAAGCAGGACGTGCTTGAGAGCGAAATTCCAGTTTTAGTAGATTTTTGGGCTCCCTGGTGCGGGCCATGTCGCATGGTCGCCCCTGTAGTCGATGAGATCTCCCAACAATATGAAGGGCAGGTCAAAGTAGTCAAAGTTAATACTGATGAAAATCCTAATGTCGCCAGCCAATACGGCATCCGTAGCATTCCTACTCTGATGATCTTTAAGGGAGGCCAAAGAGTTGATATGGTGGTCGGTGCCGTTCCCAAAACTACTCTAGCTAATACCCTAGAAAAGCACTTGGGTTAAATCCCCAGCAAGCAAGATCCATCCCCTATTTCGGCTTCCGAATTTTGAGGCGGTGGATCTTTTGCTTAACGGGAGCATCCCATATTTGCTTTGACGATTATTTGCGCGCAAAAACTAGAAACTTTCAAGGCGATTAAAATCGCCCGCTCCCTTTGAGTCCGCGCCTTTAAAAAGACGTGGCTTTCAAGCTCTCGTCCTTTTTTCGTAAAAAGTTAAAAACTAGAAAAAAACTTCAAAACTATTCCCCATTCCCAATTCCCAATTCCCCCAAAAAAAAATGGGATAAATTAATGGCAGCATCTATCCAAAGAAAAACAACAAAAAATTCCTTACAAGCAGAAGTTCGAGAATTGCTCGATAGTCTGCCGGAATTAAACTATGAAAAATGGGTATCGCGATCGCTCGAAAGTATCGCTAAAATGGCGAAGAATTATTCAGAAGTAGAACGTCTGGACTGGAAAATTTTATCCTCTTGTCTGTACGACCTCGAAAGAGCATTTGCGATGTTCTATCCCTACCGTCACGTTAGAAAAATAACTATCTTTGGTTCTGCCCGCACTCCAGAAAATACTCCCGAATATAACATGGCAAAAAACTTTGCCAAATTGATTGCCCAACAAGGATTTATGGTAATGACGGGGGCCGGTGGTGGCATTATGCAGGCAGGTAACGAAGGTGCCGGCAGGGAAAATTCTTTTGGGTTAAATATTCAACTTCCCTTCGAGCAAAAATCAAATCCCTTTATAGAGGGCGATCGCAAATTAATTAATTTTAAATACTTCTTCACTCGCAAACTATTTTTCCTCAAAGAAAGCGATGCCTTAGTTTTATTTCCTGGTGGGTTTGGTACTCTCGATGAGGCGTTTGAGTCTTTGACTTTGACTCAAACTGGAAAATACGGCCCCGCACCTTTAGTCTTAATAGATAAACCGGGGGGAGATTATTGGCACGATTGGAATGCTTTTGTTGAAAAACAACTGTTACGACGAGGTTTAATAAGTCCAGAAGACCCGAGTTTATATACCATAACCGAGGATTTAGAAGTAGCTTGCGGGGCGATCGCTGATTTTTATCGAGTTTATCACTCCAGTCGCTACGTTAAAGACCTATTCGTCATCCGCCTCAAGTTCTCATTATCCGATGAGAATGTCGAACAATTAAATCAAGAATTTAGCGATATTTTAGTTAAAGGAAAGATTGAAAAAAGCCAAGTTTTACCTCAAGAAATAGGCGATGAAACGGAAGATTTACCCCGTGTAGTTTTCTATTACAACCAACGAGATGCTGGCAAGCTCTATCAAATGATTTCAACTATCAATCAAATGGATGCTGCCGCGCCAGAGTCGGCACATCCCCAGGAAAAGTAAATTTTGGGGAATGGGGAATGGGGAATGGGGTTCGGGGGGAATTGCTAAGATGCACCCAAGGTTTCTATTTGCCTATTACCTATGGCCTGACTTCTGCAAGAAGTCTATTTTTGACTTGAATCGGAATTTCAATAATAAACTCCGAACCCCGACCCAAAACGGAATTACATTTAAGATTGCCGCGATGTTTTTCCACCACAATTTGGTAGCTAATTGCTAGCCCCAAGCCGGTACCTTTACCGACGGGTTTAGTAGTAAAAAATGGGTCGAACAATCGTTCCCGTACTTGCTCTGTCATCCCAGGCCCGTTGTCGGCAATGGAGATGCAAATAGCTTTGTTATCTAACGCGAACGTGCGAATTGTAATGGTAGGAACATTTGTTTTTTTGCCCTGAGAATTGCCATTGCGAACCATTGTTTTTTGCTCCCCAACAGAGCGATCGCCCAAAGAAGAAGCAGAAGAAGAGACAAAATGCAACTGACTCGATCGCGCAGGGGCAGACAACCCGTCGGCTAGCTCCACAGACTCGTCGGTCGAAAAATCTGTTGGCAAAAAATTCGCAGAAGAGCTAGACTCGCGCAAAGCATCGATGGCGTTATTTAAAATATTCATAAACACCTGATTCAACTGCCCCGGATAACACTCAACCTTGGGCAAACTGCCATACTCCTTAATCACCTGGATAGTCGGTTTTCCAAAATTGTTTTCTTGGGTCGAACCGAGTCGGCTTTGCAAAATCGACAGGGTACTCTCAATACCCTCGCGAA
>CAZUCT010000258.1:0-6865 GCA_964619285.1 uncultured bacterium | reverse complement strand
TGAGTTCCTTAATCGTAACTTCTAACTGTTGGGCTTTGGTGCGTTCCCTTGCGGACGACAGTCGCAAGGCTTCTTCGGCTTGTTTGCGATCGCTAATATCTCTGACCGTGCCGGTCATCCTTAAGGGTTTGCCCTGGCCGTCGCGAGTTACTACCTTACCGTGATTTAAAAGCCATTTCCATTCTCCCGATTTTGTCAGCATTCGATGTTCCATCTGGCAGAAATCTCGCGAGTGAGCCAAATGCTCCTTGATAATTCTTACCACTTGCAGTCTGTCTTCGGGATGTACCAATTTCATCCACCAGCGAGCGTCGGAGCTAATTTCGCTCGGATCGTAACCGAGAATTTGGCTCCAATGGGGGCTAAAATAAACCTCTCCATTAACCATATTCCAATCCCACAATCCCTGAGAGCTTCCTGCTAGGGCTAATTGCAATCGTTCTTCGCTTTCTTTTAGCGCCACCGATGCTTGTTTTTTATCAGTAATGTCAAAAATTGCTCCATTGAGCCATAATACTTCTCCTTTATTGTCGAAGATAGCCTGTCCTTTTTCCACCACCCACCTTTCTTCGCCTGCGGCGGTGCTGACGCGATATTCGATGAAATAGGGTTGTTTTGTCTCGATAGCCGCGCCCACTGCTTCTTCGACGGTTAAGCGATCTTCTAGGTGGATGATGCTGGCAAAAGAGCGATCGCGATTTTGGATAAAATCCGAGGGGGGATAACCGGTTATTGCTTCTATGCCGTTGCTGAAAAAGGCGATCGTTCTGCTTGCATCCCAAGCGCATCGATAAACTGCCCCCGGGATATTAGAGACTAAGGATTTGAACTCTTCTTGTTTTTGGCGCAATGCCGCTTCTGCCCGCTTGCGATCGCTGATATCTCTGGCAAAAGCACAATGATATTCTTTACCGTTAAACTGGAGATGGTTGATGGTAATCTCCACTGGAAAAATCCGATCGTTTTTGGTGCGATGGTGAGCTTCTATTTTGAGAAAGCCGCATCGCCGCAGGAGACTCCAGTGTAAGTTCCAGGAACTTTTAGGAAAGTCTGGATTAATATCGTGGATCGTCTTGAGCTTAAATTCTTCGGGGGAATAACCTAAAGATTTACAAGCTGCATCGTTGACGTAGATAAATTTTCCGGCTTCGTCGATCCAGAATACGGCATCGGCAGAGCGATCGACGGAAAACTGGGTGAGCCGTAACTGTTCTTCGGTGCGCTTGCGCTCGTTGACTTCCAGTTGCAGTTGTTGGTTGAGCCAGGTTAAGCTAGCGGTGCGATTTTCTACTCGTTGTTCTAATTGAGCGTTGAGAATGCGAATTGATTCTTCTGCTTTTTGTCGCTCTTTGATTTCTTTTGCCAGGGCTGCGTTGGTGGCTTCTAGTTGGGCGTGACTGGGGATGGCTAATGCTTGAGGCATCAATCCTATCAAAAGGAAGGCGGTAGATATGGAGACGATCGCGCCAAGAGCTTTTATCGAACCGGATACCCAGTAAGTGGGATGCCAAACCGTCCAGATATTCATTATGTGGTTAGTTCCACAGGCTAGAACAAAAGCCGCACACCACAGAAACATCCAACTCATCGGTACGTCTTTTCGCTTGCGAACGAAGTAAACTAACAGCACTGGTATCGAATAATAGGCGAGTGCTATGAGGGCATCGGACGTGACGTGGAGCCAAACTAATCCCGGTTTCCACAGATAGCAATGTCCGTGAGGAATAAAACTTGCTGAAAAAAAGTTTTTTAAAAAATCAAACATCATATTATAAGTCTTGATTTTTATGTCTTGGTTGTTTTACTATCATACTGAGAATTTTCTAAAAATGCTTGAATTTTTGTAAAATTTTGACCGGATCGAGCTTAAATCTGTTAAGCAAGTTTTGTTTTTAGCCCCCAAAGAGAAAGCACCCCGAGAAAAATCAATTTTTGGTATTGACAAATTGCCATAATTATGCTATAATTGCGATTAAGTTTGAGAAACTGGAATGGAAATGACAAACTCGGTTCCTTGTCCGAGATGGGAGATACACTCTACCTGACCGTTATGTTTATCGACAATAATCTGATAGCTAACAGATAATCCCAAACCGGTGCCTTTACCGACGGGTTTGGTAGTGAAAAAGGGGTCGAAGATGCGATCGCTCACTCTTTCAGCGATCCCGGGACCGCTATCGCCAATCTCAATTACCGCCAGTTCATCTTCGAGGCGAGTGCGGATGGAAATGGTAGGGGAGGCATCTGGGGCCGATTCTTCCAAGGCATCGATCGCATTAGCCAAGATATTCATAAAAGCTTGATTGAGCAATCCCGGATAACACTCGACCAAGGGCAAATGGCCATACTCCTTAACTATAGCAATTTCTCTTCCTCGGGCTTTCTCCTTAAGTCGATGCTGTAAAATCAATAAAGTGCTATCCAATCCCTGATGAAGGTCTGCCCGTTTAAACTCGGCTTCGTCGAGACGGGAGAAATTGCGCAAACTGCGAACGATGTTGTCGATGCGATCTGCCCCCATCTTCATCGAAGCCAGCACTTTCGGCAAATCTTCCAGCACGAAATCGAGATCGAACTCTTCGGCTGCAGCTCGAATCTCGCTGGTAGCTTCGGGATAGCTTTGCTGATATACAAGTATTATTGCCAATAAGTCTTCAAAATATTCCCTTGCATGAGAGATATTGCCGTAAATAAAATTGAGAGGATTGTTAATTTCGTGGGCGACACCGGCTACCATTTGCCCCAGACTAGACATTTTTTCTGTTTGGATGAGCTTTGCTTGAGTTTGTTGGAGTTCTTGCAATGTCTCTTTAAGCTTCTGATTTTTTTCCTTTAACCGCTGTTTGGATTCCAGTAAAGCTGCTTCCGTCTGCTTGCGATCGCTAATATTATGACACATGGCCATGCCGGCAAAGATTTCCCCCTTATCGTTTTTCACCGGCACGATATTCACTTGATAAATGCGCGAGCGAAAAGTTATTTCCGAGACGGAGGACTTACCCGCCAATGCTTCCCGATGCAAAGGTTCTATTTTAGTAGAAACTTCTGGCGGAAAAGATTCTACCACCGTTTTGCCGATTAAAAATTCCTTAGAAAGACCGACTTCGGCAAGCTCTAACCCTTCTACTAAAGTGTAAAGCCCGTCTAGTCCGAACAAAAACACCGCCCCGTTAGGGAAATTGCTGGCCATCGTTCGATATAACTCTTCATTTTTGCGGAGTTTTTCTTCTGCCTCCTTGCGATCGCTTATATCTCTAGCCACCACCACAACTTTAGAAGTTTCTTCCTCTCCAGATATGGGCGAGACGATGGTATTTAACCAAAAAACCTTGTCGCCGCGACGCACGCTGTACTCTATCTGTTTCGGTTGCTGAGTAGCTATAGCTTCCCGAAAGGTTGCGAGCAATCTTTCTGCTTGTGGGGCGGGAAAAACGTCGTAAATCGTTTTACCTATTAGCTGCGGACTGGGCTTAAAGGATGTGGTTGAAGGGTTGGTGGGAGCAATTTTCAGATAGCGTCCTTCTTCGTCCAAAACTAAAATAACATCGGCCATTCCAGCAAAAAGAGCCCGCAATTCTGCTTCTGCTTGTTGGCGGTAAGCTACCTCCCTTTGCAACTTTTCTACTGCAAGATTTAGTTCTTTAGTACGTTCCTCGACTCTAATTTCTAATTCTGCCTTTGCCCGTTGCAAAGCTGCTTCTGCCTGTTTCTGGGCGGTGATGTCGGTATGAACGCCGATGAAACCTACGGTGTTGCCGGCTTCGTCGCGAATGCAGTCCCCTCGCAGGAGGGTAGGGACTATTTTACCCGTTTTAGTTTTGAGTTCAAATTCTCCCTTCCAAGAACCGCCTTTTTTAATGGTCTCGAAGACTTCTGCGGCAATTTCTAGTCGAGCATAAACGGCGGGCGGTCCTCCTGCTGCGTTTAATTCTTCGACGGTGTAACCGCTTAGGGCGATAAACGATTGGTTGTGGTAAATCGATTTGCCATCGAGGTCGGCAATGCCGATGGCATCGCTGCTACTTTCGACGGCATGACTGAAACGGAGGAGTTTGTCTTGGGTTAGTTTTCGCCCTGTGGCATTGCGGGTGACTTTGGAGAAACCGCGCAACTGTTTGTGGCGATCGTATAGAGGAGTCATGGTTACGTTAGCCCAATATTTAGAACCGTCCGGTGCTATTCGCCATCCTTCAGTTTCGCAGCGACCTTCTGTTAAAGCTTGTTGTAAATATTGTTTTGGTTTTCCCTGACGAATATCCTCTGGTTCGTAAAAGCAGGAGAAATGCTTGCCGATAATTTCTTCTTCTTTATAACCGTGAATGGTTTCTGCGCCGGCGTGCCAACTAACTATGTTACCATCAGGATCTAGCATTATCAAGGCGTAATCTTTAATCCCATCTATCAATAGGCCGATCTGTTCTTGTAGTTCTTGATTATTTTCGGGAATAGCCAGAGCTTTCGGGATTAATTTTACTAATAGGGCTGCCGTTAATAAGCTGATGGCTGCGGTCAGCGCTTTGATACTTCCCGAAACCCAATAATCCGGATGCCAGAGAGTCCAGACTGACATCAGGTGGGTGGTGCCGCAGGTTGCGATAAAAGCACCGAACATTGCTATGAGCCAGGAGAAAGGTAGATTCCGCTGCTGGCGGATAAAATAAATCAATATTAAGGGAATTGCATAGTAGGCTAGGGCGATTAAAGAGTCTGAGATGAGGTGGAGCCAGACTAATGCTGGTTTCCAGAGATAGCAATGTCCGTGAGGGATAAAGTTTCCTAAAAACTTTCCTAAAAATAAGTTGTCTAAGATTTTTATCATAAAGCTCTCGATTGTTCGCCGTTCGTCTATCGAACGGGTAATAAAAGTTAAATTTTTCTTATTTTAACCAAAGAAATATTGAAAACAAGTTAAGTTTTATTAAGAATTGCTAATTGCTAGCTTGTAGGTTGTGCGGACCTTCGTGGAACCCAACACTGCTGATTCCGTTTCGGGGAGCCAGATCTACAAAAAAATGGCTGTTTGATATGTTGGGTTCCGTTTCACTTCACCCAACCTACAAGCTAATGCTTAGGATTAACAATTAGCAATATAGCCCAGAAACCCGGTTTTTTGAAAAAACCGGGTTTCTTAAATTCTTAATTAGAGCTCTTGCAAAAGTACAAATTAAATCAATTCCAGATCTGAAATAAGCAATTTAATCTTCTTTTGCCTTTTGCCTTTTGCCTTACTTGTTAAGCGTCGCTCAAAACCCAATTAACTAAAGTGCGAACTCCATAACCGGTACCGCCGGCATTGTTATAACCGCTCTCTTCTTCGATCCAAACCGGACCGGCTACATCCAAATGAGCCCAAGGAGTATCTTTAACAAACTGCTTCAAAAACAAAGCAGCAGTTATCGCCCCACCGGCGCGAGGGCCGGTATTTTTCATGTCGGCGTGCATGGCTTTTAGTCCTTCAAAATACTTCTCTTCCAAAGGCATCCGCCAGATTTTTTCGCCGGCAGAGGAGGCAGCAGCAAGAAGTCCGGCTGCGAGCTCGTCATCGGGGCTCCACAAACCGGCCATATCGTCTCCCAAAGCAACCACGCAGGCACCGGTTAAAGTTGCTAAATCGACGATCGCATCTACTCCTAGTTTATCGGCAAACACCAAAGCATCGGCTAAAGTCAAACGACCTTCGGCGTCGGTGTTGTTGACTTCGATAGTTTTACCGTTAGAAGCTGTGAGGAAGTCTCCGGGGTGCATGGCGCGACCGCTGACCATGTTTTCGGTGATGGCGCTGATGAAGTGAACTTCGACATCGGGTTTTAGTTGGGCGATCGCCTTGGCCGCGCCGAAAGTAGTGCCGGCCCCTCCCATATCGGTTTTCATTTTTTCGATACCGCTGCCGCTAGGTTTGAGGTTGAGCCCGCCGGAGTCGAAGGTCAAACCTTTACCTACTATTGCTAATTTCCGTTTGGGAGTTCCTTCGGGTTTATAGGTTAGATGCACGAATTTAGGAGGCAGCTCCGATGCTTGGGCAACTCCGAGAAAGGCACCCATGCCTAATTTTTCGCAGTCTTCCCGTTCTAAGATTTCAATAGCCATACCGTATTCGGAGGCCATCTCTTTGACCGTTTCTGCTAGAGTCACTGGGGTGACGCTATTGGCTGGGGCTGCTACGAGTTCCCGGGCCAGGATAACGCCGCTACAAATTTGACGTGCCCGGGCGATGGCCCCCTCGGTGCCCGCTAAACCGAGTAAATGTACTTCTTCGACCTCGGGGGTTTTATCTTCCAGTTCCGACTTGAAGCGGTTGTCTTGATGGAGGGCGAGTTCGATTCCTTCGGCCATCGCTTGGGCGGTCCCATCGACATCTTGAGATACGGGCAAACTGACTGCCAAAGTTTTACATCTTTCCCTTTTTGCCAATCGAGCTACGGTGGCCGCTGCTTGGCGCAAGGAATCTAATTTGAGTTGGTCTTTTGGGCCAAGACCGACGATGATAATTTTGCGGATGGGACTGTTGCTGCCGACGCGAGTGGCGGCGCTGGTGCCGGCTTTGCCTTTAAAGTCAACTTCTTGGATTAGTTCGGAGAGGGTGGCTTGGAGTTTTTCGTCTAATTGGGCCAAATCTCCTGTTAATTCTGTGGTATCTTCAAAAAAACCGACGGCTAGGGCATCTCCTGTCCAGTCTAAAAGGGCTGTATTGCTGGGTTTTATTTCCATTTTTTGTTCTTCAATAGTGCTTTAGCTAGCTTCTTGCTAGATTATCTTATCCTAGAGACAGTTGTTTGGGGCGGTTGGACGGTGTAAGGGGGGCGATCGCTCCGGAACTAATGGAGCATTTTGCAGTTTCTTGAGTCTTGAGAAGGTCGAAGGTTAA
>CAZUCT010000257.1:3556-9886 GCA_964619285.1 uncultured bacterium | reverse complement strand
GGTGCGCAATGCGCACCCTACTAGCGCAGCACGGCTAAAATGGTGGGTATAATTTGTAAGGTGCGCATTGCGCACCCTACTAGCGCTGCACTCTTTAAAACATCAACACAATGGTTTTTATTATTATTGGAAAAGATGAAAATTTGTAAGGTGCGCAATGCGCACCCTACTAGCGCAGCACGGCTAAAATGGTGGGTATAATTTTGAGAACAAATCAGTGCGAACGTCCCCGTTCGCGGCCGGGCCCAGACCCACGAGCGGGGACGCTCGTACTCGTCAAATTACCCACAATTTTAGTTGTGTTGCGCTGCTACTAATTGTTAATTTTTAATTGTTAATTGTTAATTGCTACTAATTGTTAATTGCTACTAATTGTTAATTGCTAAATGGAACAAATCAAAATTGTCTTAGTGGAACCTGCCGGACCTTTAAACGTGGGTTCCGTGGCCCGGGTAATGAAAAATATGGGCCTAAAACAGCTAGTATTGGTCAACCCCCAATGCGACCATCTGGGCAGAGAAGCTAAATTAATGGCCGTTCATGCCGCCGAACTTTTAGAAAGGGCCACCGTGGTTAGTGACTTACCCGAGGCCCTCCGTGGGTGTCAGAGAGCGATCGCCACTACGGGCCTCGATAGGTCTCTCCCCACAGACCTCGAAACCCCAAAGGCAGCGCTACCCTGGTTGTTAAACGCGCCCTCTGCTTTAATCTTGGGTCGGGAAGATCGGGGTTTGACCAATGCTGAGTTAAACTACGCCCAAAGGTTGGTGCGCATTCCTGCCTCGGAGGTTTATAATTCCCTTAATTTGGCCCAAGCAGCGGCGGTTTGCTGTTACGAACTCTATCAGGCATCCTTGGAAAATCCCCCAGAAAAAAGGGGAGTAGTTATGGAACCCTCAACCTCTACAGCGACTTTAGATGGTTTGGAGGGGTATTACCAACAGTTAGAAGATTTGTTATTAAAAATTGGCTACCTTTACCCCCATACGGCCCCGAGTCGCATGGAGAAATTCCGGCGCTTGTTCAACCGGGCCGAACTTTCTACTACAGAAGTTGCCATGTTGCGCGGCATTCTTTCTCAGGTAGAATGGGCGCTAAAATCTCGCGGGTGGGAATAGTTATCCGATATTTTCCAACTGGAGAAAACCAAGGGAACTTAAGTTAAGCTTAAGGGCGGGGCAAATTTCGCAAAATGTGGTTTAATGTGCCTACGATTTCCCTGACTTTCCAGCCAAGCAGGTGACGACTCCACACGCCAACCCTTGGGGTATGGCGTGGGCTTCTTAGAAGCTTTCGTCCTTGGGCTGCAGTTTCTCGCTATGCCAGAGAAGCTACGTTATTTGAGAATATATAGGCACTTCGAGATGTAGGTCTGGCAAACCGCGTTCTAGTCTCGGACTCTGCGGTTATTAATTAAACATCTCTACTGTGGAGAGGAGAAGTGTTAATAGCGAAAAACCTTGGATAACATTGCCGTTGAACACCACTCCTTAATTGGAGTTTTGACTTTTTTTTAAGTAAAAAAAAATAGGCGGTATTTGCACATCAAGTGTAAATTAATGGGACATCGAGTCCCATTAATTTACCGCCAATTCATCTCGCGCCAAATCGCAGATTTCGCGCGCAGGCTTCTTGACGATTTAGCTAAATAACTTAGACTCAGAAACCCGGTTTTTTCAAAAACGAGGTTTCTCGATCGCTCCTCTAACTCTCTTAAATTGCTCTAATTATTGTTAATGTCCAAATCCCTACGGGGAAGCAAATAATACTAATAAATTAAATGTATTCAGTGCCACCCTCTAATCCATCAGACCCCTGGTCCCGCCAGAACCAAAATAACGGCCAGTCAGGCCAATTTAATAACGACGATAACTGGCCGAATTTTTCCCAAGCTACTTTTGAAAGTAGACCCCAGGGGTTCGATCGCCCCCCAGAAAATGTAGCTCAGTTTCCCCCCCGCCATTTAACAAGGACGGGCCCTCGACCCTTACCCCGAGAAAGAGATAGCTCAATGGTTAGAGGCAAAAAAAGAAGACACTTAAGAAGCGTTCAGCCAAAAAGGGATGCCAATAAATTAGAAGAACTGAGGAGACTTAGGGCGATCGCTACAGAAAAATCTACTGTTTCGACTCCCGATCTCGAAGTACAAAAAAGTGTTCGACAACGCCCCCCTCTCCGTACTCGGCCTAAAGCTAAAACGGCAAAACGGCGGAAAACTAAACCGGTTTCTCCTATTTTATATGCTGCCCGAATTTTAATTACGGGAGTAGGTTTGGCGGTGCTTTTTGGTACCGGACTTTCGATTTTAAGCGCCAAACAAAAAGCGGAAGTATTAGCTTCTAAAACTACTGAAACTTCTATAGAAGAAACGGAAAAAGCCTCAAATTCTCGTTATGTCGTTCCTCTTTATTTACGGCAAAGTCGAGAACTGACAGAGTTAAAAAGTCGCTTGCAAAGTCTGGCAGCTTCCTCCCCAGAATTGATGCCGGGAATCTTTATAGTAGATTTGGATAACGGCGGTTACATCGATATTAATGCTGGGGTACCTTTTGCGGCGGCAAGTACGATTAAATTACCGATTTTAGTGGCTTTTTTCCAAGCTTTAGATGAGGGGAAAGTGCGCTTGGATGAAACTTTGACTATGGAAGCAAGTCAAGTGGCCGAAGGTTCGGGGGATATGCAGTACCAAAAACCGGGTACTAAATACACGGTTCTGGAAACTATTACTAAGATGATTGTTATTAGCGACAATACGGCAACTAATATGATAATCGACCGTTTGGGAGGTGCCGAAATTTTAAACCGACAGTTTAGAAATTGGGGGTTGAGAAATACTGCTATCCGCAATCCTTTACCTGATTTGGGAGGAACTAATACTACCAGTCCCCACGATTTAACTAATCTGGTTTCTCAGGTGGAACAGGGGGGTTTGCTGTCGATGAAATCTCGCGATCGCCTCTTTTATATTATGCAACAAACTAAAAACGATTCTCTCATACCAAAGGGTTTGGGCAGGGGCGCAATTATCGCTCATAAAACGGGTAATATTAATTCGGTTTTGGCCGATGCGGGGGCGATCGATATGCCTAACGGCAAGCGCTATCTTTTGGCGGTTCTTGTCAAGCGACCCGCCGAAGGTTACGATGCTGCCGCTAATTTGATTCGCGATGTTTCGGAGACGGTTTATCAATATTTTGAGTAGGGAATAATTAACAATTAACAATTAACAATTAACAATTGGATGCGATGACAGCCACTCCAGAAACTCTCCATAACTTTGTCACCTTC
The DNA here is from genome assembly GCA_964619285.1 of uncultured bacterium. Lineage (GTDB taxonomy): Bacteria > Cyanobacteriota > Cyanobacteriia > Cyanobacteriales > Microcoleaceae > CALKCV01. The sequence goes on along the minus strand of CAZUCT010000257.1, from coordinate 6,598 downwards.
TGCCAGCAGCATATTACTGGTGACGAAAAAGGAGAAGCTCAACTGTTTCTAGACCGCTTTTTCCGCGCTTTCGGTCACGAAGGCGCTTTAGAAGCGGGGGCAACTTACGAACACAGAGTTAAAAAGGGCAGCAAAAAAGGTAAAACTGGTTTTGCAGATTTAGTCTGGAAACCGCGAGTTTTAATTGAGATGAAAAAACGGGGAGAAACTCTCGGGAAACACTATTCTCAAGCCTTCGATTATTGGGTGAGATTAGTGAGCGATCGCCCCCGTTATGTCATCCTTTGCAACTTCGATGAATTTTGGATTTTTGACTTCAACCTTCAAGTGGATACTCCCGTAGATAAAGTAACTTTAGAACAACTCCCAGAACGAGTTGGCGCTTTTACTTTTATGGAGTTAACCGACAGAAAGCCGGTTTTTAATAATAACCAAATTGAAGTCACGGAAAAAGTCGGTATGCAGATGAGTTGGCTTTTCCAAGAATTGAAAAATCGAGGTCAGAAAAAAAAACTTATTTGATGAAACTATCGCCCAAAGATTTGTCCTCCAATGCGTTTTAGCCATGTTTGCCGAAGACCGGGGAATGCTGCCTCGGGATTTATTTGTTTCCTGCGTTCAAGAATGTTTAAATGAAGCTAATTCTTACGACGTTTTAGGGGGTTTATTCCGAGAAATGAACCAACCAGGAAAAACTCCAGCAGGACGTTTTCAAGGAGTAGATTATTTTAACGGCGGCTTATTTTCTGTAATTGACCCTATCGAGTTAGACAAAGAAGAATTAAAAATCCTCGAAACTTGCGCCCTGCAAGATTGGAGTAAAGTACGCCCGGCAATTTTTGGTAATATTTTTGAGTCCGCTATAGACAAACAACAGCGCCACGCCAGCGGCATTCATTACACTTCAGAAATCGATATTATGAAAATAGTTAGCCCGACTATTAATCGCTATTGGCGAGCAAAAATTGAGGCTGCTAATACTCTTAAAGAATTGAATCAATTACAATTAGAATTGCAAAGTTATCGGGTTCTCGACCCCGCTTGCGGTTCGGGTAATTTCCTTTATCTTGCTTACCAACAGCTTAAAGTTATCGAACAAGAGTTATTAGAAAAAATCAGCGATCGCCGCCGTTCTAACACGGAACAAATGCAGATTAGTTTCGTCACGCCCCAACAGTTTTTTGGCATGGATACTAATCCTTTTGCCGTGGAATTGGCGCGGGTGACTTTAACTATTGCGCGAAAAATTGCCATCGATAATTTAGGTTTGAACGAACCGGCTTTGCCTCTGGATAGTTTGGATAAAAATATCCTTTGTCGCGATGCTTTATTTGAACCTTGGCCGCGAGCAAATGCGATTATTGGCAACCCTCCTTTTTTAGGTGGAAAACATACCAGAATAGCTTTGGGCGATGAATATATGGATAAAGTTTTTGCCAAGTTTAACGAGGTAAAAGATTCGGTGGATTTTTGCTGTTATTGGTTTAGAATTGCCCACGATAATTTAGGAGAAAACGACCGGGCGGGTTTGGTGGGTACTAATTCTATTAGTCAGAATAAAAGTCGGTCAGCTTCTTTGGAATATATCTGCGAAAATGGCGGCTATATCTACGATGCAATTTCCACTCAACCTTGGTCTGGGGAGGCTAAGGTTCATGTTAGTATTGTTAATTGGAGTCGGCAAAAACCAGAAAATTATTATTTAGATAAAAAAGAGGTTGCGCGGATTAATTCTTCTTTGACTGACACCGTTGACGTAACTTCGGCGGTGAAATTGAAGGCGAATCAAAATATCTGTTTTCAAGGAGTTATTCCCGTGGGCAAAGGGTTTATTGTTACTGAGGAGGAGGTTAATAAATGGATAGAATTGGAACCAAAAAATCGCGATGTTTTGAAGTTGTTGGCAGATGCTACCAGTCTGGCAAAAAAGCCCCACGGAAAGCCTGACAGATGGATTATTGATTTTAACGATATGAGTTTGGAAGATGCTAGTAGTTACCCCTTGCTTCTGGAACGTATTAAAACTACTGTGAAACCCGAAAGAGATAATAATCGTAGAAAAGTAACTAGAGTTAATTGGTGGAAGTTTGGGGAAAAAAGACCGGCTATGAGGGAGGCGATCGCCCCTTTATCCTATTATTTTACAGTGCCGCGAGTCTCAAAATGGTTTATATTTCTTCCCGCCGAAACTAACTGGTTGCCTGCAGACTCGACAAATATTGTCGCCGCCGACGATTTTTATATTTTGGGAGTGTTGACCTCAAAAATTCATCGCCTCTGGGTGAAGGCTCAAAGTTCGACTCTCAAAGGCGATACTCGCTACACTCACAACACCTGTTTTCACACATTTCCCTTTCCCCAAACTCCCACCCCAGAAACAGTCGCTCAAATTAGAACCGCTGCGGAGAAACTACACCAATACCGCAGCGAACAAATGGAAGCGAAGCAGTGGGGCGTTACTAAATTATATAATCAGTTTTTCGACGAACCCGCCAGCGAACTATATCGACTCCATTCTCGTCTGGACGAGTTAGTTATGAAAGCTTACGGGTTTGCGCCCCAGGACGACATCTTGGAGAAATTGTTAGAGTTAAACCGAGAGTTGGCGCGACGGGAAAGTTGAGCGTTAGCTTGTCTCTATGCTATCATTTACTAAACTCATTTTTAAATAATTTTAAACCGTGGCACAAATTACCTTAGAAATTCCAGACGAATTGTGGGAAAAATTGGAACCGATGAGCGATCGCCTTCCCGAACTTTTGGCGTTGAGTTTAGAGCAACCCCCACTACCTGCCCGTGTTTACCAATATATTCTGGATTTTATGGTCAGCAAACCCACCCCAGAAGAAATTATTGCTTTTCGTCCTACTCCTGAAATGGAGCAACGTTTAAAAAGTTTGTTGGAACGCAGTAAAGTAGGAACAATTACGGCTGCGGAAAGCAAAGAACTTGATGAATACGAGCGCATTCAACATTTAATGATAATGCTTAAAGCAGGAGTTTTTTCTCAGTTAGCGAGCATCTTGTAGGTTGGGTGGAACG
>CAZUCT010000257.1:0-3456 GCA_964619285.1 uncultured bacterium | reverse complement strand
CTTAAAGCAGGAGTTTTTTCTCAGTTAGCGAGCATCTTGTAGGTTGGGTGGAACGAAGTGGAACCCAACTTTCTTGATGAATACGAGCGCATTCAACATTTAATGATAATGCTTAAAGCAGGAGTTTTTTCTCAGTTAGCGAGCATCTTGTAGGTTGGGTGGAACGCAGTGGAACCCAACTTTCGATGTCGGGTTCCACTGCGTTCCACCCGACCTACAAATTAAGCTGCGTTCCACCCGACCTACAAATTAAGCTACTAATTTACCCATTACCCATTCCCCATTCCCTATTACCCAACTTCAATTTGCCTGACAACAGTTAAAGCAGAATAAGACACCCCGGCGGTACCTTCTCCCGGATGAGTCGAATCTCCCACCAACCATAAATCTTTAATTGGAGTGCGGTTGCCGATGCCGAAAGGACCGAAAGTGGGTACCCGCTGACCGACTCCGCCAACGATACCTCGTTCTCTGGCGGTGAATTTTTCAAAAGTGCGCGGGGTTGCTGCTTCGACGTGCAGGATCCTCTCCGAACTTAAATCGAAATATTCCCCCAAACGAGCGATCGCCCCTTCCGTAAATTCCCGTTTTAACCCCTCGTAGTCCCTGCAACCGTACCAGCGTTCCGTATCGGTAAAACTGGATGCCGTAATTGTCGCTTTCCCCTTGGGCGCCCGCCCGTCTCCCGGATGACTGACGGAAACAAACAGAGAATTATTTTCGCCGATGGGACCGTCGTAGTCGTAGAAAAATTGCAAGTGGGGCGGGCAGTTTGCCGGAATTGCCTTTCGGTCGACTCCTAAATAAACTACAAAGGCCCCAGAAGGCGACTCCAATTTATCGACTCGATATTTGTAACCCCGCCCTAACAGCGACCTTTGCCAATTTTCCTCTCCCACCAAGTTAACCAAATTTTGTACCGTGACGTTGGCAACCACGGCATCGGCGGGTTCCAACCAAACTTCGCCGGTTTTTTGGTTCCGAACTTTGACCCCGGTTACTTTACCTTCGTCGGTGGCGATCGCCTCCACCGTATGCCGCATTAACAGTTTGCCCCCGTCTCGTTCCAAAGCAGAAACCAGGCGATCGCTCAAAACCTGCATACTCCCTTGCAAGTGGTACAACCCTTGCGGTTCCTGAGAAACTCCCAAAGCAGTGGCGGCATAAAGCAGGGCAGTTTCGTCCGCATCCACCTGAGAATAAAGCTTTAACTGCAAGTCCAGAAAAGTTTTTAAACGTCGGTTATCCCCCAAACCGCACAACCGCAACGCATCGCCCACAGTCGCTAGGGCGAAGGGAAAAGTTATTAAAGTATCGGGGCGAACCGCTTTAATTAACTGCCAGAGATCCCAGAAGTTGCCCGGGGGCAAAACCGGGTCGCGACCTTGAAACCGCCAGCTCGCATCGAACAGGGCAGACATCAAATTCCAGAAGCGATCGCTCCCCGGAAACTGTCGTTCTCGTTCTTCGCGCCACTTCTGGGGGTCGCGCCAAACGCTTATCGGTTCCGTTTCTCCCGGCAGAAAGACCGCGCAGGCCGGGTCGCAAGGTGTCCCTGGCGGCAGTTCGATATCGAGTTCGCGAAAAATGCGGTAGTGGATGCCGGACGGTTCCAAACCCGCGACCTGGGTAGCGCCGACATCGAAGGTAAAACCGCGCCGTTTAAAAGTAGAAGCGCATCCACCGGGAACGATCGCCCCATCGAAAACGACGACCTCGCATCCCCGCCGGGCCAGCAACGCCGCCGCCGTGAGGCCGCCGATGCCCGCGCCTATGACTGCAATTTTCATAACAATTAACAATTAATAATTAACAATTAGACCTCTCCAAAAATCACCGGTGATTTTTGGAGATGTCTAATTAATTTTGCACAGGTACTTAGTAGCAGTTTGATTTAGCTAGGAGAGTTATCCTCCCCTTCGTTTCGCCGGCGATCTTCTAACCACATCTCCATCATTCGCCTCGTTTCAGTCCTCAAACCCACAATTTCAGTTTGTTGTTGTTCGATGGTTTGCTGTTGTTGGGCGACGAGTCGTAAGATTTGCTGTCGCTCTTCTTGGGCCTCTGCCGCCGTATTCGCTAGGGCTTGGATGGCGCGGGCGTTGCCTTCGGCAAGATTAAGAGCCCGGAGACTAACTTCCGTCAGCTCGGCCATCCGTTCGGCCAGACTATCTAACATTTCATCGTTCCACCGTTGGGTCGCCATTGTTGGACCTCCTCTTTTTGGGGTGTTTGGGTACATAGCTAATGACTATTATACCGTTTCCTTGGCTAATGAGGTACGGAATTGCTATAAAAAAAGACAATTAGCAATTAGCAGTTAGCCATTAGCAAAAACCGTTCGGTTGTTACTCGTCGCGCGACGCGGAGAACTGTTGCTCCCACTCGCGGTATTTGGGTACTTCGATAATTTGCTCAAATTCTTGGAAATTCACTAACTCCGTAAACCCTTTGGTAGTGCCTTTGTCTTTTAATTCTTGGAAACAATTCATCATTGCTTTGGTGGCGGAGAATAACCCGGATAGGGGATAGACTGCGATTTTGAAGCCCAATTCTTCTAGTTCTTCCGCTGACAACACCGGAGTTTTGCCCCCTTCGATCGCGTTGGCGAATAGGGGCGCGTCGGGAAAGGCAGCAGCGATCGCTTTTAAATCCTCCACCGACTCGGGCGCTTCTACAAACACTACGTCCGCCCCCGCTTCAAAATAAGCCCGCCCTCGTTTAATCGCTTCATCCAATCCCAGAGGAGCCCGGGCGTCCGTGCGACCGATAATGACCAAACCGCTGTCTCCTCTGGCGCGGACTGCAGCTTGAATTTTTTCGACGTGTTCCGCCATCGGAATTACCCGCTTGCCTTGAAAGTGACCGCATTTCTTCGGCCATTCTTGGTCTTCGAGGATGATGCCTGCAGCTCCCGCATTGACAACATCGGTAACGGTGCGAATGACGTTGAGGGGGTTGCCGTAGCCTGTATCGATATCTGCCACAAGAGGAATATCGATAGCTTGAGTCATCCGTCCGACGCTGTAGAGCATTTCTGTAGCCGTGAGAAAACCGTAGTCGGGACGGCCCAGGGTGGAACCGGAGATGCCGAAACCGCTGGTAAAAACTGCTGAAAAGCCTATTTTTTGTGCTATTTTTGCCCCTATACAATCGTAAACTCCGGGAAGGGTGAGTATGCCGGGTTGTTCTAAGATTTGACGCAATCCCTCGCCTGGGGTCATGTTATCCTCCATTGGTTGTTTGTTGTCAATTGTTAGTTGTTAATTGTTAATTGTTAATTGTTAATTGTCAATTGTTAATTGCTGCTTCCCCATTCCCAGCACTGTCAAGGTGGAGCCACGAGAACGAAAAAACGTTACTTTAGGCTATCTCGAACTGTCGATTTTTTCTCAAAAACTCTCCCCACACTCCCCACACTCCCCACACTCCCCACACTCCCCACACTCCCCACAC
>CAZUCT010000256.1:0-9940 GCA_964619285.1 uncultured bacterium | reverse complement strand
TTATCCCTTATCCCTTATCCCTTATCCCTTATCCCTTATCCCTTATCTCAATAGTTTCTCAAACTTCCACCCTTAATTGCACCCAGTTTCTCAACCAAAGCTTCCATAACCAACAGGTAGGGATTAAATAATTTTAGCTGACAAAAATTTTCGCAATCTAGTAAACAAATTTTCAGGCACTGGATTTAGATTGAGAAATTCTACTCTCTCCCCTTCCAAGCGACGAGCAATATTATCGAAGGCTATTCCAGCATCGGAAGGTGTTTCTGATAGCACTAACGGTTCTCCCCGATTGGTTGACATAATTACTTTCTCATCATCTGGGATGATTCCGATAAGAGAAATAGCTAGTATCTCCTCAACATCCTCTACAGACATCATCTCGTCTGCTCGTACCATGTGAGGTCTGATTCGATTGACTATAAGGCTAATACGCCTGATACCGTTAGCTTCTAGCAAGCCAATAACTCTATCGGCATCTCGAACTGCAGCAATTTCTGGAGTAGTAACAATTACAGCTTCTTTCGCCGGGGCGATCGCGTTTTGAAACCCCCTCTCTATTCCCGCTGGAGAATCAATCAGGATATAGTCGTATTTTGAGACTAACATATCTACTAACTGAGTCATCTGTTCGGGAGCGATCGCATCTTTCATCCTATTTTGAGCCGCAGGTAGCAAAACTAAACGAGGTTGGCGTTTATCCTTTACTATCGCTTGCTCCAGCCGACACTCCCCAGAGAGAACTTCCACCGCCGTATAAACAATTCTATTTTCTAAACCCAACAGCAGATCCAGATTTCTCAGGCCAAAATCTGCATCCACAACAGCCACCTGGCGACCTCTTTTAGCCAAAGCCATCCCCAAATTCGCTGTAGTAGTGGTTTTGCCCACTCCTCCTTTACCCGAAGTAATCACAATAATTCTACTCATAAATAGTCGTAAATTTAGATTTTAGATTATTCCTCTATCTCAGCGCCAACTTCCACCGAGCCCCCGATCTCCAGCTCTAGCAATTCTAATTCCTTTATTAGTTATGTATGCAACCTCGGGATAAAACTTAGCTGGTGGTTTCTCCGGCCCCCTGGCTACTAAATTGGCAATCCTAATTAAAGCAGGTTCCATTTGCAAGGCCAAAATAACGCTTTTGAGATTCCCCTCAGCCCCAGCATGAACTACCCCACGCAAACGACCCCACACCAGAATATCTCCTCTGGCAATTACAGAACCGCCTGGGTTCAAATCTCCCAAAATTACTACCGTACCCGGATGCCGAATTTCAACCCCCGAACGTACTGTCGTTTTTAAATATAAAGGCTCCGCTAATACTTTGCCTTTTTCTTGAGAGTTCGACTCTTGGCCAATTTCAGCCGAGCCTTGTTGCACCGAATAACCAACGGTAGCAGCAGCCACCGCCGTTTGCCGGCGGCTGGTATAGATCGATTTTAGTTGAAGTTGGGCCTCTGCCAGGGCCTCTGCAATCTCTTGTAGTTGGCGAGTATCTAATAGGCGATCGAAGGCCATAAGTTCGACTTCTGTATTGGCCTCCCAAAAACGTTCTCCTGCATTCAATCTCAGTTTTAGTTGTTGCCAAATTTCCTGCCAGCTTGCGGAGGCTATTGTTTCTGACTCAGGATTGCCTATTTCTGGAGGCAATAGTAATAATAGTCTTCCTTCTTCTCTTTTAAAGCGGACTTGTAGGTTATTAGGATTAATTTGTATTTCAGTCCCAGAATCGGGAGAGGCCATTGATAAGGGATTGTAAACCATTAAGCACTGGTCGGAATCTAAAGATGGACAGCTTAAGTTTAAATCTTAACAAGACAAGAGGTTATCAAAGTAATTTTTGCCGCCACAGCATATTTGGGCATCATAACCAATTGACCCAGAATTCACGATCGCTCTACGAGCCAACATCGTATTGACTGGCAACGTAATAAAAAAATTTATAGTAATCGTCAAACTGTTGGCTGGGAGCTTCTGCCTGCCAATTATATTGGACTTCTCCTTTCTCCAATGTCAGCGTCATAGAACTTATTTCTGGCCCAATATTTACCTTCAATTCCCCGAACAACCCCTCTTCGGTTTGAAAGTTTCTAACCACAGTGGCGGGCGTTTCCTCTATATTGATAGAATTTGACAAGTCGTAGCCTGCCCAAGCTCTAATCTCCACCCCAGGATTTTGCGGATGGCGGAAGGCTTGTCCGTCTGCATTCGATTTGGCTCTGGCCGCTTCCCAATTACTGGGATAAGGAAATTGGTAGCCATACCGTTCGTTGCTGTAAACTTTCCAACTATTCGACTGCATAGAAGTACCGCAACTCGACAGCACTGCTCCTATAGTTAATCCCACAATCAGTTTCAAAAGATGATTTTTCATTATTTATTAGCGATCGCTTCTAATACATGGTTCGTGCCTCTGCATCCTTTCTCAGCATCAGTTACTCTTCGGGGGCCTTTCTAAAGTATTAAGCTTCGCTACTAACATTAGTATGAATTTTAGTGTTTAAAAAAATTAAAATGGCCCTCTTTGTCGGCATTGTCAATCTTGGCCATTTTTTAACTTTTCTCAGGGCAATTTGTTGTTTGTCAATCAAATTTCCCAAATTCATCCCAAGCTCTTTTAAATGGCCATAAAGCTTAAAACTATTGATTTACGGTCAATTTAGATTTTTAGGCCACCGTTTTGAACGCAATTAATGTAAAGAAATATTACAATTTAGGCGTTAAAGCGGTTTAACATCTTGACATTTCCAAAATTAATAGCTAACGTAGGAAACATACCCGGGTAAACAAGTTGACTGTCATATGCAAGACAAGCAAAAAGTAACGCTATATCTTCCACCAGAACTGCATCGCCAGCTAAAGATCAGAGCAGCGGTAGAAGGGGAACCGATGTCATCAATTGCACAAAGGGCAATCGTATTTTATTTAGAGAACCCAGAGGTAGTAGATGAAATGGGCTCCTCCATAGGACAGACCCACCGGGTATATAGTTGTCCAGAATGCACAAGCTCGGTCTTCATGGAAGAAGGAGAACTGGTATCTTTAAAAAATCAGTCTCTAAAAGATTGTATCATAGTAGACAGAGACAATCTGCCCATGGACAATCGGGTACAGAAGAAGGTAAATTCCATAAATTCAAGTAAAAGTACCGATTCCAGACCGGGAGAAGAAGAATTAGTTCCGTGCTAAAATTCTCTAAAAATTCTCTAAAGGCTAATAAGCCAAAGCTGGCAATTAAACCTTGCTGTCAGGTTCTTGCTAGCAATTAAATTTTGTTATTAGGTAAAGTCAAAATAGCCCCAAAGAAAGAAAGAAAGAAAGCAAGATACCCCAAGGTATATAAATGCTATCTAAGCAATTATGGGTGCAATTATTGAATTACCAGGGAGCGATGGTCAACAGAGCTATCCTAGAGAGCTATCAATCTTCTGAATACTAGCTTCTAAGAACTAGGGGCAAAAAACGCAAAAAACGCAAAAAACTTAGGGCAAGAACAAAAGCCGCCAAAAAAAAGGCAGCCAAATAAAGAAAACAAGAAGTCGTGAATGCTTTAAGAGTTCGCTATCCAAAAAAGCGAATGTAATCTTAGAATACACCGACGAACAAAAAAGTTGGATAGTCGAGGAAAATGAAAGAAGAACTTAGTATTCTCATCCAAGCTCAATATCCTCTGATCTACCTATTAACGCCCGAGGAAGATCGGTCCGAGCAAGCAATTGCAGCCATAGCTCAGGCAAAGCCCCAGCGGAAAGTATTTGTGTGGACAGTAACTCATGGGATAGTAGAGTACGGCCAAGCAAAACAAACAACCCAACATAATACAGTCTCACCAGAGGCAGCAATAGAATGGGTAACAAGACAGCGAGATCCGAATAACAATGCGGGTATCTATATATTTAAAGACTTACACGCTTTTATAGATTCGCCGCCAGTAACAAGGTGGTTAAGAGATGCGATCGCCTCTTTCAAAGGGACAAACAAAACCATAATCTTGATGTCCCCAGTGCAGAACGTTCCCATAGAACTAGAAAAAGAAGTCGTAGTTCTGGACTTCCCCCTGCCAGACATGAAAGAGCTAGATAAAGTCCTATCGCGACAGTTAGAGCCAACTCGAAGCCGTCGCATAACCACAGAAACTAGGGAAAAACTGCTAAAAGCAGCATTGGGCCTGACCAAAGACGAAGCTGAAAAGGTCTATCGCAAAGCCTACGTCACGGCAGGACGTCTAACAGAAGAAGAAGTCGAGATAGTTCTTTCAGAGAAAAAGCAGCTTATTCGACGCAATGGCATCTTAGAATACATAGAAGAAGATGAAACCATTAATGCCGTAGGCGGCTTAGAAGAACTAAAACATTGGCTGAAACAGCGCTCGAATGCTTTTACAGAAAGAGCGCGAGAATACGGCCTGCCCCAGCCCAAAGGAATGTTGATATTGGGAATACCGGGTTGCGGTAAATCCCTAATAGCCAAAACCACATCTCGTTTGTGGGGACTGCCTATAATTCGGTTGGACATGGGGCGAGTCTATGACGGTTCGATGGTAGGGCGAAGTGAGGCCAACCTGCGCAATGCTCTCAAAACTGCCGAATCTATTTCGCCAGCAATCCTCTTTATAGACGAGTTGGATAAAGCTTTTGCAGGCGGTACGGGCTCTGCCGACTCGGACGGAGGCACCTCAAGTAGAATCTTTGGTTCGTTCCTCACTTGGATGCAAGAGAAAAAATCCCCCGTATTTGTCATGGCAACAGCTAACCGGATAGAACGTTTGCCAGGGGAGTTTCTCAGAAAAGGTCGCTTTGATGAAATATTTTTTGTCGATTTACCAAACCAAGAAGAGCGCAAAGATATTTTCAAAATTCACTTGATCAAACGACGCCGCGAACTAGATCGCTTCGATCTAGATCAACTTTCAAAAGTATCCGAAGGCTTTTCAGGAGCCGAAATCGAGCAAGCAATTATCGCTGCAATGTACGAAGCTTTTGCTCAAGATAGAGAATTTACGCAGCTAGATATAATTGCCGCCATTAAATCCACACTGCCACTGTCGAAGACCATGACAGAACAGGTAACAGCCCTGCGGGATTGGGCACGACAGCGAGCGCGGCCTGCTGCTTCTTCGGTCGCCGAGTATCAAAGACTGGAGTTTTAAGAGCTTTCTCCTGGTCCAAACAGGGGAAGTTAATCTAGGGTTGGCTGCACCCGAAGTTACGCCTGTGAACTGGTAGGAGTATACTCCCCAGGTTGAAGCAGGAAGCAAGCCGCAAAACTAGCATTACCAGGTTTTACCAGGTTTTGCCGGAATTGTTTAGGTATTGTACAGCAGCAAAGGCTAGCAAATAACCTGCTAGCAGTTTCCCAAAAAAAGCTGAAAGCCATTAAGGCTGACGGCTAGTTAAATCAAAAAACCGTTGTTGTTTCACTTTAAATTCCACTAGGAGGATACCAATGTCTCATTTCAGCACTCTGCGTACCAAGATCTCCGAAGCTGAAATCCTGAAAGCTTCTCTTCGCGACCTGGGAATCTCTGTAAAAAGCAATGCCGACGTTCGCGGCTATAACGGCCAGCGCGTTCGTGCAGACTTGGTTGCAATTCTCGAAGGCGAATACGATCTCGGTTGGTCTCGCAACAGCGATGGTACTTATGACTTGATCGCTGACCTCTGGGGCGTTGCTAAAAAGCACAACCAAACCGAACTGATCAACTCCATCAACCAGAAGTACGCAGTTAACAAAACCCTAGCCGCAGTGAAACAGCGCGGCTTGCAAAACGCCAACGTTAAGTTAGTAGTTCAACAGTAATTTAGTTGCGCGTTCCCAAGCTCGCGGGTTAACCACACTCGGGTTAACCCGTTTTTTTGTTGATTTTTATTGGGGAATGGGGAATGGGGAATTGGAAATTGGGTACAAAAATAAGTCTTCTTGCCTAAAAGCAGAAATATTTGGGACACAACTTAAATGAAAATGCTATATTGCCTTTAAAATAAAAAAAAGTACGATAAAAAATACGAACTTTCATGCAAACAGAAGCCTTCAGCGAGCTTTTTCCCCTATTTAAAGGAGCCAACCCAGAAACCCTGGAATGGCTATTGTCGGTGGCTGTGAAACACGAATACCCAGCAGATAGAGTCGTCTTAATGGAAGATGCTTGGGGCAATGCTGTTTATTTTGTGGTATCGGGATGGGTTAAAGTAAGGCGCAGGCCTTCAGAAGAAAAGGCGATCGCTTTGGCAATCATTGGCCGTGGAGACTTTTTTGGAGAAATGGCCATTTTAGACGAGTCCCCAAGGTCTAACGACGTGATTGCTCTCTCTCCTGTACGCTTAATCAGTATCTCTGCCCAAAGATTTATCCAAACCCTCTTCAAAGATCCCCAGCTTCACCATAGAATGCTCCAACTAATGGTAAGACGCTTGCGGCAAACCAACCTGCGCTCTCAAATTCGCCATCGCCCTCCTGCTGTGAAACTAGCAAACACTTTGGTGGAATTAGCAGAAAATTACGGTCATAAAACCGAAAAATTCACAGAAATTTTTAATATTCCCGAAAAAGATTTGGCAGATGTAACCGATATAAAACTAGAAGAAACTAGCAAAATAATGGAAAAACTCCAAGCAAAACGCTGGTTAAAAATAGATACAGAAAGGCAGACAATTCAGCTGCTAAATACCAAACATTTAACCCATCTAGCAAGTCAATAGAATGCGCAGAAGTTAATGAAAAAAAAGAGAGGTATAATAAATAAATTGAATTAACCCAAAAACTAAGTCTATAAAAAACTAATTAAGGGTGCTAAATGCAGCAATTATCGATGGGAACAAATATTAATAAAAATGACTGAAACTAAAACCGCTCCACCCGTACCCTCCTTAACAATACCAGCAATTCAATACAGAGTAGCCATGGCTCAGCCGGCTACCCATTTATTTGAAATAACTTTGCGCGTAAACAAAGAAAAGCTGTATCCTAGCTCTTCAAATAAGGTATTCTTAGATTTAAAAATGCCAGTTTGGACTCCTGGTTCTTATCTAATACGAGAATACTCAAAACACCTGCAAGACTTCTGCGCTTATGGGGAAGACGAACGCCCGTTGCTTTGGCGCAAAATCAGTAAAAATCACTGGCAAATAGAAACTAAACAAACAACGGAAATAACGGTACAATACCGCATCTTTGCTAACGAATTAACAGTTCGTACCAATCACCTAGATACCAGTCACGGTTATTTCAATAGTGCCGCTCTGTTATTTTATCTTCCTGGATGGGAAAAAGAGCCAATTGAGATTGCGATAGTACCGCCTAAACCCGAGTGGAAAGTAACGACATCTTTACCCGAAATAAGCGATCGCTCCAACACTTTTAAAGCACCAGATTTTGATACTTTAGCAGATAGCCCGTTTGAAATAGGCACCCATCAATCTTATGAATTTGAAGTAAGAGGAAAATCCCATCAATTAGCAATTTGGGGGAAAGGTAACGCGGAACCAGCTAAGTTGATTCCCGAGATGCAAAAAATTATTGAAGAAGAAGCAAAAATCTTCGATGGATTGCCTTACGATCGCTATTTGTTCCTTTTACATCTATCGGGACAGGGTTATGGGGGTTTAGAACATAAAAATAGCTGCTCTCTTAATTATCCCCGTTTCGGTTTTAAAAATAAAGAAAAACGCGATCGCTTTATGCAATTAGTCGCCCACGAATTTTTTCATCTGTGGAACGTGAAGCGCATCCGACCAAAAGCATTAGAAGTATTTGACTACGAGGCTGAAAATTATACCTCTTCTCTCTGGTTTTGCGAAGGAACGACTAGCTTTTACGACTTAATAATTCCCTATAGGGCGGGAATTTATAATGCTAAAAGTTTATTGCAAGCATTGAGTAAAGAAATTACTCAAGTTCAGACTACGCCCGGCAGAAAAGTGCAACCAGTAAGCGAGTCTAGTTGGGATGCTTGGATTAAATTATATAGGCGAGATGCTAATAGTAATAATTGCCAAATTTCCTATTATTTAAAAGGCTCGGTAATTTCTTTGCTTCTGGATTTATTAATCAGAGAAAATCATCAAAATCAACGTTCCCTTGACGATGTAATGGTGAAAATGTGGGAACTGTTTGGCAAAAAAGAAATAGGCTATACTCCAGAAGAATTGCAAAAGGTAATAGAATCTGTGGCGGGTCTTGATTTGGAAGATTTCTTTGCTAAATATATCAATGGTACGGAAGAATTACTCTTAGGCCGCTATCTTGAACCTTTTGGATTGTACGTTAAAGAAGAAGGGAATAATACTCCTTATGTTGGTTGGAAAGTAACGGGGGATAAAGGAAAAAATTCTATCGATTTTGTCGAAGTGGCAAGTCCGGCACAGCTAGCAGGAATTGATGCGGGAGATGAGTTACTTGCCATAGACGGTTTTAGGATCGGCGCAGACAAATTGAGCGATCGCCTCAAAGATTATCATCCAGGGGATACTATAGAGGTGACAGTATTTCATCAAGACGAGCTGTTAACTTGTCAGTTAACTCTGAGTTCTAGTCCTCCCAGCAATTATAAAATTGTACCCGTTAAAAAACCTTCTGCTAAACAAAAAGAAAACTTTTATGGATGGCTGGGAGTGGGATTAAATTCAATTTTTTAGTAGTAAAAAATAAAGTTTTTGTCGTTGTAAAATTAAGAGGAAAAATCTATGGTATCACCACCACCACCACCATCAATTACCCCCCGCCAGATGGATTTATTACGAATAGCTACTTCTATGGCCTGGTCCGACGGGGAACTAGCTCGAGAAGAAGTGGATTTAATGTTAAACAAATTTAGTAGCTTGTTTGCCAGGGGCGATCGCCAGTTAGAACTCCAACAAGAACTGCGGGATTATATGATGCAAAATATCCCTTTAGAGGAGTTGGTGCCCAAACTGGAAACTACCGAAGAAAAAGAACTGGTTTTGCAGTTGGGTTATGAAGTAATTGCCTGCAGTGCCCGGACTCCCGACGAACCAAAAATAAATGAAGAGGAGGCGATCGCTTATAAAAAATTAGTCAATCTTCTGGACTTGCCAGAGGAAACGGTGAAGCGTTTAGAAGCTGAATCTAATGTTAAATCCGAAGAGGGAATTGTGGATAAAATGACTCGCAAGCTACAAGAGTTTATGGAAACTTAAAGCAGTAGAAGTCTGTTTTTATCTCTAAGCTGCTGTCAATATTTTATCTGACAGCAGCTTTGTAATAGCTAGAAAAAGCATTTTTAACTGGGTATCATCCCAGTTTGACGGGCGTAAGCAAAAAGACCCCCCGCATCAATGACCGGTCTGACTTCTCCGAGTGATTTAAGTTGATAGGTTTTGTTCTGGGAATGCTCGGTTAAAAGATTGTTTTCAAAATCAATCGTAACTTCCTGACCGGTTTTCAGAAGGTCGCAGAGGCGATCGCCACATTCCCAGGGATATAATTCTCCAGTGGCAGAACAGTTTCTAAAGAAAATGCGGGCATAAGATTGAGCGATGACGGCCTTAACTCCAGAAGCACCTAAAGCGATGGGGGCGTGTTCTCTGGAGGAACCGCAACCAAAGTTTTCTCCGCCAATAATAATAGGATAGGCGGTTTTCATTTCCCCGGGAGCGATGAATTTGCCGTAGCGATCGGGCAGTCCAATTAAAGCGTAGCTGCCTAGTTTCTCGTATTCATCGGGTTTGGAGGGAACTAAGGTCAGATATTCGGCGGGAATTATTTGATCTGTATCGATATTGTCATCGACAACAAATATTTTGCCTGTCAGCGATTTAACCATAAACTAATGTCCTGTTTTGCCTGGGATTATTTGGCAAATTTTAACATTGGGAATGGGGAATAGGGAATGGGGAATGGGGAATGGGGAATGGGTTAATTGTTGATGTCCAAATTTTGTGCGCAATTGCGCACTTTTTCCCGGGCCTAGATGGGGGAT
>CAZUCT010000255.1:7723-10396 GCA_964619285.1 uncultured bacterium | reverse complement strand
ACTACGACTAAAGTCGTTACTACGAACTACGACTAAAGTCGTTACTACGAACTATAGATTGATTATGAAACAAGAACGAGGTTTACTGAAATTACTTTTTGTCTCCACTTCCGTCGGTGTCCTGGGAACCGGTATGGGGGGTGGGGTGGAATTGTCGATGCTCAATCTCGCTACGGAATTTAAGAGGCGGGGACATCAAATAACGGTAGTTGCGCCGGTGGGGTCGGTTTTAAATTCGATTCCGATAATTGAGGTTCCAGGGGAACTGCAACCTACCGCTATCAACCAAGACCGGAACGGACCGATAATGATGCCGGGCAATTCGGTGTTGGCGAATATGTGGGAGTTCGCGCGCGATCGCCAGCAGGAATTTGATTTAATTGTTAATTTTGCTTACGACTGGTTGCCTTTTTATCTGACGCCGTTTTTTGAGAAGCCGATCGCTCATTTAATCAGTATGAGCTCTCTGTCGGAGGCGATGGACGCGATCGCTTCTCGGGTGGCGCGTCGGTTTCCTAAAACTATCGGCGTTTATACTTCCACCCAAGGGGCAACTTTTCCTTTTGCCGAGAAATGCCGGTGTTTGAGTAGCGCGATCGATTTATCGCTGTATAATTTTAATCCCACTCCCGGTTCTGCTTTGGCGTGGTTGGGTCGCATCGCCCCGGAAAAAGCCCTGGAAGATGCGGTGGCGGTGGCGGATAAGACGGGCATTCCTTTAAAAATTATGGGCAAGATGCAGGATAAGGATTATTGGGAGACGGTTAAGGGCAAGTATCCAGAGGCACCTATAGAATATTTAGGGTTTCTGAATACGACTCAACTGCAAGGGGAGTTAGGTAAATGTCGCGCCTTGTTGATGACTCCCCGGTGGGTGGAGGCTTTCGGTAACGTGGCAATTGAGGCTTTGGCTTGTGGGGTACCGGTTGTTGCCTATAGGCGGGGGGGGCCTTCGGAAATTGTTCGGCATGGGGAAACCGGTTTTTTGGTGGAACCGGATAGCGTGTCGGGGTTGGTGGAGGCGATCGCTCGTTTGGAGGAGCTCGATCGCGCTGCTTGTCGCCGCCAGGCAGAGGCGGAATTTTCTTTGACTGCTTTGGGCGATCGGTTTGAGGCGTGGTTTGAGGATATTGTTTTTGGGGAATAGACCTCTCCAGAAAAGATGATGAAACCCTTAATATTAAAGGCTCACTATGGTGATTTTTGGAGAGGTCTAATATTAAAGGCTCACTATGGTGATTTTTGGAGAGGTCTAATAAGGAATAAAAAGTGAGGAAATAGGTATAAAATCGCTGAAGCGATTACTACGAACAATACAATTAACAAAGATGAAAAGATTATTTTTTCGATGGTTTAAAGTGGCGATCGCTTTTAGTTTGAGTTTGCTGCTATTTAGTAGCTGTCAAACGGGGACAAATACTCCCGACGGTGTTGTTAAATTAACGATGTGGCACGGTATTAATCCGCCGCCAAATCGGGATGTTTTTCAAGCTTTAGTAGATGAGTTTAATCAGTCTCATTCTAATATAGAAGTAGAGGCTCTTTATATCGGTCAACCGGGGGAACAACTGCCAAAAATATTAACTTCAGTAGTAGGAGATGCCACTCCAGATATTTTGTGGCAAATTCCGATGCTGGCAGGTAAATTGGTGGAATTAAACGCCATTCAACCGGTGTCTGGTTGGTTAAATAATTCTCCGGCAAAATCTAATATTATTCCTTCTCTTTTCGAGTCGATGGAATTAAATGATGAGATTTGGTCGGTGCCGATGGCTACTAATAATACGGCTATTTTTTATCGTCCCAGTTTGTTTGAAGAAGCGGGAATTAATGAGTTGCCGGAGACTTGGGAAGAGTTTCAAGAGGTAGCTACTCGACTGACAAAAGATACTAACGAAGATGGTAGAATCGACCAATATGGGATGCTTTTACCTCTGGGAAAACAAGAGTGGACGGTTTTTTGTTGGCTGCCTTTTATGTTTAGCGGCGGCGGGGAATTAGTAACGGGAAATGAGGTTCGGATTAATAATCCCGGGGCGGTTAAAGCTTTGCAGTTTTGGTCCGATTTATTAGCTGCAGATGTGGCGACTCTTTCGGCACCGGAAAGGGGTTACGAGTTGGAGGATTTTAAAGCGGGTAGAGTGGCAATGCAAATTACCGGTCCTTGGACTTTAGCGGAGCTGGCACAAAGCGGTATTGATTATGGAGTTTTTCCCATTCCCAAAAACGAAACTAGCGCCACTGTTGTCGGCGGCGAAAATTTGTATGTGATGGCGGACGATCTAGAAAAACAAGCGGCGATTTGGGAGTTTTTCGAGTTTATTTTAGGCGAAGATTTCCAGACAAAATGGGCGATGGGGACCGGTTATTTGCCGATTACTATTCCTGGGAGGGAAAGCGAAAGTTATCAAGCTTTTGTGGGAGAAAATCCGGTTTTGTCTGTGTTTAACGAACAGATGAAAAATGGGCGATCGCGACCGATTTTGGCTAATTACAGTCAAATTTCTGAAAATATCGGTAGGGCTGTTGAGGAGGTTTTAGTTAATGGAACTAATCCCGAAAAAGCTCTCCAAAAAGCGGACGAACGTTTGGAGGAAATTAGCAATTAACAATTGAGTTTTTCTCAACCAGAAACCGGGTTTCTAAGAGCCATTTTCTTGTAGGTTGGGTGAA
>CAZUCT010000255.1:0-7623 GCA_964619285.1 uncultured bacterium | reverse complement strand
GCGAAGCGGAACCCAACTCTCGATGTTGGGTTCCACTCCGTTCCACCCAACCTACAAAGAACGATATTTTCATTTTGGCGAAGGTATTGTTAAAGAAACCGGGTTTCTAAGAGCCATTTTCTTGTAGGTTGGGTGAAGCGAAGCGGAACCCAACTCTCGATGTTGGGTTCCACTCCGTTCCACCCAACCTACTTTTAGAGACTAATTGTTAATTATTTATGGCAGATCCAAAAATTTTACATTTAATCAACCGCTTAAGTTTAGGACCGGTTCCGGGACAAATTCAGCAGGTAGAAAATACGGGCATAGATGCTTATATTAAAGCTCAATTACAACCCGCCACTATTCCCTATTCAAAAGAGTTAAAAGAAAACCTGGAATATTTAGATACCTTGTTTCTCAAACCGGGGCAAGTTGTTAAAGCATTGCGAGAATTGGAAGGACTGGGAAAAGAATTAAAATTAGACCGGAAGTCGATGCAAAAGATTCGGCGCAACTTCGAGGAAAAAATCTTTCTGCAGGCAACCAGAGGCAGACTTTTACGCGCTTTAGAAAGTCCGCGCCATTTAGAAGAAATGCTGGTGGATTTCTGGTACAATCGTTTTAATGTTTTTGGCAGAAATGGTTTAAATCGTTTATTTTTTAGTTCCTACGAACAACACGCTATTAGACCTCATGTTTTAGGAAAGTTTCGGCAACTTTTGGGGGCGACTGCGAAACATCCAGGGATGTTGTTGTATTTGGATAATTGGCAAAATACGGCCCCAAATAGTCCGGGGGTTCGGGGTAATTTTAAGGGGTTAAATGAGAATTATGCTCGGGAGTTGTTGGAGTTGCATACAATGGGAGTTGATGGGGGATATTCTCAGGATGATGTTGTTGCTTTGGCGCGGATTTTTACTGGATGGGGTTTGCCAAGTCCGCCGTTAAATATGACTGACGATGATGGGTTTTATTTTGAGGGCGATCGCCACGATTTTAGCGATAAAGTTTTTCTGGGAAAGGAGATAAAAGGTAGGGGTATTGCCGAGGGAGAAGAAGCGTTAGATATGTTGGCAAATCATCCATCCACTGCCAGACATATTAGTTATAAATTGGCCGAAGCAATGGTGAGCGATATTGCATCCGCAACGCTGCGCGATCGCCCTCCAGAATCTTTAGTTAATAAGATGGCAAGTCGGTTTTTAGAAACGGAGGGAAATATTGCCGAAGTTATCGATTTATTATTAAATAGTTCGGAGTTTTGGCAGGAGAAATATTACAACGCCAAATTTAAAAATCCCTATCGTTTTGTGGTATCTGCCATGAGGGCGTTAGGTAAAGAAGTCGATAATTTTCGACCGATTAACGGTATTTTAAATCAATTGGGAATGCCTTTATACGGCTGCATTACTCCCGACGGTTATGCTAATACTAAAGATGCTTGGTTAAACTCGGATACGATGATTCGTCGCAGCAGTTTGGCGGTGCCGTTGGCGGGGGGTTTGTTAGGCAGAGGTCAACCGGTGGCGGCGGAGAAATTAATCGAGACTTTGGGGATTAATTTTTCTGCTACCACTTTGGATGTTTTGGCAAATAGCGAGGAGGAAATTAAGGCGGCTTTAATTTTTGGGAGTCCCGAATTTATGAGTTATTAGGTATATGGATTAAGAAACCCGGTTTTTTGAAAAAACCGGGTTTCTGGGTTAGGCGATCGCCACCACAACTTGCCTAACCCACAAAACTCCAACACTACAAAATATTTCCCTATTCTGGTTGTGGCAAAGGAGTTAATAGCCTTAATTTCTTAATAACATTAACCGTTAACTCTGTAGGCGCTTTACAAGCAAATTCAACGGCTCTTGCTTGCCAGTCAAGGGACTTTACTTGGTCGACTAAAACTACTCCTGAAACTGCCAAACCTTCGGGAATGGGAACCTCAAAAGGATAACCTTTTATTTGTTTTGTAATAGGGCAGACTACTGCCAGTCCAATTCTGCGATTAGATCGACGGCGAGAAATAACTAAAGCAGGACGACTGCCCCCTTGTTCTCGCCCTGCTTTAGGCGTGAAATCTATCCAAACAATATCGCCCTGTTTGGGAATATATAGCTCAAAATTACCAGAGTTCGCCACCAACAGACTCTCCAAAATCGATATTTTCGTGAAAGTTATCGGGAGTAGTTTTTGCTAATAATTCGTCTAGTTCCCGTACTTGTTTGGCAATTGCTGGCAGACCGCTTTTAACGCAACCTAACACTAAAGATTCTACAGTTTGGTCCGTCGCATCTGCCAGTTCTTCTAACTCTTGAAGTAAAGATTCTGATACTTCTAAAGTCAGCTTTTTACTTGTTAGTTTTTGAGTTTGCATATCTGACCAAAATTAATTGATTTGCTTCATTAATATCATAACACGGCAATCTCATTTGGAGGGGGCGATCGCTATTAAGAAACCCGGTTTTTTCAACCCAAGAGCTTATAAGTACAAAGACGTAAGAAACCGGGCTTTTTTGAAAAACCCGGTTTCTGGCGGGCGGGAAATTAAGGCGGCTTTAATTTTTGGGAGTCCCGAGTTTATGAGGTATTAAGTATATGGATTAAGAAACCCGGTTTTTTGAAAAAACCGGGTTTCTGGGTTAGGGTTAAACGTGGGGCGGGGGCAAAGCATTCGGACATTAACATTTATGCTTTTTATCATAACTTACCGCCCGAATGCTTTGCCCCTACAGTTTAATTTTTGCTGATTATTCTTGCAATTAAAAGTAATAAAAAAGGTTCGCCACTGTCAGATTTGATGCCGTTTCTAAATTCGAGGGCACTAAGGTTTTGTAACCGGCAGCGGCGGCTTGTTCGTTAATGTATGATTCCCATTTTCGCCGCAATTCTGGTTCCATTAAAAATAGGAGTTGAGCTAGCAAGGATGCTGGATTTGATTTTTCTTTTAGCTCTTCGTAGAGCAACTCTTCTGGGAGTTTTTCTTGAGTTATTGCCGCTTCCGAAGATTGGAGGAATTCTGAGTCGCTGAGGTCGGCACTGGCGAGCATTTTTTGTTCTGAAGGAGAGAGCGATCGCATCCAATCAAGTTGATTTTTCCAGAGCTCTAATACGGCTAAATCTCCATCGTGAATGCGGGTTATTTCTGGGAAGAGAAAATCGAGTTCTTCTTCTGTTTCGCAACGGTCAATTACGGCGAGGCAATCTTCGCGAATTTTCTCTTGGAGATGGGAGAGGCGATCGCTCGTTGCTGCGGTTTCTTTTTGCAATTGATAGCTAATAACAATTGCTTGTTCGATGGTCCAAGCGCATTCCACTCGGCGGAGATATCCGACAGCAGAAGTTTCTTCTAATAAATGAGGATTATTGTAAATGGAAACAGCTTCTCCAAGGGTTTGTCTGACATTAGCTAGTTCGCCGTTTCTGGTACTCACATCTTCTATGGACAGCGCAATTTTCATCAGTTTGCTTGCTTCTAAAAACCGTCCGTAAGCTTTAATAAATTCCAAGCGATGCTGCTTAAATTTGATATCTTTAGCAACTTTATCGAGACGTTGCATAACTTCTAAACCTTGATTTTGGAGGGCACTTTTCAGGTCGATAAAACCATCTTTAACCTCCAACCGTAGCTCTTTTACATCCTCCCTTAATTTCAAAGTTTGACGCAAATTCACAGCGGATAATACCACACCCCCCACCGTACCGACGCCAATTAAAGCAGTGCTAGCTTGTAGAACTCCCAAACTAGACTGGAGGGAACTCAAACCCTTTAAAACAGCAGTAAAGCCTCGATGATTTTGATACATTTGCGCCCCCCCAACGATAAATTGTGTAAAAGCTGTTAATGGCGATAGTCCTGTACTAGCGACACCCTTAGCTATTGCTACAAATTGACCCGTTGCGGGGTCTCGGAGTAGGGGTAAAACTGCCCCCGTTTTTGAGAAGATTACTGGCACTGCTTGGCCGATAGCCCGAAGCCCTTCTGCTGCGGCACTAAATACAAATTCCATAGTTGCTTGTCTCCTGGAAATTTCAAGAAGTGGACTAACCCTCTTTTGTCATTCTCCTAAAAATGGGTGTCAAACCTTAATTCGTTCATTGAGGGCCACTAGCTGTGATGACGGAAATTGGTTAGAATTTCGGAAAGTGACGGAAAAGGATTAAGGAGATCCCCCTTTGTGACCCTTGTGCCAGAGGTGGTTTTGAGGGACCGTTTAACTTTGGCACGATTTATTCTATCATAATAGCATCGAGCGCAAACTGGGTATAATATCAGATAACCAAATTTAGGAGAGTT
Source organism: uncultured bacterium (assembly GCA_964619285.1). Classification (GTDB taxonomy): domain Bacteria; phylum Cyanobacteriota; class Cyanobacteriia; order Cyanobacteriales; family Microcoleaceae; genus CALKCV01. Next base: position 3,353 of record CAZUCT010000255.1, on the reverse strand, counting down.
GATTATGGACAATTCGCTAATTAGCCCCGAGGACGGTTCAGCCACAAGTTATCTACAGTTAAAAAGGTTTCAAAAGCATCAAAAGAATTTAGCAAATATATGCGATGACCTACAGTCAATAATTAACAATGCTAATAATCGCCGCGTTTTATCCGATACGTTTAAAAACCAGATATTTCAGAGTTTCCAAAAATTAAAATTGAAAAGCTTTAGAGTAGCAATTGTCGGCGAATTCAACCAAGGCAAATCCACTCTTCTCAATGCTTTATTAGGCGAAGAAATTCAACCGGTGCGAGAAATTCCCTGTAGCGGTACGATTACGGTTTTAAAATACGGGGAAAAAAAGCAAGTAGTTTGTCGCTACAAAGATGGTAGGGAAGAAGAAATTCCCTTTGAACAGTATCAAGAAAAAGCGGCAATTTCTGAAGATGCAGCCTTGGGAAACCTTCGCGACGAGTTGGCGGAAACGGAAATTGAGGAAATCATTTGTTATCATCCAGACTTGGATTTATGTCGCAGCGGGGTCGAAATTTTAGATTCTCCTGGTTTGAACGAACATCCCGAGCGTACAGCAATTGTCAATAAATTATTAGAGGAGGTTGATGCTGTTATTTTCTTAACTGATGCGACCCGTTCTCTGACTCAGGGAGAAAGAGATTTGCTGCAAGATTTAAGGCATATACTTAATTTGGGTAAGGGAAATGAACCAGCTAATAATCTGTTTGTTGTGGTGAATTTTTGGGATTTGCTAAGAACTGAAAAAGGCCGCCAGCAAGTGCAAAAACGCATTGAGAATTTAGTCATGGGAGAAAGCCCGATAATAGCGGGTGAAAATCGCTTGCATTTTACTTCTGCTCAAAGTGCTTTAGATGCAATTATGGGAGGAAATGATGACGAATATCTAATAAACTTTAAGAAGTTTGTTGCTGCTCTGGAAAACTTTATGACTGCTGAAATAGGCGCACTGAAAATCAAGCAGTCTGTTACTAAAATCAATGGCTTAATTCAAGAATCTTTAGGGGAATTAAAGGAAGCCGAAAATTTGTTAGAGGATAAGGTCAAGTTATCGGAGGAGGCAAAACGAAAAATATTCGAGCAAATTGGAGAAGTCAGCGGGCGCTTCGGAAAAATTACCTGGGAAGCCAATCAACTAATAGAAAATAGTGAGGATAAAGTGAAGAAATCTTGGAAAAATTGGGTGGAGGGATTAGAAAGTCGCATCACTAAAGAATCAGAAAAGTGGCAATCGGAGTATTCGCCTTTATCAGATCGAAAAAAAGTTGGAGAGGACTACACCCAACAGTTCCAAGCTTCTTTATCGAATGAACTGCAAACGTGGGGCAGCACTGAAGTAAAAGATATTATTCTCAAAGACATTAACGAATTAAATTTGAAAATCAGCGATCAGTTACAAGCCATTAGGGCAAATTTGCAGGAGTTAGACTTAGAAGTTAATGCCAATTTAAACGAACAGTTTGATTTGGCTACAGAGAATTTGAAAGGAGATGGATTCGATGATGCTAACCCAGAGGAAGCTGATGCTAAGATTTCCCAATGGGTTTGGTGGACAGGAGGTGCGGTAGCTGCTGTCGCTGCTGGCGTAGCAACAGGGATAGGGCTTCCGTTATTACTTCTGGTGATACTAGGCGGTGAGACTGCGCGTTTAATGGCATGGTTCAGCGAACCAAGTGAGGAGCAAGTAAATTTGAAAATAAAACAGCAGGTTTTGGAGTCGGGGTTAGAGATGTTTAAAAAATCAAGCGACGAAAGATTTAATCAAATTTATAACAATATTTCGATGCTCCTCGTCTACAAGATTTTCTCAGCTAGTCCAGTTATCGATTGCGCAATTCATCTGTACGAAGATTTACTAGAAAAACATAACAAAACAGTGGAGGAATGCGATAAGGAGAAAGCCTCTATAAATGCAGACTTTCAACAACTGGAAAAAATGCAGAACCAACTGGAAGTTATCCTCAATGAAGCTACTTCCAGTTAAGATGTTGTTAGTTTTGGTGGTTTGAAAAAAGGCGAGTTACCGCAGTTAAGAAACCCGGTTTTTTGAAAAAACCGGGTTTCTGGGTGAGGGAAAAAACCGGGTTTCTGGGTTAGGTTTCTGGTTTATCGGTTAATTAACTGTGGTAAAGATTGACAAGAGCGATCGCTCTTTTCCTCAGACAAAAACTCAGCCACTCGCCACAAAAATAAATACCCAGAAGCATCAATAGCTTTTTGAGAAACTGCCAGAATATATCCACCGTCAGGACTGAATTTAGCAGCAACAATATCGCCGCTATTTTCTACGCGATCGCCCAAATCTTCGATTAACTTTTCTCCTCTGTGTAAAACCGCCACCGGTTCTAGAAATAAATCCCACAACCTCACCGTACCATCGTTCAATCCAGCAGTCAAAATATAGCCGCCGTTGGGACTAAAATCCACAGTAGCGATCGCTCCAAAATCCTGTGCTTTTTCCCTAACTTGCAGTTGTTTTCCCTCCTCTAAATCCCACAAATAAATATTGCGCAACCTGCTAAAAGCGATTGTCTTTCCATCGGCACTAAAACTTAAATTATTTCCCATATTTACCCCTGGGATAGTTTTCTTCAAACTACCATCCAAACCCCATAATCTTGCACTTCCATCCGTACAAATCGTAACCAAAAAACTGCTATCTGGCGCAAACCCTAAAGGCGGCAAAATCTCTTCTCCTTCTACTTGCAAAACAGCGATTTTATTACCCTGCAAATCCCATAACTCAACCGGTTCTTGACTCTCCTCGTCCCCATAAAAAACCGCCCATTTTCCATCCCCGCTAAGACAGCAATGAGGCATCATTTCTCTAATATAATAACCGTTTAACTTATTTTCCTCTCTAGCAAATCGCCAACTCGGCTGACGAATTTTCACCAAATTATTACCAATTAAATCCCAAACTCTAACCGTTCCATCCAGAGAAAAAGTCAAAACCCCGCTGCCGTCAGGAGTAAAACTAGCATTAATAACATCTCCTTGATGACCCCTCATAACTGCCAATTCTTGACCGCTAAAATTCCAGAGTCTAGCAGTGCCATCGGTTAAACCCGTAACAATTAAAGGGCGATTTGGATGGAAATTAGCAACTAAGATAAAATGACCAAAATTTGAGTTATTATCTACTTTTAATTCTGCAACTTTTTCGCCGTTTAAATCGAACAATTGAGCCGTATCCGAATTAGAAGTGACAATAATAAAGCGACCGTCTTTGCTCCAATTGGCATCAATTCCACCAGCATTGAGGGTTACTTCTGTTAGGGAACAAATATTAGAATTTGACATATTGCTATTCCTCCGCTTTGGCTTAATTACAGTTA
>CAZUCT010000254.1:0-10476 GCA_964619285.1 uncultured bacterium | reverse complement strand
AAACTGATAAAGCGCTCTTCGCGCTGACTACAAATAATCGCTTTAGCGATTTAAAAAAAACTGATAAAGCGCTCTTCGCGCTGACTACAAATAATCGCTTTAGCGATTTAAACAAAACTGATAAAGCGCTCTTCGCGCTGACTACAAACAAACCATCAAGCAGGAGTTAAAAGGCGACTATTTTTCGTACCCGCGAGCCAATAAGTAATCATATCCCCTTTACCCTTCACAGAAACAGTACCGCGCTTCTGCAATAAAAACTTATCCTTCAATAAATCGTAACTCGACTTGGTAACTTGAATCTTACCGGGAATGCCTTGAGATTCCATGCGAGAAGCAACATTAACCGTATCGCCCCACATATCGTAAATAAACTTTTTAATGCCAATAACCCCGGCCACAACAGGTCCGGTATTAATGCCGATGCGAATTTGGAAAGGTTGACCCAAGTCATTAGAAAACTGAGTAATAGCCTTCTGCATATCCAGAGCCATTCTCGCGATCGCCTCGGCACCATCGTCTTGGTGGGAGTTTAAACCGGCAGCCACCATATAAGAATCGCCAATAGTCTTAATTTTCTCCAAATGATGCTGCTCGCTCAATTGGTCGAAAACGGAAAAAATTTGATTGAGGAGATTGACAAGTTCCGTGGGAGAGATGCGAGAAGAAAGATTAGTAAACTCAACGATATCGGCAAACAAAATGGTAACTCGCTCGAAACGTTCCGCAATAGGATTTTGATTTTGCTTCAAGCGTTCGGCAATTTTCCTCGGCAAAATATTCAACAATAAGCGCTCCGACTTTTCTCGTTCAAGCTGTAGGGCTTCCTCTACCAACTTGCGGTGAGTGATATCTTGAACCGTTCCCTCATAATAAAGACTGTGGCGTTCTAGATCGCGAACCAAACGAGCATTCTCAGAAATCCAGATAATACGACCATCGGCGCGATAAACCTGAGATTCAAAATCCGAGATCGAACCATACTCCTCCAGAGCAGCAATAAACTCAGCCCGACGATTGGGCAGGACATACAACTGCTGTTCGATATCAGTCACGTTAGCGATCAATTCCTCTGCTGAGGAGTAGCCATACATCCGCACCAAAGCTGGATTAGCACTGAGAAAATGTCCGTGTGGGGTAGTTTGGAAAATGCCCTCGGCAGCATTTTCAAAGATGCTGCGGTACTTCTCCTCAGCTCGCTGCAAGGCATCAAGCACCCGCCGGCGTTCGGTAATATTGCGAGCTACCCAAATCACGCAGTTATCTGGGAGGGGAGAAACAGTAGCAGAAAACCATACTTCTTCTGCCTGGGGGAGTGGAGAATGAGGATAGGGAGAAGAGGAGTTCTTCTGAGGAATAGAGCAAGCAATTCCCCAAGTTCTTTGGCGAGTTTTGCCGCGTTGCGTTCCATTTCCCACGAGCATGCTGTATTCTATGTTCGCGGCTTGCCCGGTATTCAAAGCCCGTTGAATGTTAATCATAAACAGGTTGGCTTGGATCGGAGGCAAAACCTCATAGACGCTTTTACCGAGAAGTTCTTCGGTGGGACTATATAAAACTTCCGAATTGGTAGAGACGATTTTGACGTATTTTCCTTGGGAATCGAAGACAGTAATGACGTCAGTCATGGCAGCAAACAGAGCTCGCAATTCTGCTTCGGATTTGCGCAGGGCGTTTTCGATATGTTTGCGTTGGGCGACTTCCCGTACCAGTTTATGATTGGAATCTTTAAGTGCGGCGGTGCGCTCTTCGACTCTGGCTTCTAAGAGTTCGTTAGAGCGCTGGAGGGCTTCTTGAGCTTGTTTGCGTTCGGTGATATCTTCAACGGTGCCTTCATAACGGATTGTATTTCCTTCGCTGTCGCGAACCACCCGAGCATTTTCCGAGATCCAGATGATAGAGCCGTCTTTGCGATAGATTTGGGACTCAAAGCCAACCACGCCACCGCGTTCTTCTAACAAGCGCACGAATTCTTCGCGGCGTTTAGGCTTAACGTAAAGTTGTCGTCGAATATTAGTGAGACTTCCTAGTAGTTCTTCGGGAGAATTGTAGCCATAAATTCGCGCTAATGCGGGATTGGCGCTTAAGAAACGTCCATCCGGATCGGTTTGGAAAATGCCTTCTACGGCATTTTCAAAGATAGTGCGATATTTTTCTTCGGCCTGTCGCAGACCTTCCTCAGCTCGCTTGCGGGCGGTAATATCAATACCCACGGCAAAGGCAGCTTCGCCTTCCGCGTACTTCTGGGCGACTATTAAATAATTGTGGAGAGTGCCGTTGACGTAAGCAGATATTTCTTGGTAGCCGTCTTCTTTAGGGTTAGCAAAAAACTGACTCATAAAGTTGGCAAACTGGTCGCTGGAATGTAAAAAACCAATTTTTTGACCGATAAATGCTTCTCGCGGCAGATTATAGGTTTGAGCTAAATGGCGGTTGACTCCCAGGTAATATAGATCCGAACTTATCCAAGATACTATTCCCGGTACGGCATCTAGAACGGCTTCCAATTGTTCTTTGGTAGCTCGCAAGCCTTCCTCTGCTAGCTTGCGCTGGGTAATATCGATGCCGACGATAAACGCGGCGCGATCGCGATCGTATTTTTGGGCTACTATCAAGTAATGCCGGCGCTTGCCGCGAATTATTGAGGAAATTTCCCGACTGGTTTCTTTTTCTGGACTTGCAAAAAAGTCGCGCACGAATTCGTAAAACTGAGAACTCGTGCCTAAAAAACCGATGTCTTTGCCGGCAAATTCCTCTCGGGGCAGATCGAAAATATCTGCTAGCTCTTGATTTACTTCTATATAGCGCAGGTCTGAACTTATCCAAGATACCATGCCGGGTACTGCTTGCAGGACGGTTGTTAATTGGTCTGTGGCCGATCGCAAGGAATTTTCGGTTTGCTTGCGGGCGCTAATGTCCATACCGACAACAAAGGCGGCTCGATCGCGATCGTATTTTTGGGCTACTATTAAATAATTGCGAATTTCCTCCCCTACTTTTGATGAAATTTCGCGGTTTATTTCTTTTTCGGGGCTAGCAAAAAAGTCGCGGACAAATTCGTAAAACTCCGAGCTCGTACCTAAAAAGCCGATACTTTTACCTGCAAATTCTTCTCGCGGCAGATGAAAAATCTCAGCTAATTCTTGATTTACTTCGATGTAGTGGAGGTCGGAACTTATCCAAGAAACTGTCCCCGGCACTGCTTCTAAGACTGTTTGTAATTGGTCTTTAGCGGTGCGGAGTTGGTTTTCGGCCCTGACGCGATCGGTTATGTCAATGCCGATGACAAATGCTGCTCGCCCTTTATCGTATTTTTGGGCTACTATTAAATAATTCCGAAGTTCTTCTCCTATTTTTGAAGTAATTTCCTGACTTATTTCTGTTTCCGGGCTTGCAAAAAAGTCGCGGATTACTTCGTAAAACTCCGAACTGGTCCCTAAAAAACCGATGTTTTTGCCTGCAAATTGTTCTCGGGGGAGATTAAAAATATCTGCAAGTTCCTGATTTACTTCTATGTAGCGCAGGTCGGAACTTATCCAAGAGACCGTGCCCGGCACCGCTTCTAAGACGGTTTGTAATTGGTCTTTGGCAGAGCGTAGGGCATTTTCTACCTGTTGGCGCTCGACAATTTCTACTACTAGGCGATCGTTAGATTCTTTAAGGGCTGCGGTGCGTTCTTCTATTATAAAATTAAGCTCTTCTTCGCTTAAATTGCATACAAAATTTTTAGCCTCCAATTCAGCAAGACGTTGGCGCATTTGTGCCAACTCCTCAATGAGTTGTTCTTTGGTTTTATCTCGATCTTTCATGGGCTGCCCTCTTGTTAGTTCTCAAAAGTTTCTTCTTTCTTCCCTAGTTTATGACAGGAATCGACAGTCCATTCAGGAGAAAGTTTTAACTTCTTATACCTTAATTTGTAGTAGCAACCCTGAAAGCTCTAACACCCGAGATAGTCTCTAGGTTTTTTTCGTAGTTATTAAATATAGGGTTATTTTAGCAGGTCTGCTAGTATTTTTTCCACCAAGCTTGGTAAAAATTTTAGTATTGAGAAAAATCATACTTTTAGTAGAGCGAAAATTTTGCCCGGTCCAATGAGGGAATTTGAACTATGGTGGAGATAAGCAGATGATTTTCGGTAAAATTCAGGATTTTGGGCGTCAGTCCTTGTAAATCTTACATTTAGAAAATTGGGAACCGACAAGGGCTCGAACAGAGGCATCTTATGGCAAGAACCGAACCAACAGCTAGAGGGCCGGCCTGTGAAACCCGGTTTTTTTCTTTGAAAAAACTGGGTTTTACCGGATACCGAAAAGTCCGCCATAGTCCAATAGTTGAACTGTCCCCTTTCCGAAAGGGGGACTTTAAGCCCAAAGGTGCTTAAGTGCGTGGGGTGGAGGGGACGGATGGAGCGATCGCCGGATGCCTATTCGGCAACTGTCCTTATCCTACATATCTCCAGATTATTTGTACCTACGATGTGGATAAATAAAGCAATAAAACTAAAGGAAAAAAAACGATGAAATACATTCTCCGTTTTACTACTAATTCAGTTCTTAAAACCTTACCATTGGGGATAGAAAAACTACCTTCGGAGGAAGTAATTTCCTACGACGCAGGAACAGAAATTCCCATCGGCGGTTACGCATCAAATTTACAAGGGAACCATATTCGGGTTTATTTAGAAGAATTAAAATCCGAGTGGATAGAAAATGCCGAACAACAATTTTATTGCTCCGGGGATGATGTCGAAATTCTCTTAGCAGAAGAAACCCGGGAGGCGGTATCTCGACAGTATCCCCCAACGCGCCCTACAAAAGTCGATTTGGACGTGCCGCATCACAGTCAATTAAATAATAAAATTCATCCTTCGGGAGCTTGCAACGTTACTTCTGTAGCGATGGTACTCAAATATTATAAGATTGATTCTCGGACTCCAGCAGATATCCAAAACGACGTACAACTCGAAGATGTTTTAATGAAAAAAACCCTCGATTGGGATAGTTATTATGGTTATCATGGGGGCACGAGAACTCGTCACATTCCGCAATTTATTATCCGCTTGGTGCGGGAGTGGGGAGAAAAATATGGCGCTGGCAATCTGCAAAATTCTTACTTTAAAGAATTTGCCTCAGAAGAGGATATAAAACAGCATTTAGCTAAAGGCAATCCGGTAATTATGCACGGTTGGTTTACCAATAGCGGTCATATTATTGTAGTTAAAGGTTACGACGATAACGAGGGTGTCTGGATTTGTAACGATCCTAACGGTAAATGGTTGGGTTATCGGGGCGGCTACGACGATATAAGTGTTAGCGGTGCTGACGTTCGGTACAGCTACAAAAGCGTGCATACTTACTGTTATGAAAATGGCGGTATTTGGTGTCATTTTCCCGTACCAAAACCGGGCAGCAACCCAACACCAATAAAACTCGGTTCGAGGATTTTAAAAATTGCCGAACCGTACATGAGTGGAGAAGACGTTCGTCAAGTTCAAGGGGCATTAAATAAGGCAAATATTTCGGTTGAAATTGACGGTATTTTTGGTAAGAAAACTGAAGAAGCTGTTCGACAATTTCAAGGGCAAAAAAACTTCAAAGTTGATGGCATTGTCGGACCTGCTACTCTTTTAGAATTAGGGCTGTAAGTAGCAGGCAGAACAGACAAGATGTCTGTTCTACGGAACACAACTTCTTAGGTAAAACCGGTTTTCAAGAAACCCGGTTTTACCAAAAACCCGGGTTTCTGAGATGTTTTTTCATAAAATTAAAACACTTTCAAACAACTACCATGACTAAAAAAATTTACTCGCTTTTAGTAGGAATTGATACCTACGCTTCGCAATCTAATGTTCCTTCTTTAAGAGGTTGCGTTAACGATATTAACGCGATGGAAGCTTACCTCCAGGAACGAATAGCTAAGGATAGAAATAGCGATTTTCAATTAGTGGAACCGTTGAAACTTGCTAACGAACAAGCTACTCGTCAAGGTATTATTGACGGTTTTAATAACTATTTATCTCAAGCAGATAGGGAAGATGTGGTTTTGTTTTATTATTCGGGTCATGGGGCCTCCGAACCTGCGCCTAAAGAGTTTTGGCAAGAAGAACCAGACCGTTATAACGAAACTTTAGTTTGTTACGACAGCCGCAGGCCAAACAGTCGAGATTTAGCAGATAAAGAATTGCGCTATTTGATTTCTAAAGTAGGTAAAAACAATCCCCATATCGTCGTAATTCTTGACTGCTGTCACTCGGGAACTGGGACGCGAGATATTCCCGAAGGCAGCCGTCGGGCTCCAGAAGAAACGCGATTTCGGCCTTGGGAGAGTTTCGTTTTTGCTGAGGAATTATTCGGGAGTCGCGGCAATTCTGAAGAAGTCGATATTCCTCAAGAAAAACATATTCTCTTGGCGGCTTGCAGGGATTACCAAGAAGCTAAGGAATATAAAACGGAAACTGGAGCATATCGGGGCATATTTTCCTATTTTTTGCTCCAAACTTTGCAACAGGATAATGGTACGTTAAGCTATCGGGATTTAATCAGAAATATTAACGCTATTGTTAGCGGCAAAATTAATACTCAGTCGCCGCAAGTGGAGGCGATTTTAGCTTCCGAATTGCTGGAACAATCTTTTTTAGGTGGGGCGGTTCCCCAGCGTCCTCCCTATTTTACTTTAAGTTACAATAAAGACCATCAAAGTTGGGTTATTGATGGGGGCGCTTTACATGGAATTCCTCAATCTTCTTCTGGGGAAGAGACTATTTTAGCTATTTTTGCGCCGGATACCGATGGAGAAGAATTAAGCAATTTAGATGGAGCTTTTGGGGAGGTTAGAGTAACGCAAGTTTTACCTCAACTCAGTTTGGTAAAGGTGGAAGTGAGGGGAGATATTCTGAACGAAGATTTCAGTTATGTTGCTGTGGTGGTTAGTTTGCCAGTAGAAAAGTTAAGGGTTTGGATTAAAGGAGAGGAAGAGGGTGTTAAATTAGCTGTGGCGCAATTGCAAACTGCTTTTGGTAAGGGAGAACCTTCGCTATATGTGGAACGAGTGGAACCAGAGGAGAATGCGGATTATTATTTGGAGGCAAAAAACGGGCAGTATTGGATAAAGTTGGCGATGGAAAGCGATCGCCCCCAAGTCGCCCCTATTCCTAAAAATCCCGGTGAGGCGGGTTATACTGAAGAACGGGCCGAAGTGGCAATTAAGCGTTTGGAACATATCGCCCGGTGGAAAAATACTTTGGAGTTAAAAAGTCCGGCAGTCAGCAGGATTAAACCTAGCGAGATCGAACTGGAAATAGTGAAAGTGGCGGCGGATGGTTCCCAAATTTATGCGACGGCGGCGGCGGAAATAGCCCTGGAGTACGATCGCCACTACGACTCTTGGGAAAAGCCAAGGTTTTTCGTCCGTCTGACGAACCAAAGCAACCGGACTCTCTATTGCAACGTTATCAATTTGACCCAAAGTTATGCGGTGGCGCTACCGTTTTTTACAGAAAAAAGTAGCCTTCGTCTGGAAAGGGGGCAAGGGATTGAGGGAAATCCTGTCAGAGCTTCTATTCCAGACGGGTTGTGGGAACAGGGGGTAACATCGTTGCAAGACCGAATGAAGCTAATTGTTAGCACTCAGGATTTTGATGCGAGTTTGCTGGAACAGGATAAGCTTGAGGTGATGGCATCGGAACGAGACCTCCCGCCATCGCCGTCCGATCCTCGATTGCAAAGTAGTTTAAATCGGTTGTTGGTGCGACAACAACATAAGGATATAGAACCTGACACGGAAGCTCTAGCTAATGACTGGCTGACTAAGGAGGTCATTTTTACGATAATTCGCCCCCAAGGTGCGCTGGATGTAAGTTCTCAAAGGAGTATTTCTTTGGGATACGGGGTGGAAGTGCTGCCCCACCCGACTTTGCAGGCAAAAGCTAGCTTTACTACTGTAGAGGAAACGGCGCGAAATATAGATGTGGTGCTGCCGCCTATTCTGCGGGAAAAACCGGGAGTCGTGGAACCAGTGCGGTTTAGCAGCAACAGTCGCGGCGTTAATGGGGAGTTGAGCGCGTTGGAGTTGTTCGATGTGGTGGATTACAAGGCCGTTACGCCAGAAGCGCCGTTGAAGGTGCGACTGGACGCGGAGTTGCAGTCTGGGGAATATCTGTTAGCGGTTGGTTTCGATGGGGAGTTTTTCTTGCCGTTGGGGCGACTGGCGGGAAGGGGAGGCGATAGGGAGATTAGTTTGGAACGGTTGCCGCAACCGACTAATAGCAGCCGCAGCTTGCAAGGTTCGATTCGCATTTTCTTCCAGAAGGTTATCTCTCAAGAGTTGGGGCTAACTTTTGATAGCTATCCGATTTTAGCTGCTGCCACTGTAGATGCCGCAGGCAAGGTTACTTACGAGAAAAACCCGGAGATAGTGGCGGGTAAGGTGGCGGCGGCTGAGAAAATTCTGCTTTACGTTCATGGAATTATCGGGGATACGAGGATGATGGCGGCCAGCGGGCAACGGGTAACGCTGGAATACGATTTGGTGCTGACTTTTGATTATGAGAATCTCAATACTACTATTGAGGAAAACGCCCGACTTTTGGGAGAGAAACTGAGGGCGGCGGGGTTGACACCGGATCGCCAGAAACAGTTGGATGTTGTGGCTCATTCGATGGGCGGTTTGATTTGCCGTTGGTTTATCGAGAAGGAAGGGGGCGATCGCTTTGTACAGTCTTTGGTGATGGCGGGAACTCCCAATGCGGGTACTCCTTGGGCAACGATTCAGGATTGGGCTTTGGCGAGTCTGGGTTTTGCTTTGAATCAGGTGTCGTCGGTGTTTTGGCCGGCGGAGATGGTGGCGAAGTTGCTGGAATTTATGGAGGAAAAGGAACGGACTTTGGAGCAGATGAAGCCTAATTCGGATTTGCTGCGGGAGTTGGGGAATGGTTCTCGGTCGGAGGTTGCTTATACTATTATTGCGGGCGATCGCTCCTTGGTTCCAGAGGCGATAGAGTCTGCGGTTTTAGAAAGGTTGGCGGAGAGGTTGTTTGCGGGGACTCTGGGCGTGGCGTTTTTCGGACAGCCTAACGACTTAGCTGTGACGGTGGCGAGTATTAAAGCGATTGAAAAAGAAGGATCGTCGGAAGCAACAGTTGTTGCTTGCGACCATTTCAGCTATTTTAACAGCGAGGCCGGTTTAACGGCTTTGGCAAAGGCTCTCAAACCGAGTGCCACCAGCAAAGTTGACGAGAAGAAGTTGGCAGTTAAGGATAAGAAGAAGTGGTTAATTGGTGGAGTGGTGTTGGCGGTTGTGGTAGCGATCGCCGGTGTAATTTGGTGGAACGTTTCCAAGCAGGAACAAAACCAACCGCCAGAGGAAAGCGTGAGTATGCTCGTTCGTAGTAATCGCTTTAGCGATTTTAGTTGAGCATAGATACGAAAGTAAGGTGCGCATCGCGCACCCTACAGGTTAAAAGTAAGGTGCGCGATGCGCACCTACAAACTACTAAAAGTAAGGTGCGCATTGCGCACCCTACAAATTTATGGGGGTAAAAAAAATGACACAAGTAAAACCATTAAATCCCGGTTTAGCCGTTGTTATTGGCATCAATAAATATACTAACGGCATCCCATCTCTTAAAAACGCCGTTAACGATGCCCAAAAAGTAGCCGAACTGCTGCAAACTAAATACGGCTATCAAGTTTTGCTATTATTAGATGAAGCCGCCACTTTATCTCAAATTCAAGAATTATTAGCGGCTCTGAAAAAACAACAAATACCTTTCAATAATCCAACTATTAAAATAGAAGAAAACGACCGAATTTTCTTTTACTTTGCCGGACACGGTATCGCCTTCGATGGTTTGGAAGATGCCAGGGGCCCCCAAGGTTTTCTCGTGCCTCAAGATGGGAAATTAAATGAAGAACAAAAAGAGAAAAGTCTCTTACCAATGACCGAATTACACGATGCTTTAATGACATTGCCAAGCCGTCATTTATTAGTAGTTCTCGACTGTTGTTTTGCAGGCAGTTTTCGCTGGGCGGGATTAAATCGAGATATCGTGCAAGAAGAAAAACTCTATCGAGAAAGATACGAAAGATTTACTAATAACAAAGCCCAACAGGTAATTACTTCTGCAGCTTACGACGAAAAAGCTCTCGATTCGATTTATCCTTTGGGCAAGCGAGGAGAAATTGACGGTCATTCTCCTTTTGCCGAGGTTTTATTAAAAGGTTTAGAAGGAGAGGCAGATTTTAACCCCGATGGGGCGATAACTGCTACGGAATTATATCTTTATTTGCAGAGGGAGTTGGATAAGCAAAAGGTCAAACAAACTCCGGGCATCTGTTCTTTAAAAAACCATGAAAAGGGGGAATATATTTTTCCAATTCCCGGTTTTAACCCGAATATTTTAGAAAAAGCGCCGCCACTGGACGATAATAGTAATCCCTATCGAGGTTTGGCATCTTTTGATGAAATTCATCAAGATTT
>CAZUCT010000253.1:0-10493 GCA_964619285.1 uncultured bacterium | reverse complement strand
AAATATGGATGGAATTTGTACTCTTGCCAACGATAAAGTTTACGACCAATTGGTTGCCCTTTTAAATAGTATTGAGGTCAATCAAGGGCCAGAAATGCCCGTGTGCATTTATCCCTACGACGATAATACGGAACGGATAGCAACTGAAATAGCTAAACGTCCCAACGTCCAACTTTACAGCGATCGCCAATCTATGGAAAAGTGGGATAAATTTTATCGGGATGTTTGGGATGCCCATCCCACTGCCAATCAACGCCGTCGAGAAAAGGGATTTGTAGGTTATTATCGATTCGGTCATCATCGGCCTTTTTGTGCTTTTGACGGTCCTTTCGATCGCTTTCTCTATATTGATGCCGATGCTCTTTTAATGAAACCTGCAACGGAAATTTTTCAAAAACTAGACAACTGGGATTGGATTGTCTATGATTTTCAGTACAAAGACCCTTCTCATGTTTACGATGTCTCTTCTGCTAAATTAGCAGAATTATTCCCGTCAGAACGTCTGAAAAAAGAGATTTTTTGTTCTGGTTTTTACGCCTCGAAACAAGGAATTTTTACGCCCGAAAAAATAGATTGGTTGTTGGAGAAATTGCGAGCTGGGGAAGCAGAAGTTTTGTACGTCTGGGCATCAGACCAACCTATTCTAAACTACATGACTATGAGAGGGGGACTGAAGATTTATAATTTTGCTTTAAATTTACCTAAAAATGAAATAACGGGCAATAGCGTGACTTCTTCCCATTTTGAAGCCAAAGATGGCATTCTTTACGATGGGGGCAAGCGTTTAACTTACTTGCATTATATCGGCATACCATCTAAAGTATTTACGCGAATTTGTGCGGGAGAAAACTTAGATTTTCCTTACAGAGATATTTTCTGGCATTACCGCTATCTACACGAACCAGAAAAGCGCCCGAAATTTACTACAAAACCCAAGCCATTCGATGGAACTCCTAGTTTGTGGGAGAAGGTATTAAAGAAATTGAAATTAACAAAATAGAGGAAAAAAAAATTATATGAGTCGCGGCATTTATATTGTAGCCAACGATCGCGTCAAAGAACAGGCGATCGCTCTCTTAAATAGTATTCGGTTTTACGACAAGGATACTCCTATTATGATGATTCCTTTTGACGAAAATTATCAAGAGGTAGCAGAAATTGTTACGAGTAAGTATGGAGTAGAAATTTATCCAGATTTAGAATTTGTAGAAAATCTTTGCCAGCAATTACATAATACTTTTGGTGAAGGCTTTTTTAACACGCCAAACAAACAAAAAAAACAAGCTTGTTGGTTTGGTCCTTTCGATGAATTTCTCTATATTGATGTCGATATTGTTGTTTTTGAAAAAATAGTCGATAACCTAAACTCTCTAAAAGATTACGATTTTTTGTGTTGCGATTATCAATATTTAAGTGGGTTGAAAAATGTATTTACTTCAAAAGTTTTAGAAGATAAAATCTTTACTGAAAAAGACATTAAAGACGTTTTTAATAGCGGTTGGTGGGCGGCCAAGAAAAACTTGTTTGCAGAACAAGAATTATACGAAACTTTTGCCGAATGTGCCGCCCATCGCGAATATTTTGATTTTTCCCAAAAAACAACAGACCAACCGATTTTTAATTATATTGTCTTAAAGCGAATTGCCAGAAGGTTGAATCTGGTTCGCCAAGCAGACGGCAAAGGCCCTGGAAGTTGGGCGGGTAGTCCCCATTTTCAACGGGAGGGCGATCGCTTAATTGACCCCAAAGCAGGGAGCAAACCATTACAATATTTGCACTGGGCAGGTATTAAAATAGAACCTGGATGCCCTTATTGGGATATTTGGGAACATTACCGCTATTTGGGGGAAACTAAACCCGATAACTATCCCCAAAAGACTGAGACCCAAAAAAGTGTAGGACAGCGATTAAAGGGTAACTTAAAAAAGCTGTTCGGCAAGATTTCTCAAAAATTCTAAATAAGGAGAAACTCCAGTGAAGAAAAAAGTTTTATTTATTATGGGCATCGGTCGTTCCGGTTCGACTTTACTCAATTATATGTTAGGAAGTCACCCGGAATGTTTTGAACTAAACGAAATTAGTAAATTGCCGGAAATTTATAGAAATAAAGAACGCAACCAGTCTTTTTGGGAAGGGCCCGGTCAGTTTTGGGAAGAAAAATTCAGGGAAGAAGAATTGAAAATGTTGGTAGAGGGTTTTGGCGATCGCCGCCTTAATCCTTATCTGCCTTTAAAAGTAGAAAAATTTTTGAGGGGATTAGTTAAAAATGACCCAATGTTTAATCCCTATTCTTTGATATTTTCTAAAGTGAAGGAAAATATTCTAATAGACTCGACTAAATACATCTATTGGGTTTCTAAAAGACTAAAGTCTAGAGAATTTAGGGAAGGATTAATAGAACCCTATATCGTTCATTTAGTTCGAGATGGACGGGCAGTTTTAAACTCCTACTTGCGTTGGGATAAAAGTCTGACAGTGGAAAAATTTAGCGATCGCTTCCTGAAAGAAATAACCGCTTGCCAGGAATTTTACGCTAATTTTCCCGAAGAGCGAAAAATGATGGTTAGATATGAAAAATTAGCCGGCGAAACGGAAGAAACCCTAAAAAGCGTTTGTCAAATGTTGGGAATAGAATTTATTCCCGATATCATTGAATACTGGAAACAGGAACATTATGGCATTGTCGGTAACTTTGGCACTCGCTCTTTAATAGCTAAATACAAACAGCAACAAGTCGAGCAAAAAGTAGAGAAAATTCACGGTAACTATTATGAAGAGCAGGGGTTTGCTATCAAATTAGATTTACGGTGGAAACAAGAGTTAGCACCTGAAAAAGTCGAAGAATTTTACAGTCGTATTGGTGACTTAAATAAGCCTTACGAATGGAACGAGTAAAAGGCTAATAGTAGTAAAAAATAAGGCAATGAAAGTAGTAAAACCAGATTTTTTTATTGTGGGAGCTCCTAAATGCGGCACTACTGCCATGTGCAGATATCTCGACAGGCATCCTGAAATATTTTTGTCTCCCATAAAAGAACTTTGTTACTTTGCCAAAGATTTAAACTTGAAAAGACACGCCCATAACCTAGAAGAATATCTGGGCTTTTTTGCAGAAGGAGAGGGCTATTTGTGCGGCGAAGGAACCCCATTATATTTATATTCTAAAACCGCAGCGCAAGAAATTCACGCTTTCAATCCAGAGGCAAAAATTATCATTATGCTGAGGGAACCCGTATCTCTAATGTATTCCTATTACAGTCAGCATTTGTACGATGGTTCTAGCGAAGATATTCAAGATTTTAAAGAAGCTTTAGATGCAGAAGCAGAAAGAAAGCTAGGAAAAAGGATACCATTAAAATGTAGATATCCAGACAAACTATTCTATCGGGAAATAGTTAAATTTTCCGAGCAAATTGAAAGATATTTTGACGCTTTTAGCAGGGAACGGGTTCATATTATTATCTTTGACGATTTTAAGAGCGATTTGGCAAAAGTTTATAAGGATACTCTAGAGTTTTTAGGGGTAAATCCTAATTTTGAAATTGAATTTAATGCAATTAATTCTAATAAAAAAGTCCGCAGCGTCTTTCTGCAACAATTTCTTAAATATCCACCTTCCCGACTCTTGGAAATTGGGAAGTTTTTTATTCCCCTACCCCGTTCCCTGCGTCGGGCTCTATTAGAAAGAGTAAAGCAGACTCTTAAAGACTTGAACGCCGAATATAAGCCCCGTCCCCCACTAGATACCGAACTTTGTCGCCGCCTACAACAAGAGTTGGCACCAGAAGTAGAGAAATTAAGTGCTTTGTTAGGACGGGATTTAACTTATTGGAGTGAGGGATAGTTTTTAACTAAGCGATCGCATCCACTCCCACTCTCGCCTCAAACCCTCTGCCAAAGAAACCTGCGGTTGATAGCCCAAAATTTCCCTAGCTTTAGAAACATCGGCGCTAGTATGGCGGGCATCTCCCCTAGCAGCCCCCACAAAGTTTCTACCAATAGGACGCCCGACAATTTTTTCCATAGTATCAATAATTTCTGTCAGCACCGCCCGAGACCCTCCCCCAATATTGAACGTCTGCCCCACCGCTTCTGGAACTTCAGCCGCAGCTAAATTAGCCGCCACGCAGTCGCTAACAAAAGTAAAATCCCTAGTTTGCTGTCCGTCGCCATAAATAGAAATAGGCTTATCCTCCATAATTAACTTAAAAAACTTATGAAAAGCCATATCGGGACGCTGGCGAGGCCCGTAAACCGTAAAGTAACGCAAAGCCGTACAAGGCACCCCAAAATTTTGATGATACAAACTACATAGCTGCTCTCCCGCTAACTTAGTAATGCCATAAGGAGAAACCGGTTGGGGACAAATAGATTCGGGAGTGGGGAAAGTTTCCGCATTGCCATAAATAGAAGAAGAGGAAGCATAAACAAATCTTTTAAGTTGCGGGAAGTCCTTAGCTGCTTCTAATAATACTTGAGTAGCATTAATATTACGTTCGGTGTAATGGCGAAAACTTTTTCCCCAACTAGCACGAACTCCTGCTTGGGCTGCCTGATGATAAACTACATCCACATCAACTAATAGTTTCGACCAATCTAAAAACTGAATGTCTCCAACAATTAGTTGAAATTTAGGATGTTTTTCAAAAGCATCGATATTTTTTTGCTTCAAAGCGGGGTCGTAATAAGTGTTAAATTCATCTACACCTATGACAGTTTTACCCCGCTTTAATAAAGCCTCCACCAGATGAGAACCAATAAATCCCGCCCCACCCGTAACTAGACTTATACTCATTTATTTCTGTTGTTTTTAATCCTAAATTTTAAGAACCACCCTGACTTTTGCTGCTGGAGCTTGGCGGAATATTTTCCCTTAATTGCAAAGATTCTAAATCTTGCTTCTGCAAGCCGCCCCGTTCCATTTTATCTAAAATTTTACTCAGTTGGAACCAAACTAATAAGGCCGTGCCTGCAGTTAAAGGAAAGGAAAAACCGTAGGCGAACTTTTTGCTAAAACTAAATACTTCCAAACAAGACGATAAAAAGATACAAGCACCTAGAGCTATTCCTATGTAAGGAATTGGCAGTGGTTTGCGCATTATAGCAACATTAGCAGTAGATTTATTGACAGACCAATCTTTAACTATTTGTTTGATTAAATTTGCCAATGCTATGCCGCAGGTTAGGCTAATTAACAAACCAGCAATTAATAATAAATATGGAGGTTGGGGCTGATAATACACAATATTGTTAGTTTTTAGTTATTATTTTTAAGCCTTTGGTATCTTAGAAACCCGGTTTTTTTGACAATACCTTCGCCAGCATCGAGATTTTGTTGGGTTGCGCTGTCGCGGAGCCCGACCTACGAATGGTATTTTTTTATTTTGGCGAAGGTATTGTTTGAAAAACCGGGTTTCACAGGCAGGCAGGCTCTATTTGGTTTCGCTAAAAGCAGTTACCGGCACTACAGAAGGCAAGAAAGCCGCCGCTCTTTCGGTAGAAAATTCTGCTAATGCTCCCAAAGCAGCATTAAATAAACGACCCGGTTTTAAGTCGGGTTGAATCAACTTCCAGAGGCTCTGAACTTCATCGGTATGAAGGCGATCGCCCTCAATTAAAGCTAACAATAATTGCCTCCTTAGAAAAGCACCTTCTTCGCTCAACAAATATTGTAAGCCCAACTGAGCGGTTGGCAAAATATCGAATTGGCGATCGCTCCTCGCAATAGAAATCATATTCTCCAACCGATGCCACTGGAACTTACCATCCTTAAACAAAACCTCAATCAAACGACGGCGCAAAGCTGGAGACTCCCCGTTCAAAAGACGCTTTGCCACATAAGGATAAGCCACTTCAACTATTTTAAAATCGGGATTTAAACTCAAAGCCAATCCCTCTTCCGTCACCAAAGAACGGATAATCAAAGCAAACTTAGCAGGCACTCGGAAAGGATAATCATACATCAATTCGCTGAACTTGTCAGTAATTGTTTTAAAGTTAAAATCCCCCACTTTTTGCCCGATAATATCAGCAAAAACCGTTTCCAGAGCAGGTATTATCGGCTTAATGTCTGTATCTGGACTTAAAAAGCCCAACTTCACAAAGTCTGCCGCCAACTCCATATAATCCTTATTAATCAGATGAACCACTGAATCGACCAAAGTTTCCTTGGTTAATTCGTCTAGCTGGTCCATCATGCCAAAATCTATGTAAGCCATGCGCCCGTCTGCCAAAGCAAACAGGTTGCCTGGATGAGGATCGGCGTGGAAAAACCCAAACTCTAACAACTGCCGCAAACCGCTACTTACCCCGACATTAATTAAGGAATCAGTATCCAAACCAGCTTCTTGAATGGTTCTGGTACAGTTTAGTTTATAGCCGTTAATCCATTCCAGAGTTAAAACGCAAGTGCTGGTGTAGCGCCAGTAAATACTGGGGACTTTAACAGAAGGATCGTCGGCAAAGTTAGCGGCAAATTTTTCGGCATTGCGACCTTCGTTAAGATAGTCGATTTCTTCAAAGAGCTTAATGCCAAACTCATCGACTATTAGGGTCAAATCGTGGCCTAAATTTAAGGGCAGCCAAGGTGCCATCCAGCCTGCGGCCCAACGCATTAAATATAGGTCTAGAGTCAGAATAGGCAGCAAATTAGGTCGTTGAACTTTTACTGCTACCTCTTCGCCGCCGCGCAGGCGAGCATAATAAACTTGAGCCAAACTTGCCGCAGCGATGGGTTGTGGGGAGATTTCGCTGAATACCTCGTCTATCTCTCGATCTAGTTCTCTTTGGATAATGGCAAGAGCCTGTTGGTTGTCGAATGCTGGCAATCGGTCTTGAAGTTTGACGAGTTCTTCTAAAAAGTCTTTGCGAATTAAGTCCGGTCTGGTGGAGAGTGCTTGACCTACTTTAATATAGGTTGGCCCCAGGCGAGTAATTACTTCTCGCAGTTGGGTAGCTCTTTCGGGGGTGTGTTCGACTTCTGGATGCCGCCACTTATCCCAGAGCAAACCGATTACAAAACCGCCAAAATACCAGATTACTGTTATAGTTCGCCAGATTGCCAGCCAGGGGCGATAGCGGTAATATTGGGCGATCGCTTCTGGATCGTAACTTCGCCTTGAAGAACTGGATTGATTGATACCCACTCGTTTTAGTTTCCTCTTATTATTTTTCTCTTAAGGGAGTAGCAAAAAAATAAAGTACCGGTCTGGAGTAGGTTGGGCCGAAGTGAAACGCAACCCAACATCGGTATCTTATTAAATTGCAAGTCCCTAAGTTTTGTTTTTAACGATCGGGTTGATTTTAGTGGCCAGGGACTATTATTGATTTTTTTCCCATCTGCCTCTGTCTGACGAACAGGCAAGATGCCTGTTCTACGGAAACAATCATCTATTCGGAGGTTGATGGCTCGGCCCGTGGCTATTAAATTTGACCCGTGCAAAACTTGTCGTAAGTTTTCGGCAATTTTTAATTAAAAATGCTCGATCCCGGACGACTGCCAGTAAAGTTTTTATTTTTATTTCAGTATAGTTACAAAACTACATATTTTGCCACAAAAAATTAAAATTGTTTGGACAAACAATCTTTGAGGCCATAAATCACTCGTTCTTGTTCTTGGTCTGAAAGCTCGGGAAACATGGGCAAAGACAAGACGCGATCGCAAACCCCTTCCACCACTGGCAACTGACCTGGTTTATAGCCTAAAGATTGGTAAACCGGCTGCAAGTGTAGAGGAACTGGATAATAAACCATTGCAGTTATGCCCTCTTGTTCTAAACAAGTTACCACTTCATCTCTGGGGCGATCGCTTACTTGAATGGTATATTGATGCCAAACGCAACGGCTCCCAGGAAGTTCTCGCGGCGGAATCACTCCTGGGAGTTGACTGAGAAATTGATAATAGCGAGCTGCTAAAGCGCGACGCCGGTTATTCCAACTGTCGAGAAATGGCAACTTTACCGAGAGAATGGCAGCTTGGAGGGCATCCAAACGACTGTTGATACCTATTTCTTGGGAGTAATATTTAGCCGACTGACCGTGATTTTTGAGCGTTCCCACTCGGCGGGCGATCGCCTCATCCTTTGTCACCAAAGCACCACCATCCCCAAAGGCCCCTAGATTTTTAGTGGGAAAGAAACTAAAGCAACCCGCATCGCCAATAGTTCCCACCTTTTGGCCCGACCATTCGGCACCGACGGCTTGGGCGCAGTCTTCGATAACAATTAAATCGTGACGGCGAGCGATCGCCATTAACTCGCTCATATCTACAGGTTGGCCGAATATATGGACCGGCATTATGGCCTTGGTTTGAGGAGTAATGGCCATTTCCCATCGTTCCAGGTCCAGGTTAAAAGTCTGGGGGTCGATATCCACAAAAACCGGTCTGGCCCCAACAGCACTAATAACCTCGGCAGTGGCAAAAAAAGTAAAAGGGGTGGTTATCACCTCATGGTCTGGCCCGATATCGAAAGCTCGCAAGGCCAGAAAGAGGGCATCGGTGCCGGAGTTGCAGGAGACGCAGTGGGAGGCATCCAGATAGGCGGCGAAATTTTCCTCAAACTCGTCAACTGTGGAACCGCCAATGTAACGTCCGGAGGCGAGTACGTCGGCGACGGCGGCGTTAATTTGAGTCGCGATCGCCCCATACTGGCGGGTTAAGTCTAGGGGAGGGATCTTATTCACGAATGGTACTAGAAGAAATTTTTCAGGATTGTCAAAGCAAATTTTATAGTATTTTCATTGGATGTACGTCAACTTTGAATAGAACCAGAGACTTATCGCTTTTTGGGAATCGGGAATGGGGAATGAGGAATTGATGTACAGTGTCTTTTTACAAATATTACTAAAGAGCGGGTTTGGTCTTGTCAGAAACCCGGTTTTTCTAAAAAACCGGGTTTCTAGAACCACTTTATAACTACTAATAAAAAATGATTGAATTAACTTTAACAGATTTAGCTTTTGCTTGGGGAGCGATCGCCATAACTATTAGTTTATCCTTTTGGCAAAGATTGGGATTAGAGTGGCAGCTATTTATTGCCAGTTTCCGCACTATTTTTCAACTGCTGTTTGTCGGATATATTTTAGCAATTGTGTTTGCCACAGACCAACCTTTATTAGTGCTAGGAATTTTGGCAATAATGCTAACAATTGCTGCGGTTGTTGCCAGAAATAGAATTAGTCAAAAAATCCCCAAACTATTATTTTTAGTTTGGGGTTCTATCTTAACCAGCACTGCTTTAACAATCGGTTATACCCACTTATTAGTAATTAAACCCGAGGTTTGGTACGAACCGAAATACTTAATACCTTTAACGGGAATAGTCTTGGGAAATGCGATGAATGCGGCGGCAATTTCTGGCGAACGTTTAGTCAGCACCATTAATGCCAGTCCTTTAGAAATCGAAACATATTTAAGTTTGGGGGCAACGCCAAAACAAGCTGTAGAAAAATATCGTAAAGAAGCAGTAAAAGCAGGTTTAATTCCCACCATAAATTCGATGATGGTTGTCGGAATTGTTACCTTACCTGGGATTTTTACCGGTCAGTTATTAACGGGAGTACAACCTCTAGTAGCGGCAGCATATCAAATATTAATTATGTTCATGTTAGCTTTAGGGAATTTAACAACTGCCTTATTAGTTACCTGGGGATTATGCCGCCAATTTTTTAATCGCGAAGAACAGCTACAAAAGTTTTAATTCTGGGGAGCTAATGCTATTAATACCAATTTGTTAAAGATATGTTATAATTAATTCAGCAGTTAATTAACAAAGGTTAAACCGACAAATGAGTAATATCAAAATAACGGATGCGAGTCAACAACTACCAGAACTTGTTAAACTTGCTTCCCAAAGTCGGGAAGTAATTATGTTAAGAGATGAAGGAAAAATCGAAGCGGTGTTAGTGGGAGTCGAAGTCTTTGAGGAATTAATAGGAATACGCGAATATTCTAAACGCAAAGACTTCATGCCTGCAGATACCTTTGCCCGCGAGTTTAAAAAAGCATTAGAAGAAGCAGGATATGACAGTCGCGAAAAAATAATTGAATTGGTGCGAGAAGTTAAACGGGAAATGGCAGAGGAACGTTGGCAGAAATATTTAGAAAAAAAAGAAGTGGAGGAATAGTAAATGACTCTAAATAGAGTTTTTTTGGATACAAACGTTTACATTGTTGGCAAGCAAAACATAGAAAGTAACGAGTATCAAATTCTCAAATGGGCGGGGTTTGAAGAGCGAAATTCTAGGGCTGTTGAAGTAGTAATTTCTGATGAGTTGTTACAAGAAATATTGCGAGTATCAAAAAGGTTAAAAAATAAAGATTGGGGAGGTCAAATAGTCAATAATATTTGGCGTAATTTTTAGATAATTTATGTAACGATCGATGCTGACGAATATTATAGAGTGGAGGCATTGGGTGTAATACCTCGGGAAGACGTAGTTGACACTCTGCGGTCTAAAGACGCGCAGATTCTTAAGCAGTCCAGAAATTAACT
>CAZUCT010000252.1:0-10565 GCA_964619285.1 uncultured bacterium | reverse complement strand
CCGCCCCGCTTTGAAAAGGCGGGGCGTGACCTTACTCCCGAGCTTTTTTCGTGTTGTTTGAATTTCTCGGGTTAAAGTTACCTAATGGTGGCTATCTAAACCAGAAGAAAGCCTTTAACAACCCAATTAAATTTTCAATCCCAACATTATCTGTTGACATTAAACCTAAATGACTGGAGAAAATTACATAAATCACCCTAATTTTGGCCTGCTTTACAGGGTGTGTCCGGTGGACGACAATCAAGAATTATTTACTACCCTCTATGCCCAGCGGTTATTTTTTTTGGTAACTCATGGACCTAACGGGATTAGATTTGAACCTGTGGGGCGATCGGATGCTCGCCTCATGGTGGAAATGCGAATGCGACAGTTTCGTCGCTTGGGGCAAGCAGCAGATTACCAGAAATTACAGGAAATTCATAAAAATACTTTTCAATAGTAATTGTTAATTGTTAATTGTCAATTGTCAATTGTTAATTGTTAATTGTTAATTCTTCATCTAAAACTATCGAAATGAACATGGATAAAATCGAGTCTATTGCGGAACGGATCGAGAAAATTCGCTCTGGTTTGCCGGGCTCGGTACGCTTAATTGCCGTTACCAAACAAGTGCCTGTAGAGGCAATAAGGGCGGCATATTCGGCGGGGCTCCGAGATTTTGGCGAAAATAGGGTACAGGAAGCAGCTGACAAACAAGAGCAACTCCAAGATTTAACTGATATTAGCTGGCATTTAATTGGCCATTTGCAAAGCAATAAAGCGGCAAAAGCTTTACAACAATTCCAGTGGATTCAGTCTGTGGATAGTTTAAAATTAGCGCAACGTCTGGATCGCTTGGCCGGAGAGCTATCCTGTCGGCCATCTATTTGCCTGCAAGTGAAAGTCCTGCCGGATCCGGATAAATTTGGGTGGAACATTCGGGAGCTAATGGCCGACCTAGCCGAATTGGATAAATTTCAGTATCTTTCTGTTCGAGGTCTAATGACAATCTTGCCCCAAGGCTTAGATGATTCTCAAACTCTAGAAGGCTTTAATGGCCTCAAAGAACTGGCTGAGAAAATCAACGAGCAAAATTGGTCCAATATTAAAATGGAACAGTTGTCTATGGGAATGTCGGCAGATTATCATTTAGCCATCGGTGCGGGTGCTACTATGATTAGGTTGGGTCGAGTCTTATTTGGCGAACGGAAAATTATGGGGGGAAATGCTGTCAAACAGTAGTTAAAGTAAATAGTAAAAAACTTACTAACCCTGAAATTTTAAGATGGGCTTGATAGTAGTTAAGGAGCATTAGTTATGAACGTTTTTTCCAAACTACGAGATTTGGTCGGACTCAACGAACCTGTTGAGTACGAATACGAATACGACGAACTAGAAGGAGAACAGTACCAAAACCTCTATCCACCGGAACAACAACCGCCGGCTGCGGTTGCGGAAGAACAACGCCGCAATAATCGCAGGTTAAGAGATAGGGCGGCTGCTGGTGCTGGTGTTGTTAATGGAGATTCAATTTCTGGAGCTGCTATGAATAATGTCATTGGTATGCCTGGGGCTTTAAATGGGATTTCTGAAGTGGTGGTTATGGAACCGCGCACTTTTGAGGAAATGCCTCAAGCAATTCGCGCTTTGAAGGAACGCAAGTCGGTGGTCTTGAACCTCAATATTATGGATCCAGACCAGGCCCAGCGTGCAGTTGATTTTGTGGCTGGTGGGACTTATGCCCTCGACGGCCATCAAGAACGGATCGGCGAGAGTATCTTTCTGTTTACTCCTAGCTGCGTTCAGGTAAGGACTCAAACTGGTGGTGTGGTCCACGAAGTCCCACAAGGACGGCCTCGGGTTAATACGGGCGAAATGCCTGTCTCTACTGTCTGGCAACCAGAACAGGCTCAGGCTATGCAGTAAGTGTTGGGAATGGGAAATTGATAATGGTTTTAAATCGCTAAAGCGATTACTACAAACTCATCTAATTCCCAATTCCCAATTTTCAATTCCCAATAAAAAAAATGAGTTATAAAAAATTTGGTTCTATCGGTGGCGGGGTAATGGGAGAAGCTCTCTTATCCCGCTTAATTGTTAAGGAAGTTTATTCTGCTAAAGATGTATTGGTAAGCGAACCTTCGACGGAAAGGCGGGGCTTTTTGGCAGAGAAGTATGGGGTAGAGGTAACGGCGGATAACAAAGAAGTTTTCGCTAATGTGAGGGAGGCGATTTTGTTGGCTATTAAACCTCAAGTGTTCCCGGCGGTGGCTTCTGAGTTGCTGAGTGTTAGCGCGACTGAGAAACCTTTGATAATTTCAATTTTGGCGGGGGTGCCTTTAAGTAAGTTAGAAACGGCTTTTCCAAAGTTACCGATAGTGAGAGCAATGCCGAATACGCCGGCGACGGTGGGGGCGGGTATGAGCGCGATCGCACCGGGAAAATACGTTACTCCGGCTCATTTAGACCTTGCCAAACGGGTGTTGCAGGCGGTGGGGGAGGTTGTAGAGGTTCCCGAAAGTATGATGGATGCGGTGACGGGCCTTTCCGGTTCGGGGCCGGGTTATGTGGCGGTTTTGGTGGAGGCTTTAACTGATGGGGGGGTTCGGGCGGGGTTGCCAAGGGCGATCGCTTCTAAGTTGGCTTTGCAAACGGTTCTGGGAACGGCGGTTTTGTTGCAAGAGTCCCGGATGCATCCGGCGGAGTTAAAGGATAAAGTTACCAGTCCGGGGGGTACGACGATGGCGGGTATTGCGGAGTTGGAAAGTGCGGGTTTTCGTTCGGCGTTGATAGAAGCGGTAATGGCGGCGAGCGATCGCTCTCGGGAGTTGGGTGGTGGTTGAAAGTTTTATATGGTAATGACTCAATTAACTTCTACAATAAAACGCGAAGATGCTGTAGAAATTCTTGCATGGCTAAAACGCATAGAATTGGGGGAAGAAAAAGTACCTGCAGGCTTTAACTGGCTTGGTTTTGCGGAAACTGCTGTACTGAAGGCTAATACAACCGAAGATATTTTATGGGCAGAGGTGGCCGTATTAATTTATCGTCGACTGGCTGAAAGTAGGATTAACGGGGGGGAATCTTCGATCGTTTCGGCGATGATGTTACGGGCAAAGGCGATCGCTAATGTTAGTTCTGGCGTAATTCCAGGTCATTTCCTATTAGATATAGATTTAATTATTCGCTGGTTTTGCGATAGTTTAACTATGTCTTATAGTGAAGCAAGCCAAAAGGCAACGAACTGGAAAAATTGCGAAATTTCGGAAATTCGACAGTTAAGGCAAATTAAAAATAATTTGCAAGTCATATCGACGTTAGCTAATAGCGATAAATGCACTCTGGAGGTCGAACTGCAACAATGGCTGGCTTTGGGGGAACAATTACCTTAGTATTATCAAATTTAAAAACGGAGGTAAATTTCGATGAGTCAAAGATTAACTTTAGAATTGAGCGATCGAGTTTATGAAACTCTGGCGCGACAAGCTGAAATGGCGGGAATATCTTTAACTGAGTGGATAGCTATTTCTCCGAACAAACAGCGCAACCTGCCAACTCAAAAAGAGCAAACAGAAGCAGAAAAAGAAGCGGCTATTCAGCGCTTTCGCCGTCATGCGGGAGCGATAGATCTGGGCTATCCCACTGGAGCAGATAACGAAAGTATTGATGCCGATGTTTGCAAAAACTAACCATTCCCAATTCCTAAAAAAACTATGTCTAGCAAAACTCTCAATTTAACCGATCGCCTCTACGATTATCTGCTCGCTAACTCGGTGCGAGAGCCCGAGGTTCTCAAACAACTTCGCGAAGAAACTGCGAACCACCCGCGAGCCCGGATGCAGATTTCTCCAGAACAAGGGCAGTTTATGGCGCTGTTGGTACAACTGATGGGGGCGAAAAAAACTCTAGAAATAGGAGTGTTTACCGGTTACAGCACTTTGAGCGTCGCTTTGGCCCTGCCCAAGGACGGACAGGTAATTGCTTGCGATGTCAGCTCCGAATATACGGCGATCGCTCGTCGCTATTGGCAGGCGGCGGGGGTGGAGCAGAAAATTGTTTTAAAAATAGCTCCGGCCCTGGAGACTTTGGATAAATTGTTGGCGGCGGGGGAGGCTAACTCTTTTGATTTTGTCTTCATCGATGCCGATAAGCAAAATTACGAGGGATATTACGAGCGATCGCTCCAGTTGGTCCGCAAAGGGGGCTTAATCGCGATCGATAATGTTCTTTGGGGCGGCAGCGTTGCGGAACCGGAGAAACAAGATAGCAATACTCAAGCAATACGGGCTTTGAACGAAAAGCTATCTAAAGATCCCAGAATCAATCTCAGCCTGGTTCCTATCGGCGATGGATTGACTTTGGCGCTCAAACGCCGTTGGGCGTCTTTATTAGAGTCTGAAAATGCTGGCGGTTAGGAACTACCGATCCAGAAACCCGGTTTTTTGGACAATACCTTCGCCATTTTTTCAAGGCTAACTCGCCCGCGTGAAACCGGGAATATTGAAAAAACCCGGTTTCTCAAGTCTCTATGCTTACAAAATGTTGGTTTTAGGTACTCCACCAAACCAGATTTTAACTCTCTGTGGAGGCGATCGCTTCCTTGTTTCCGGCAGATGTGAGCGAGCCCGGAAACCGGGTTTTTGCCAAAAACCCGGTTTCTTAATTAGTCGTGCAAAATTAATTAGACACCGAACAGACAAGATGTCTGTTCTACGGGGAAAATTTTCTGCAAATATTTTTGCCTACCTACTTAATTCAGGAACTACCGATCCAGAAACCCGGTTTTTTGGAAAAACCGGGTTTCTGAGAGAGTTTTTACCAGAAGACACAGGCTGACTCTAGCTTAGATTAGTTTTGACGTTGGTTGCGATTCCCAATTTTTCCAGCAATCGGATGGTAAGCCAAACCGGATCTACCTCCCACCATTGCGATTGAAACCGTGCGGATGATTGGCAGGCATGATGGTTGTTGTGCCAGCCTTCGCCGAAAGTCAGCAAGGCAACCCACCAACAGTTGGTGGAGCGATCGCCGGTGTTAAAACTGCGATAACCAAATTTGTGACAAGCGCTGTTGACAAAAAAAGTGGCGTGAGTCCCGACAAATAAGCGCACGAAAATGCCCCACACGACGAAGGGCATACCGCCTAAAGCATAAAGAACAACTCCTAGCAGAACTTGAAGTGTAATATAGTGTTGGTGACAAAATCGATAAAATGGCTCTGCGATAATATCTTGGGTGAAGCGCGGGAGTAGCGGTTGGCCGGGAACTGTATGCATCAACCAATTGACATGACTCCACCAAAATCCTTGACTGGCATCGTGGGGATCTCCTTGGCGATCGGTATAAAAATGATGCATCCGGTGATAGCCTACCCAACCTCGGACGCCGCCTTGAAATGCCAAAGTCCCGCACAAAATGAAGAAATACTCTAATGGTTTGGGAACTTTAAAACTGCGATGGGTCGCGAGTCGATGAAAACCCAGGGAAATTCCAACGCCCACAGTCAGGCAATAGAGAAATAAGGCAACGCCAAGGGCCGAGATGCTAAAATTGCTTGGCACGAAAGCCAACAATGCCCCTAGATGCATAACGATTAGAATTGTCGTGACATCCCAACGCAAGCGTGGTGGCTCTAACGAACTGATGTCCTCTTTTGATGTATGCTGTTTTTCGGGCCCGATTAGATTTGTCATGTTTTTTGTAAATTGCTCCTGAGATTGTAACATTCCCAAACCCAAGTTTAAGAAAAGGAGGATTTTTTTAACGATTCCAACTCGCGATCGAGATTCTCGGATAAATTGTTTAACAACCCCAACTGATGCTGCCACTTCTCCACTTCTGGGGAAGTCTCGCTTGGGGGGGTGTTAATTGCTTTTTCGGCGATGGGTTCGT
Source organism: uncultured bacterium (assembly GCA_964619285.1). Lineage (GTDB taxonomy): Bacteria > Cyanobacteriota > Cyanobacteriia > Cyanobacteriales > Microcoleaceae > CALKCV01. Next base: position 4,694 of record CAZUCT010000252.1, on the reverse strand, counting down.
ATTCTTTGAGACTGGCAAAAGCGCGATCGCTAAAATCCTGCAAATAATCTTTGGCGGCATCCTTATATGCTTGTTTGACTTGTTCCTGGTACTCTTCGGGAGAAACATTCGGTTGTTGTTCCCCAGAATCGCTCAATAGATAAGTCGCCCCACCAACTACGGCAGCGCCCACCGGTCCTCCTAACAACCAACCGAGACCGGCAGCGATCGCCAGTGGCATGATACCGCCGGATTTTTTGGCAACGGAGGGCGGCGGTGGCGGTAAGAAAACCTTGGGCGGTTCGGGAAAAGCGATGGTAATTTGCGTCGGTTTTTCTATGTCGAAAAACTCCCCGGCCTTATTAACCCATTCCATCAATTTCTCTTGCCACTTCAACACTTCCTGCCTCAATTTTTCCGACTGCCAACTATCAAACCGACGTTCCTCCAAAGCTGCAGCTAAGTCGGTTTGATAAGCATCTAAAAGTTTAGGTAAATAAAGCCAACTTTGGAACTCGGAATTGCTGCTTTGAAAACCTTGTTTGACTAATTTTTCCGCTCTTTTTTGAATCGACTTTTTAGATTCTAGTTTTTCTCGGGCAGCGTTTAATTTTGCCGTGACTGTTTCAATTTGTAGCGCCATGCCTTGACGAATTTGAGAAGCGATCGCCTCCACCCGCCCCAGAGAAAAAGAACCTTTTTCTCGTTGTTCGGCCACAATACTTTGCAAAGCAGATTCAAAGGCCGCCAAACCGGTCGTTTGCGCTGCCGAAGTATCTCCTTTTAAGCGCGATCGCAAAGCCGGCAAAGCATCCACTCGATAAAGATTGCTAATATTATTTGGCAGTTCAAGGCGAAAACTTTCTGCCACAAACCGCATTCTTCTAGAAACCTCTTTTTGGTCTTCTAGTTCGAGCAAATTCATAAAATTAACGACGAAAACTACCGTATTAATTCCTCTATCCAAAAGCCAATCTCGCAAATTTTCTCGTTCGTTTAAAGTCATTAATTTTCTAGCATCTAAAACCTGAACGATTAAATTTGCGGTTAACAGTTTATCGCGTACCAACATTTCCTGAGCTTCCCTGTCGTCGGTTCCCGGCAAATCGAGAAATTCGACCCCAGTTTCTAAGAATGGATGGGGGCAGAAAACATCGACGGCGGCGACATTATCTCGCATCCTTCTATTGTCGTCTAAAATGGCGTAACGTTTTAAAATATCGATGCCATCTTCGTTAATTTCGCTGCCATCTTTTAAAGTAATTCTAGTTTTAAGTTCTGTACCGTATTTAACAGCAATAGCCGCCCCAGTGGTAGGGATGATATCGATGGGAACGGTTTTTTTGCCGAGTAAAGCATTAAGCAGAGTTGATTTGCCGTAATTAAAAGGAGCAAATACGGCGATTTTAAAAGTAGGATTTACCAGAAACTCGCAAATAAAATTAACGTCTTTTTTTAGTTGAGATTCTGGTTGTAATTCTAGCATTCCTACTGCGGTTTGGAGATAGTTTATCAGGTTTTGAGATTGTTCTGGTTTCATTATGGATTAAGATATTGTTGTGGACCAGAAACCGGGTTTTTTGAAAAAACCCGGTTTCTTATATGTTAGTTGTTGGTTTGATTGTTGGTGGGTGAAAGACCGTGGTTAGCAACGGATTTAATAGCGGATGTAACGGATGAAGTAATTAACAATTAACAATTGGGTTCGTCAAGGGGAAAGAAAGGTTGACAACTAACCTTTTTTTATCGCGCTCCGCGATTACTACGAACTCGCTTTTTTTCCTACCAATAATACCAATCGCTAAAGCGATTACTACGAACTAGCCAATAATACCAATCGCTGAAGCGATTACTACGAACTAGACAATAATACCAATCGCTTTAGCGATTACTACGAACTAGCCAATAATACCAATCGCTAAAGCGATTACTACGAACTAGACAATAATACCAATCGCTTTAGCGATTACTACGAACTAGCCAATAATACCAATCGCTAAAGCGATTACTACGAACTAGCCAATAATACCAATCGCTGAAGCGATTACTACGAACTCGCTTTTTTTCCTACCGATAACCCATCCGTTGCTAACCAATTGCCCTCAGAAACTCTTGATAAACAGATTCTATTTTTTCGTACTCCCCAGAAACATCAGTTTCCAACTTATTAAGACGGGCTAATTCTTCTCCGCGATTAATTTCTCGTTCCTCCTTTTGTTTCAATAAATTATCTAACTCCGCCTGACGGGATTTAATATCATCATTAATCCTTTCCGTCACCTCTCCTTCGTAAGCATTAAAACACTCTTTAATCGCATCGCGAACCGGTTGCCATTGTTCCTGGGCTACTTGTGGGAGATGTTTTACCAACTCTTTTTTAGTAGCTTGAACCAACTTTTTGCGTGCTTGGTCTGCCTGCATAACTCCTACCCCTAAACCTAATAAAGCTAAACCAATTGGACCTAAAGTTATGCCAGTAACGGCAGCAATAAGACCGCCAACTCCCGCTACAGCTATCAAATTTAAAAGGATATTTTTCCAATCAAAACCGGCCCCCGCCATGGCCACTCCCGCCAGATTTCCTCGCGCTAAAGAAAACAAACCCATCGCCCATTTTGCCCAAGCGGGAGAGTCGTCTTCTGGGGAATTGCTGGAGAAACTTTTAACTTTTTGACCTGTTAATTTTTCCGCGATTTTGTCGGTAACTTTGGTGTAGGAAGCGCCATAGTGGGCCGCCCGGCGGGATAGTTGTAAAAAGGCGGCATCCATTTTTTGTTCTACAGTAACAGTCCAAGCAGCGAGGCGATCGTTAATGTATTTTTCAAAAGCTGCTGCCAGTTCTTTTTCAAAAGTATCTCGCTTTCCTGGAGAGAAGAAATCGAGAAAATTTAAGTCCGGTTGATAGTGGAGAAAATCTGTCTCGAAAGTATCCCCCAATTTGAGGACGTAATCGCGGAAAGAGTCGGCGATCGCCGTTGCTTTCTCGTCGCGAACTTCCCGAATTTCCTGTTGGAAACTATCCCGAATTTCCGTCAGCTTTTTAAACTCCGGTTCCACCGAACTAATGCGCTGTTTTAGTTCTGTAACATCCTGTTCTAATAACGGTATTCGACGGGCGATCGCCTCTTTAACGCGAGTATTTGCCTGCCGCCCCAAAGTCCTCGCCTGCCGAAATTCCTGGATAGCCCTTTCCTGAGTTAAAAACGCATTCAACGCCCCCATAAATTCCGGGAAACCGGTTCCATCCAGAGAAGCAGAAGCATTTTTTAAGCGGCGTCGCAAGGCAATAATTGAAGATAACTCGAATACTCGTTCGTCGTAAATATTATGACCTTCAACAATACAATATTCCACCAAATTTGCCTTAAAAACTCGCCGCAGTCGATATTCGGATTCTTCTAATTCCTCATCATCGTCGGGATCTATCAAACTTTCCTTAAGTTGGTCCCAAGCATTAATCAAAAAGAAAACGCTCAAACCGCGACCTTTAATATAATTTTCCAGATAGCGACGTTCTGCCAAAGTACAAGGTTGAGTCGCCCTCATTACAAATAAAATAGCATGGCAATTGTTAATATAACCGAGAGACAATTCGTTGCGAGCTTCCGTATCGTTTAAACCCGGACTATCGACAATTTCGATACCTTTTGAGAGCAGAGTTAAAGGATATTCCACCTCGGCATATTCGACATCGGGGAAAGCCTCTTTTTTCTGTTTTTCTAACTGTTTTGCCTCCGCCGGGTCGATGGTATAATTGCGTTTAAAATTCTTAAAATCGAGGGTTTGGGGGCTTTTGCCGTCGTTAAAATGAATCGTAACTTTTTTCTCTTTGCCGTAGCGCAAAACAGTTAATAAAGCAGTACAAGGATTAACATCGCTAGGCAGAATATTTTCGCCAATTAAAGCGTTAAGAAAAGTGCTTTTACCGCGCTTCATATCCCCCAAAACCATCAAGCGAAAAACGCCATCACGCAGGTTTTTACTAGCAGCTTGAATATCCTCAATTTCTCGTTCCAAACCAAAACCGCCAGAAGCATCTTTAGCCGCAATTTCTGCCCCTTCTAAAGTAGTGGCTATTTTATTTAAACTGCCGGCAACGCTAGTTCTAACTTTAGCAACTTTTTCTAAGTTGTTAATAAAGTTTTCAGTTTCCATTGTATTAGTCATTATTTTTGGTAATAGGTAATGGGTAATGGGTAATAGCTAGTAACTTGTAGGTGGGAGCAAGTCACCTTTGCATATTTATTTTCTCATGACGAGTACTCATACTCATACTCATACTCAAGAAAAGCGTCTTTTTTGAGTGTGAGTCATGAGTAAGAGTAAGAGTATGAAATTATCGAGAGAGAAAAATTACAAAACTGACTTGCTCCCCTTGTAGGTTGGGTGGAGTAAAACGAAACCCAACATCATTAATTGCGGTTTTCTTCACCCAACCTCAAGTAGATTCAAGACAATTTAATTGCGAAAACGAGCTAATAACTCTTCCCGAGATAATTGCACCAACAAAGGAGTAAACTCCTCGACGGGTAACTCAACAAGTGGCTCTATAATTGCCGATAATTCGTCATCTAAAGAACCAAAACGGACTCGCAACAAATTTTCTACTACTATGCGTTTTCCTTGCTGTACCCCCTGTTGTAAACCCTGTTGTAAACCCTGTTGCACGCCCTGTTGTAAACCTTGTTGCACCCCTTCTTGAGTAGCCGTTTCTA
>CAZUCT010000251.1:0-10593 GCA_964619285.1 uncultured bacterium | reverse complement strand
TCGCTAAAGCGATTACTACTAACAATCGCTAAAGCGATTGCGGCGAACAATCGCTTTAGCGATTGCTACGAACCATGTTTAGATAAACTCCAAATTTTAACCGTATTGTCGCTACTCCCGCTGGCTAAAACTTTACCGTCGGGACTGAAAACGACAGCATTAACCAAATTAGAATGCCCCTCAATGGTACTTAATTCTTCCCCCGTTTTTATCTCCCAAATTTTAATAGTTTTATCGTCGCTGCCGCTAGCCAAAGTTTCCCCGTCGGGACTAAAAGCAACGGCACGAATATAATCTGTATGACCCTCAATACTTTTTAATAAATCCCCCGTTTTTGCCTCCCAAAATTTAATAGTTTTATCCCAACTGCCGCTAGCCAAAATTTCCCCATCCGGGCTAAAAGCAACGGCATTAATAAATTGTAAATAACCAGAATACCAACTACCTAAAGTTTTAATTTCTTTACCCGTTCTAACTTCCCATAATTTAATCGTATTATCCTCGCTGCCGCTAGCTAAAATATCTCCATCTGGACTAATGGCAACGGCACGAATGGCTTTATAATGACCGCTTAGGGTTTTAATTAATTGGCCATAATCGACGCTGGAAATATCCGAACCCAACCACCAAAGTTTAATCGTATTATCCTTACTGCCGCTAGCTAAAATATTGCCTTGAGGGCTAAAGGCAAGGGAATTAATATCGTTGGCATGGCTGTAATATTCGGCTTTATTCCAGTCGCCAATAGTTTTAATTAATCGTCCGGTTTTCGCTTGCCACAATTTAACCGTTTTATCTCTACCCGCGCTAGCTATCATGTTACCATCGGGGCTAAAAGCAACAGAATAAACTCTATCTAAATGTTTGGAAAAAGTAGTCATTTCTTCCCCCGTATCTACCCACCATAACTTAACAGTATTATCCTCGCTGGCACTAGCTAAAATTTGCCCGTCGGGACTGAAGGCAACGGAACGAACCCAGGCGGAATGATTGCTTAAAGTTAAAAGGCATTCCCAAGTTTGAGTTGCTGCTTTTTTGACTATTAGTTGGCTTTCTTGTATTGGAGTTATTGGCGGTACTTGCGGTATTTGTTGGAAGGGAGTTCTGGCGGCGATCGCCTCATTTTGTACTTTCGTATCCGGGCTCAAAGACAGATTTACACTGTAATTAGCATTGAGTTCTTCTAATACTTCATAAACCGATTTATAGCGGCGATTGATGGCATTTTCTACTAATTTATCTAAAACTCTGCCCAAACTTTCGCTCACAGAATTACCGTTTAAATAGCGCCGCCACACCCAATAATCTTCGTTAACATCGAACAATTCAAAAGGAGAAACTTGAGTTAATAAATGGAGGCAAGTCACGCCCAAACTATATAAATCGCTGGCAAAAACGGCCTTACCTCGATTTTGTTCTGGGGCCGTATATTCGGGAGTGCCGATAGTAGTTCCAGTTTGGAATAAAGCCGTACCCACCGCGTGTTTTGCCGCCCCAAAATCCACTAAAACCAGGCGATCGCTTCCCCCTTCATTGTCTCCATTTTCCGAATTTCTTCTAATAATATTTGCCGGTTTAATATCTCGATGAATTACGTTATGGGAGTGGATAAATTGCAGGACTGGCAGCAGATTATTGAGTAAATTTTTAATCTTAATTTCGTTAAATTTCCCCTCCGCTTCCAAAGCTTGGGCCAAGTTTTGACCCTCGATAAATTGTTGGACTAAATATTGGCGGCCATCCTGAGTAAAATGGGCCATCAGTTCGGGGATTTGAGAATGTTGGCCTAACTGGTCCAATCGCACCGCTTCTTTTTCAAAAAGTTCCGCTGCCTTATTGACATTATTCGTTCCTTGTGCTAAAGGAAAAAACTGTTTGATGACGCAGTGGGGTTTGGAGGGCTTATCCTCGTCCGCAGCAAGGAAAGTTCGGCCAAAACCCCCCTGCCCGATGAGTTGGATGGGGCGATAGCGGTCTTTCAGCAGCAATTTGGAGCCGCAATGTTCGCAAAAACGGTTCCAGTCTGGGTTTTTCGGTTTCTGACAATTGGGATTGAGGCAGTGGCTCATGCCGGGGACTGACGAATTGGACTTTCTCTATTATATTTGTTGAGGGCATCTTTGCTGAAAAAGCGTCAAGTTCACAGGTTCAATTCTTGCATTGAGATGCACCCACTGACTTGCTCCCCAACTCTAGAGCTGCTACTGAAGAACCTATAGCAATCCGTTCGCGAGCCCTAAAAAGTTAAAAACTAGAAAAAAACTCTGAAGCTTTTTCCAATTCCCAAAAAGCGACAATATTTTGAACCCGAATCAAATAGGATTGCTATAATATCTTTTAATTCGACCGACTATAACTCCTGTATTACCTCGCTATCCTTAACCGTCTCAGACTCTTGCTCCACAGGTGGCAGAACTTTGACCCGAGCAAACCTCAAACCGCTAACGCCCTGCAAAGGTTCCACCATACCCATTTCTATTTTTTCTTCAACCCAACCCTCGCGAGCTAAGTAACGCAGATATTGACGATATTCCTCCCACTCGTCCTCGGTGGAATAAACCACGGTTAGCATTCCCGTCTGGGTAATCCGATCTTTAGTTGCCTTATCGATCGCTTTATCAATTCGCTTCTTCACTATTTCATAGCGTATATCCCGAGTTCCTTTCACGTCGAACAATTTTTCCGTACTTTCATTGTGATAAATATCTATCGTCGTATCTTGCACCAAAACCAAATGAGCGATTTTAAGCATACTCTCTGACTCGGCTTCCAGTCGCAACCCCGTTCGCGCACAATCGCAAATCGCCCGAAGCTGGTCGTAACGCAGACTCCGCAAATGAAAGAGGGTAAACTGAGCATTAATCGACTTGCCGGCGTAAATCATGTGGTCTATACCATCGCTAGCTTCAAAGTCGCAGTGGTGCGGTATCACTTTCTGCATTCGCTTTTGCCACAATTCCCAAGTTGCTTGGAGGTTGCTATTAATCCTGTGAAGCATATCGTCGTAGCGATCGCGGGCTTGATAAACCGAACCATGCTCGTTATCGCAAGCCGCCTTATAAGCTTGGATCGCAGCTTGAGCCTTCTCTCCACAACTATTAAAAAACTCAAAGTAAATTTCAAAATGTTCTCGCAGATACTCAACCGCCGTCACTTCAATATCGACAGTCACCTTTTCTCTTAACTGTTCTATGTACTCTACTAAATCCTCTCTTAATCTTTCTCCCAAAGCTGTTTCGTCCCCTTGGCAAATAGTATCTACCACAGCTAAGGCTAATTTAAACTGTTCCATTAAATCCGTTTGGATAGCGCGGTTGCGTTCCGTGGAAGAACCGCGAATATCAGAAATGCCGTAGAGAGGGTAAACCTTATCAAAGACTATCGCTTCTGGCGGCAAACCAAAACTACGACGTTCCGCTTCCTGCAAGAAGCGCCATTCCACTGCCGGATGAGTGCTGCGAATATTGGTAAAGCGCTGTTGGATCGTCTGTCGAACTGCGGTAATCAAAGCTGGAGTTAAGGCTTGGGCATTTTTGCGATCCATTGCCGAAAAGTTTCCAGGGCGATCGCTCGTCAATCCCGAGATACCCAAAAGTTGCGGCTTGCCATTACCATTACTGAGGTTGCTGGCATTCACTACCAGAGGAATGAGTAACAAAGAGCGAACCCCTATTTGTTTTAAATATTGCTCGCAGTCGGTTTTACACTCCCGTCGCAACTCCGGTATATACCACACTTGATTTGCCGAAGCCGCCGCCATCAACGTCGAGCCTTCCACAGACGATTTTGAGTAAACAATCGGTTTATTAGTTTTGGTAAGATATTCGCTGCCGATGAATAAATGTACTTCTTGACCTTCGTTGCGCAGAAAAATGGTATCGGTCGCCCCAAAGAGCGATCGCAACCTGCCGTGAATTTGCTCGAATTTTTCTGGTATCATCATCGAGTCGCGGTCTATCAGCAGTTGCGTCAGCCTATCTCTTTTTTCTCTGTTAGTTACATCTAACCCTTCGAGCAGAAGCAGTCCTTCTATGTGATAATTATCCAAACGCAATTGTTGGGCTAAAATTTCTAACTCCTGCAGTTGGCTCGACCAAACTTCTCGCTCTAAAGCAGACATTAACTTTATTTTCAAGTCTGCAAATTCATCTAACTTTTGGTCGATCCTAGTAACTTTTAAATTCTCCGAATTTAGCCAAAATTCTAAATAACGCTCCTTTCCATCTACGGCATTTTTGACGCTAACAATTGCTGGCTCTTCCAGAATTTGTAGATGCTCCGCTTCCAAATTATATTGTTGCTGCAGCACCCGACTGAGAATATGTCGGCGGTACAATTGTTCGATCGCTTTACCGTCCCAGTCTTTAAAAAGTTCGTGCAATCTGATGCCGACTATATTCCCCTCGCCTTTGTTTTGTTTGCAACTGCTGGCATTAGCTAATTGACTGAAAGCTTGATTCAGATAGCGGATGCTGAAGGTTCCCGGTTCGATAATGGCGATCGCTACCTTGCTGTTACGCCGTTGGAAGTCGAAAACTCCTTCTAGATTTTGTTGCCATTGTTTGAGTTGCTCGATTTGATTGGAGCGATCGGGAATCTCTTCTGCTAAAGTCTGCAAAAGCTGTTCCAACTCCGATTGATTCTCCAAATAAGCGATCTGGTTTTCTCTTAGAGAGCTATCTGCACCTGGCAAGGCTGTTAGACAATTCTTATTGTTTTTATCTGATACAGTTTTGGAAGTTCTGCTCATGGCTGCTGCACCTAGTCATATTTGTTTTCAAAAATTTTTTCTAATAAATGGCAAATTGAGAGGGAGTCGTTTTCTTTAATAGTCAAAAGTCTGCAAGTCCTTCAATTATGACTGAATTATATCGCTTCCAACAGATTGTGGGTTCATCCCCTATAGCTAATTTTTACCTTGACAAAAATACAAAAACGTGGTATTTGCTTTAGTAGCAGCTCCAGCCAACTACACTCGCAGCAATTGTAAAAAACAACAAACTATCCTATAATAGGGCATTACAAGCTAGCCAAAGTCCATTTATGTTTGAAGCCCTCGCCGATCGCTTAGAAGGAGCCTGGAAAAAACTAAGGGGCCAAGATAAAATCTCGGAGTCTAACATCCAAGATGCCCTCAAAGAAGTTCGTCGCGCCCTCTTGGAAGCAGATGTCAACCTCCAAGTAGTCAAAGATTTTGTAGCGGAAGTAAGTACCAAAGCTCGAGGTGCAGAAGTTGTTAAAGGAGTACGCCCGGACCAACAATTCGTCAAAATTGTCCACGAAGAGTTAGTAAGGGTCATGGGGGAAACCAACGTCCCTCTAGCCCAAGCCGAAAAGTCCCCCACCGTCGTCCTCATGGCAGGCTTGCAAGGAACGGGTAAAACCACGGCCTCGGCCAAGCTAGCCTTACATTTGCGCAAACAAAACCGCAGCGCCCTGCTGGTAGCAACGGACATCTACAGGCCGGCAGCTATCGACCAGTTGGTAACATTAGGCCAACAAATAGATGTCCCGGTGTTTCAACTCGGTACAGGAATAGACCCAGTAGAAATAGCCCGTCAGGGGATAAACTGGGCCAAAGCAGAAGGCATAGATACGGCTATCGTCGATACCGCAGGTCGCCTGCAAATAGACCGGGACTTAATGGCAGAATTGGCCAACATCAAAAAAACCATCCAACCAGACGAAACTCTGTTGGTGGTGGATGCCATGACCGGTCAGGAAGCAGCTACTCTAACTCGCACCTTCAACGAAGAAATAGGGATTACTGGGGCCATACTGACTAAGCTGGATGGAGATAGTCGCGGTGGGGCGGCCCTCTCAGTGCGGCGCGTTTCCGGCCAGCCCATCAAATTTGTAGGCATGGGCGAAAAAGTAGAAGCCCTACAACCCTTCTATCCAGAAAGAATGGCATCTCGCATTCTTGGCATGGGAGATGTATTAACTCTGGTAGAAAAAGCTCAGGAAGAGTTCGACGTGGCCGATGCTGAGAAGATGCAAGAAAAGATTCTCAGCGCTAAGTTCGACTTTAACGACTTCCTCAAACAAACCAGATTGATGAAGAATATGGGCTCTCTCGGCGGAATTATGAAATTAATTCCGGGAATGAATAAAATGAGCGACGACCAATTGCAGCAGGGAGAAACCCAACTGAAGCGGTGCGAGGCAATGATTAATTCCATGACCGTCCAAGAACGTAAAAATCCAGAACTGCTGGCATCTTCACCATCCAGGCGGCGGCGAATAGGTAAAGGTTCGGGTTATCCTGAAAAAGATGTAAGTAAACTGGTGAGCGATTTCCAAAGAATGCGATCGCTCATGCAACAAATGGGCCAAGGAAATATGCCAGGCATGGGAATGCCAGGCATGGGAATGCCAGGAATGCCAGGAATGCCAGGGATGGGCAGAGGAATGCCCCCCGGAGGCAGAGGTTTCCCCGGCATGGGTGGGAAAAAGCAAAAGAAGAAAAAGAAGAAAAAAGGCTTTGGCCAGCTTTAGTAACTAGAGAGAAAAATCTCGTGGAGATTGGATTTAGTGCCACCAAGTCCCTCTCAGACAAAAATCCCACCGAAAAAAAAAACTGCGATTAAAACGAAACAGGAGTATATGGGATCGAAATGATCAAACTGCGATTGAAACGATATGGCAAAAAACGGGAAGCAAGCTACCGGATCGTAGCTGCCCAGAGCAAATCCCGTCGCGATGGCCGTCCATTAGAAGAACTCGGCTTTTACAATCCAAGAACAGATGAGACGAGGCTGAACGTACCCGCAATTGTTAAGCGTTTAAAAGAAGGGGCCCAGCCAACAGATACCGTGCGTGACATACTGAGAAAAGCAAATGTCCTCGAACAAGCCCGAACCGGAGTACAATTCCAACCCGCAGCAGTTTCCAATGTTGAATCAAGGGAACCAAATGCAGACACCGAACCCCAAGCCGCTACCGATAACGGACCGAGTGAGGCCGCTGCCAATACCGAAACCGGCGAAGTCACAGGAGACAACGATGCAGACCAATCTACCAGCAGCGAGTCCTCCGACGAACCAACCAGCGTCAGCTAACCCCGACTATGCAGGAATAGTCCGTTTTTTGGTAGAGCCTTTTTTGGAATCCCCGGAGTCTTTGCGAGTAGATTGCGAAATAAACCCTCGTCAAGCTAAAGCCTGGATCAGGCTTGCTTTTGACGAACCGGAAAAGGGGCGCGTTTACGGTCGGGGCGGACGCAATATTCAAGCAATTAGAACTGTGTTATCGGCAGTGGCACAATCTGCTGGTCACTCGGTTTACTTGGATATCTACGACGACAAACCAGAGAATAATCCCTCTTTTGGGTCTAGAAACGGTCGCGGGCCACAGGGACGGTCTTCTTCTGGTAGGCCCTCGGGCAGCAGCAGCCCTCGGGTCGGTACCCCAAGACTTCGTTCTGGAGAATAAAGACTGACTCAAAACTGCTAATGGCTAATTGCTAATTGCTAATGGAAAAAAGACAATTAACAATTAGCAATTAGCAGTTAGCAATTAACAATTAGCAAAAAATAGATTTGAGAACTGCTAAAACTATCGAACTGCCAAGTAAAGATAGCGCGATCGCTCTTTCTGGTTATCGAGAAGAAAATCTTAAAATTCTCGCCAGACAAACCGGCGCTAATGTGGTAATGCGCGGACAAGAACTATTAATCGCAGGGACAGCCAGTCAAGTGGAAAGATGCGAAAAAATAGTGCGATCGCTCGAACCCCTCTGGAAAGATGCCAAAACCATCGCGGAGGCAGACATCGCCACCGCAGTTCGCGCCATCGATACCAAGCGCCAAGAACACCTCAAAGAATTACACCAAGACGTTCTGGCCACTACTCGACGGGGCCAAGAAATTCGCGCCAAAACTTTTCGTCAGTCGAAATACGTCCGAGCTATTCGCGATCGCGACCTCACTTTCTGCATCGGCCCCGCAGGTACTGGCAAAACTTTTTTAGCCGCAATTATCGCAGTTCAAGCCCTATTAAATAACGAATTTGAACGACTAATTTTAACCCGTCCTGCAGTAGAAGCTGGTGAAAAATTAGGCTTTTTACCGGGAGATTTACAACAAAAAATTAACCCCTATTTGCGCCCCCTCTACGATGCTCTCTACGAACTCATAGAACCAGAAAAAATGACAAACTTGATGGAAAGAGGCATCATCGAAGTAGCGCCTTTAGCATACATGAGAGGTCGGACTCTCAATAACTCTTTTGTGATTATGGACGAAGCTCAAAATACTTCTCCCGCTCAAATGAAAATGATGTTAACTCGTTTGGGTTTTCGTTCTCGTATGGTAGTAACTGGAGACATCACTCAAACAGATTTACCTACTCATCAACAATCGGGTTTAACAGTGGCTATTAAAATTTTGAGTAAAGTAGAAGATATCGCCTTTTGCGAGTTATCTCAAGCTGATGTGGTGCGACATCCTTTAGTACAAAAAATTGTTGCTGCTTACGAACAACACGAAAAATAATTTTTTGGGGGAATGGGGAATGGGGAATGGGGAATTGGTCGGATATTTGAGAGGTAAGAAAGAAAGTAATAATAGAAAGTAGTTAATAGAAAAAAATAATATGATGAATTTTTCTTTCAAATCCTCAAAACCATCTTTGTTTAAAACTGCCAGTATTGCTTGTCTGTTAGGGATGCTAACTGCGGCCTGCGGCGATCCATCAACCCCAAACAGCAATATCCAAGAAGCAGAAACAGAAATAGAAGTAACAACCGAACCTCTAGGCCAATCATCTCCAGAGCCCGTATCCCCAGCTAGCGTACCAGCAAGTCCCCGCCCATCACCCACCGAGGTCGCAACCTCTGGGAGTAACAACCCAACTGCGGAAGCAAAAATCGAAGCCCCCCAATTCTGCGATATCAGTCAAGCTAGAGTTTCCGACCCAGATCCTCCTCTGAACATTCGCAACCAACCCAGCGTGGAAACTGGCCGGGTAGTTGCTACTGCGGATAACGGTCGCTTTCTGTCGGTAAAAGACGAGAAAAATGGTTGGCTGCAAGTTACTTATCAAACTTCAGAAAAAGAGGTTTCCGGTTGGGTGGCGAAAAATCGTACCGAAACCAACTGTAATTATAAAAAGCAACAAATTAACTTCCCAGAAAGCGGGGGGAGGGTAGAAATTAGCGATCGCTTTATTGGCGGTGGTTCTCACGAATATGTTTTTAACGCTTCCGAAGGTCAAACCTTAACCGTGACGGCTAAGAATGGCCCTGTGCCTTTCATCTTTCCTCCCAACGATCCAAACCGCCAACAAGATCTAAGCGGTGGCGGTCATTATAGCTCTAAGCAAAATGTCACTGTGGAACTGCCCGCCACGGGGAATTATTTATTGGTGTTTGATTCTAATTTTAGAGGGTATGACTACGACGTAACAGTTGAATTACAATAAACCGAATGGGGAACCGCTAATTGGTAAGACCCGTAGAACAGACATCTTGTCTGTTCGGCAGCCCTTAAAAAAACTTCTCCCCAACTCGAACAAAAAAGTCGCAGGTAAGCTATGCTAATCTATGACCCAGTTCCAGAAACAAAAAAACTAATTAAAAGATGCCTAGAACTCAACGTAACGATAATTTCATCGATAAAAGCTTTACGGTAATGGCGGATATAATCCTAAAAATCTTGCCTACCAAACAGGAAGCAAAAGAGGCTTTTGCCTATTATCGCGATGGTATGTCGGCGCAAGCTGATGGAGAATATGCCGAGGCTTTAGATAATTATTATCAAGCTCTCGAACTAGAACAAGATCCGATAGACCGCAGTTACGTTCTTTACAATATTGCTTTAATTCATACTAGCAATGGCGAACACGATCGCGCTTTGGATTATTACGATCGAGCATTAGATAATAACCCGAAAATGCCTCAAGCCCTTAATAATATTGCGGTGATTTTTCACTATAGAGGAGAACAGGCAAAAGAAAAAGGAGAGTCGGAAACTGCAGAAGCGATGTTTGATAAAGCTGCCGAATATTGGAAACAAGCAATTAGTTTGGCACCGAATAATTACCTCGAAGCTCAAAACTGGTTGAAGATTACCGGGCGATCGACAAAAGATGTCTTTTTCTAAAATTAACAATTAAATATTAACAATAGACAATAGACAACTAACAACAAATATGATTGAAATAGAAGAAGTTAAAAAAGTTGCCCATCTAGCGAGGTTGCAACTAACTCCAGAAGAAGAAAAAGAGTTTACAACTCAGTTGAATAGCATTTTGGATTATTTTGAACAACTGAGGGAATTAGACACTGAAAAAGTACCCCCAACCAGTCGGGCAATTAGTCTAAATAATATTACCAGAACCGATGATTTAGAACCTTTTGCTCATCGAGAAGAAATCTTAGCTTGCGCCCCAGAAACCGATGGGGAATTTTTTAAAGTTCCTAAGATTCTCAGCGAAGAGGAAAGTTAATTTTGGGAATGGGGAATGGGGAATAGGGAATGGGTAAGAGAAAATTATCCTATTCCTATATTGGCGGTGGTTAAGGGGACATTTCTCAGATTTTGTAACCAATTGGTGACAAAAAAAGAGACGGCCCCAAAAAATGTAACCAAT
>CAZUCT010000250.1:6147-10614 GCA_964619285.1 uncultured bacterium | reverse complement strand
TTTCCGCCCCGCTTTAAAAAGACGGGGCTACCAAACTCCCGTCTCTTCTTCGTGTTTCCAATCAATTGACTTCCTCAGTGAGGGGGAAGAATTCTGATTTTAGACAACTCTTACCTCTCCTACTAGGTTTCCAATCAGATTTTGTAAAATTTGCTGATAGATTCCCAACAGCCTTACCGCCCTTTTTGGGTGACTTTTGATTCGGTTTCTAATTGTTGTTAAATGTTCCGGTTTGTTTTGGGATTCCCATTTTTCAATTATCCGGGTTTTTACTGCACTTTCGACCAAACTTTTTTCCGTTCCCAAGGGAATAGCAATTCCTTCTTTTGACCCGATTTCTAAAAGGCGTTATAGAGTTGAAAATCTGCTGGTCGGGTGACGTAGCAGGGGGCGTTTGTTTGGAGGCTGCCGCCTATTTGATAGCTGTAGTTTGTCATGTTTGCTAATTGTTAATAGTTAATTGCTTTGGGGGAGATTAATTCTCCGCCCAGAAACCCGGTTTTTTGAAAAAACCGGGTTTCTTAATCCGATGCAGCCATGATTAATTGTTAATTATTAATTGTTAATTAATCCAACAATCCATAATCTAAAGTCTGACTAATAGAAAGGCGATCGCGACCGTTTCTTTTTGACTCGTAAAGGGCATCGTCTGCTGCTTGTAGAAGTACGTTCGGTTGTTCTTCAAAACTAGCAACAGTGCAGGCAAGTCCCAAACTAATAGTAACGACCATGGGAGCAAGTCACCTTTGCATATTTATTTTCTCATACTCATACTCATACTCATACTCATACTCAAAAAAAGACGCTTTTCTTGAGTAAGAGTAAGAGTAAGAGTAAGAGTATGAAATTATCGAGAGAGAAAAATTACAAAACTGACTTGCTCCCAACGACCATTCCTTCTGGCGAACCTAAATTAGGAACGTTCAAAGCTTTAACTGCTTCTCGCATTTGTTCTGCCAAAAAAGTAGCGGTGAATGCTTCTGTATCGGGTAAAACTACAGCAAATTCTTCTCCGCCATAACGAGCTAATAAATCGTTTTCTCGTTTAATTACCAGGCGCAAAGCAGTTGCTATTGCTCGCAAACATTCGTCTCCTGCGAGATGTCCGCAGGTGTCGTTGTAATTTTTAAAAAAGTCAACGTCGCACAAAATTATTGATAAAAGAAAGCCTTCTTCTGTGGATTTTTGCCAAATCAATTCCCAATATTTATCGAAGCTGCGACGGTTGGCGAGTTGGGTTAATTCATCGAGGCTGCACAATCTTTCTAATCTTTGATTTTCTTTTTCTAATTTCTCGATAGTCAAGGGACTTAATTTTTTTAAAATAATGATTTTTTTACTGAAATATTTCCGGTATAATTGGCAGCTAATAAAACAATGCCTGCCATTAACTTTCAACAAACCCATACTGTTTAATTCATAGGCAATTATGGGTTCTAATTCCAGAGGACGTTTGCTCTTAATTACATTTTGGAGTGCTGCCATAAGCTCTGGTTGATTCTGTAATTTTGCCAAACAAAAACGCAAACGATCGCGATAAATTCTCGCCTCTGTGGGTGCTTCTTCCAAAAGGCGATCCAGAGTCAAATTTCCTTGAGAAGGGTGATAAAAAGCAAGCTGGATTAAATAGGGATGTCCTCCTACCATTACCATTAACTGCCAATATCTTCATCCCAGTAGTCGTCTAATATCGGTTTTAACCCCAACTGGCGACTGATGTTAGCACAAAAGGGAGCATCCCATATTTGTAATTTTTACCCCTCGATAATTTCCTGAGAAAATAAATATGCAAAATTGAGATGCTCCCGCACAAAACCACCGCAAAAATCTATTTAGAACTAGCAAAAACTCCTCATCTACTTGCTGTAAATCTAACGTTACAGTTTTGTATCCCAATTGTCGAGCGCGGTTAATAATACGCACAATTAGGGAACTTTTCCCGGTGTGTCTGGGTGCCTTAATGCGGGTGACGCTTCCGGGTTTGGCTATTTCTTGGTAAGCGAGCTCCTCAATGGGGGGACGAGGGATGTAAAATGGGGAGTTAAACGGTAGGGGACCGCTAGGAAATTCTAAAGGCATAAGCGTCAAATCCATTTGAGTTCCCCATTAATATAACTTATTTTTGCCAACTGTCAAAGGTTAATTAATTAACAATTAGCAATTAACAATTAACAATTAACAATTGAGGTAGCTTGAAAAATCTTGAAAATTTGTTATAATCCTCAGAAAGCAGTAACAAATCAAGGTTTAGATTATCATGTCCAACCGTCTCGCTCAAACTCAAAGTCTCTATTTGCGCAAACACGCGGAAAATCCCATCGACTGGTGGCCTTGGTCTGAGGAAGCTTTAGAAACTGCACGCCGGGAAAATAAACCAATTTTTCTGTCCATAGGCTATTCTAGCTGCCACTGGTGTACGGTGATGGAAGGGGAGGCTTTTTCTAACGAAAAAATCGCCCAATACATGAACGAATATTTCCTGCCGATAAAAGTCGATCGCGAAGAACGACCGGACATAGATAGCATTTATATGCAGGCATTACAAATGTTAACCGGCCAAGGGGGTTGGCCTTTAAATATTTTTCTCACTCCCACAGATTTGATACCCTTTGTTGGCGGTACTTATTTCCCGGTGGAACCGCGCTACGGACGACCTGGATTTTTGGAGGTTTTGCAAAAAATACGTCGTTTTTACGATACGGAAAAAACTAAATTAGACACTTTAAAAACCGAAATGTTAAACGGTTTGCGGCAGTCTATTATTATGCCAGAAACTCAGGAATTAGACCGAGAAGTTCTGCAAAAAGGTTTGGAAATAAGCACGGTAATAATAGGCGATCGCCCCTCCCATCAATGTTTCCCAATGATACCTTATGCTGCCGCCGCTTTGCGAGGAACTCGCTTTAATTTCGAGTTTCAAGATAAGGCAAATATTGCCTGTAAAAAACGCGGTTTACACCTGGCATTAGGTGGAATTTACGACCACGTTGCCGGAGGTTTTCACCGTTACACCGTCGACCCGACCTGGACGGTTCCCCACTTTGAAAAAATGCTCTACGATAACGGTCAAATTCTCGAATATTTGGCAGATTTATGGAGCGCCGGCATGAAGGAACCGGCCTTAAAACGAGCCGCTGACGGTACGGTAAAATGGTTAAAACGAGAAATGACGGCACCGACAGGATATTTTTATGCCGCCCAAGATGCGGATAGTTTTGCTAATTCTGGCGATGTGGAACCGGAAGAAGGTGCTTTTTACGTTTGGACTTATCATGAGTTACAAAGTCTGCTAACTGCCGAAGAATTTACGGCAATTTTAGAGAATTTCACCGTCACTTCCAGCGGCAATTTTGAGGGGCAAAATGTTTTGCAACGGAAGCAACCGGGAGAGTTAAGCGAAACTGTAGAAACAGCTTTAGCGAAGTTATTTGAAATTCGTTACGGTGCGCCTCCCGATGCTTTAGAAACCTTCCCGCCAGCCCGTAACAATTGGGAGGCAAAAGGGAATAAATGGCCGGGTCGCATTCCGGCGGTAACGGATACCAAAATGATAGCCGCTTGGAACAGTTTAACTATTTCTGGTTTGGCAAGGGCGGCGGTTGCTTTTAATAATGTTGAATATCTGGAATTGGCGGTTAATGCTGCTAATTTTCTGCTGGAAAATCAGTTTGTTGAAGGTCGCTTTCACCGCTTAAATTATGAAGGGAAATCGGCAGTGATGGCGCAGTCGGAGGATTACGCTTTATTCGTGAAAGCGCTGTTAGATTTGCAGCAGGCAAGTTTGGTTTTTGAAGGAGAAGAAAAACAGCTATTTTGGTTAGAAAAAGCGGTAACTTTGCAAGGAGAGTTTGACGAATATCTCTGGAGTTTAGAAGCGGGGGGATATTTTAATACTGCCAGCGATGCCAGCGGAGATTTATTAATGCGAGAAAGGAGTTATACGGATAATGCAACTCCGGCGGCAAATGGGGTGGCGATCGCTAATTTAATCCGTCTTTCTTTAGCAACTGAAGACTTACAATATTTAGACCGCGCCGAGTCCGGTTTAAAAGCTTTTAGCGCCGCGATGAAGCAAACTCCGCAAGCTTGCCCCAGTTTATTTGTGGCATTAGATTGGTACCGCAATCAAACTTTAGTGCGGAGTAATGGGGAGGAAATTAAGAGTTTAATTGCTCGATATTTCCCCGCAGCGGTTTACAAAAAAGAAGCCAGTTTAGAGGAGGGAGTAACCGGCTTAGTTTGCCAAGGTTTAGTTTGCAAAAAACCCGCTTTAAGCGAGGAACAATTATTAGAACAATTGTTGCAAAGTCAAACTAGGTGGTAGTTAATCAGTTACGTAGTAACGACTAAAGTCGTAGTTCGTAGTAACGACTTTAGTCGTAATCAATCGCTAAAGCGATTACTACGAACCTATCGCTAAAGCGATTACTACGAACCTATCGCTAAAGCGATTACTACGAACCTATC
>CAZUCT010000250.1:0-6047 GCA_964619285.1 uncultured bacterium | reverse complement strand
GCTAAAGCGATTACTACGAACCCAACATTACAAATGTTTAAACTCATAAAAATCATCAATGAAAACTCAGAGGCAAACCATGAAAAAAGTAGAATTAAACGAATTACAAGAGCGAGTATTAGTAGCAGGAAAAGAAGCGTTAGCAGTAGAGCAAAACGGTAAATTATTGGGATATTTTTATCCAGTAGTTAAACCCGATAAGGCAGAAGCAGATGCGCTGTGGGAACGTTTAGATAAAGCGTTGGATAAAGCAGCAGCAGAAAGCGGCATGGATCGAGAAGCTTTAATCGATGCTCTCGATCCGCGCAAACCTTTTCCTTTTGAAACGAATCAATTAAATGGAGGAGAATAGTGGATTTAGTAGTAGATGCTAATGTGTTAGTGGGAGAACTTTTGCGTCCTCGCGGACGGGAGTTATTACAGCGATCGGAACTTCAACTTTATGCCGTTCCAAAAGTATTAGATGAGGCAGGCTACGAACTCCGACGACGGCTAACAATAATGAGAAACCAAGGAAGGTTCAATGGAACGACGGAACAGGAGTTGCTAGGTTTAGCCACTGGTGTCATGGACTCCTATATTAGCCTGGTAGCAGAATCTTTTTACGCTCCTTTAGAAGCAGAAGCAAGAAAGCGAATCCCCAGGGTTCCTAACGACTGGGAAATAGTTGCTTTAGCTTTAGTTTTACCAGCAGCAATTTGGACGGAGGATTATGATTTTTTTGGTTGTGGGTGCCCGACTTGGACGACAGAAACCCTAATGCTACAGTTGCAGTAAAAACCGATAAGTTCGTAGTAACGACTTTAGTCGTAATCAATCGCTAAAGCGATTACTACGAACCTATCGCTAAAGCGATTACTACGAACAATTCTGGTCTTTAAC
Organism: uncultured bacterium; assembly: GCA_964619285.1. Lineage (GTDB taxonomy): Bacteria > Cyanobacteriota > Cyanobacteriia > Cyanobacteriales > Microcoleaceae > CALKCV01. Next base: position 5,165 of record CAZUCT010000250.1, on the reverse strand, counting down.
AAACTGCGCCACTGTCGGCCCCACGGCAAACCGCAAGATTCCCTTGGTGGAGACTTTCTCTACCAGACAGCGCCTCGTTAAAGATTGTAGCGCTTTCCAATAGTCGGAGTGGGAGAGGGGAAAATCTGCCGGTTTGCGCGTAACCTCCACTGGCGCTTCTTGGGTTGCTAAGTAGGCGATCGCGATTTTCTCCGACTCGGATAAGCGCTGGTAACTTGCTAGCAAAACCGGTTCTAAATCTCCTAAAAATACGGTGGGGCAAGATAACAGTTGCCCCACGCTGCCGTTAAATAGTTCTTTGATGGTAGCGGCGACAATTTTTAACCAGGAGGGGTTGCCGCCGTAAAGGTGGATGAGTTCGTGCCATCGGTTTTCGTCGGTTAATCCTCTCGATGCCAAGATTTCCCGCGCCGACTCCCCCAAACCGCCGAGTTGTAGGGCGCGGCAGTGGGGGTTTTCTATTTCTAGGGTGCTAATTCCTATAGGTTTTTCCCGACTGAGAAGGAGGAGACAACTGTTGTGAGGGCATTCTGCTATTTGTTTGAGAAATTTACCGTAGTTGTGGTAGTCGGGGTGGTAAGTTCCCGCCAGTTGCCCGCTGGTAAAGGTTTCTTCGAGGTCGTCGAGGATGATGAGGGTGCGGTGGGAGCGGAGATAGTCTAGGAGGGACGGTCTTTTGGGGGTTTTGCTTTGGGAGAAGAACTCTATTAGGTTGGTTTGTAGGGAGGTGAGGGTGAGAAATTGACTGTGACTGCGCCAGAGGAGGCGATCGCATTTTGCTTGGATTTGTTCGACGAGCTGTCGGGCGAGGGCGGTTTTGCCGATACCGGGCAATCCCGTGAGGGCGACTATACGGCTGTTTTCTTCGAGTATCCACTGTTTGAGGAGGGTTAGTTCGGCGGTGCGGTTGTAGAGGTCGCTTGTCTCTGGGGCGTAGGTTAAATCGTGAGGTTGTTCTGGTTCGGTGGTGGCGGAGCGTTTTTTTGTTGCTTTGGGATAGTGACAGTTTTCTCTACAGAAGTTAACACTATTAATTTGTAAGCTCTCGCCAAAACCGAAATTTAAAATATTAGAGAATGCTGCTTTTTCTAGTATAGATTTAACGTTAGATTTTTTAATTTCTTCTCCCAAAATCTCGGAGAGGAGTTGCCATAATTCGGAGGCTTTTTTTCTAACGTGGTCGTTAGTGCAGTGGTATTCGTCTGCAATTTCTGCATGGGTTTGACGCTGCCAGGTGCCTTTGAGGATGGCCTCTTGGAGGGAGTCGAGGTGTTTTTGGGTTTTCGCATAGACAAGGCGATCGGTCCACTTTAAGACGGTTTCGATGTCCATAGATTTTAGATAGGGTTTGAGTGTAATTTGGTCTAATGGCACATTATCCCACGTTTTCCCACTTTTTAATACTAAACCCCACAAAATCCCAGTTTGTGAGAACCGGAAGTTTTGGGAAATCCCCCACAAAATCCCACTTATGCAGGTTGGCAGGTAGGAATTAATATGAGAAAATTATGAATAGTAGAACCAATCTAAATAGTAATGGGGATGGCAATTTCTAGTCAAGGGCTATGACTCCGAAAAAATACTGAGAGTTTGTAGAATCTTGGTTTTAGAGGGCAGAAAGGTCCGAGTTGGGGCGTTCCTAATGGGCCACAAAGCCCAAGAGTTCCATCTACGATTTTTGAGGGTGATAGGACTTACGCAAAAAAGCCCATTTCTGTCATTGCCGACGGGAGAGCCATCTCAAAGGTCTGTTTTTCATTTCTAATGCGTAAGTTCTGAGAGTGAATTTTATGAACTTTATGGAACAAAGGGGGGCGAACTTGAGAAAAAAAGAGGTGAATTTTAGGGCTTGTCATTATTAATTGAATGAGCCAGAATAAGAGTTATTGGGAGTAATAATTCCCGAGAAATAAGGACTGAGGAAATGATTTTTTTTTTGAGACATTCCGTCCCAGGTCGCGAGGTGTTAAAAGAACAACTTTTGGCTGGTGGATGGGAAAAATTTGGAGGTCATTATTATGGTTGATTTTTTAGAATCAGGAGCGAGCGGTCTGGGGTCAGAATCTAGCGACCCGGTTATGGCTGCGATAAATGGAGAGTCGGCGGATGGGGAGCGATCGCCCCTAGACTTTAGCGCCGAGGGTTCCGACGTTTCGGAGAAGATAGTACCGATGTCGGGACCGGAGCCGTTAGAGTTGGACAAGCCCATCGGTGAGGACGAGTTCGTTCGTCAGGCGCGACGGAAGGGAACGGATCCGATAATCGGCAGCGATGGGTCTGCAATTCAAACCCGCAGGGGTTCCGATCGCGCTGGTAACAATCGCCGGAGGGCTTACGATATTGGTACTCTGGACGGGAACGAATCTTACAGCGATTCGGTGAGTCGGAGGGACCGCAAGGACTTTTATGAATTTAGGGTCGATAGTAGGGGTCGAGTAGAGATTGACTTATCCGGTATGAGCGACAATGCCGACCTGTTTCTGCACAACAGTCGGGGTAAAGTGATTAAAAAGTCAAGACGCAGTGGTAGTGCTTCGGAAAGTATTAGTCGCGTTCTAAACCCAGGCGATTATTATGTACAGGTGAGGTCCAGGAGTAGGTGGGATTCGACAGATTACGATTTAGGGTTGAACTTCAGCGAACTAACCCCAGATAATGCCGGGAACAACAGGCGCAAGGCCAGAAATTTGGGAAGTCTCAGCGGCACCGAATCTTACAATGACTTTGTGGGAAGGGGCGATCGCAACGACTTTTATACCTTTACTTTGGATGGGGAAAAGGGTGTAGGTATTTCCCTCAGCGGGTTGAGCGGTAATGCGGATTTGCATTTGTTTAAGAAGGGAACGAGAGGGGTTGTCGGGCGATCGACCAACTCGGGCAGCACCGGCGAGTCAATTAATGAATCCCTGGGTGCGGGTACTTATTACTTGCGGGTAAAATCGAAGGGTGGATCGGGTAGCGACTATAGCTTGAGTTTGGAGGCAGAGGAGAAAGTAGCTCCACCACCGCCACCACCGCCGCCGCCAAATTATTACGTCAATGTCACCAGTCCTAATGGTGGCGAAACTTGGGAGGCGGGAAACATCATTAACATTGCTTGGGATGACAACATCAGCGAAAATGTCAAGATTGACCTGTATAAAGGTGGTTCCCTCAGCAGTACCATTAGCAGTTCCACCGAAAGCGATGGCAGCTATAGTTGGACTATACCTGCCGGCCTGGCCGAAGGCAGCGACTACAACATTAAAGTTACCAGCACCAGCGATGGTAATGTTTACGATGACGGCGATGGCAACTTCACAGTCAAGGTAGAGCCACCGCCAAGTTATTACATCAATGTTACCAGTCCTAATGGTAGCGAAACTTGGGAGGCGGGAAACACTGTTAATGTTGCTTGGGATGACAACATCAGCGAAAATGTTAAGATTGACCTGTATAAAGGTGGTTTCCTCAGCAGTACCATTAGCAGTTCCACCGAAAGCGATGGCAGCTATAGTTGGACTATACCTGCCGGCCTGGCCGAAGGCAGCGACTACAACATTAAAGTTACCAGCACCAGCGATGGTAATGTTTACGATGACGGCGATGGCAACTTCACAGTCAAGGTAGAGCCACCGCCAAGTTATTATATCGATGTTACCAGTCCTAATGGTAGCGAAACTTGGGAGGCGGGAAACATCATTAACATTGGTTGGAATGACAACATCAGCGAAAATGTCAAGATTGACCTGTATAAAGGTGGTTCCCTCAGCAGTACCATTAGCAGTTCCACCGAAAGCGATGGCAGCTATAGTTGGACTATACCTGCCGGCCTGGCCGAAGGCAGCGACTACAACATTAAAGTTACCAGCACCAGCGATGGTAATGTTTACGATGACGGCGATGGCAACTTCACCATTCAGCCCGAGGTTATAATAGAAACCGTTGACGAACGGAAAGAGTGGCGAGGTTGGGTATCTAAGTGGGATCCCAGTAGCGGTGCCATCTCGCCGGTGAATGTCAATGAAAATAAGAGCTTTGAACTCGTTGGGCAACTGAATTTAGGTTCTAACATTCGCGAAATTGCCACCGATGGTCGTCACGGCATTAACAATGCTGACTGGGGAGCAGGTTCGGTCAAGGGATATTCTCAACTGCCAACGGATAATTTTCTGGTCAAGGCTTACACCGAGGTAGATTTAGAGGGCGGTCGGACCTACGACTTTGAAGCAAAGGGCGATGACGGCTATCAGATCTGGCTGAAAAATCTCGATACTAATGAGTGGCGTTGGGTGACGCCTGAGAATGAGTGGGAAACTACTGTAGGTCAGACAGACACAGACAAATTCACTCATACAATCCCAGGAGATAAAGGCGGTCGGTATTATGTGGGATTTTTCCACTATGAAGACGGGGGAGATGCTTATTTTGGTTTGAATTGGAAGGAAGTCGACCTTGGAGACAATTCAATCGAGTTGAACCCCGGAAGCAAAGGTATTGATGTTGCCAATCACCAAGGAAATGTGAACTGGCAAGAGGTTAAGAACGATGGCTACTCGTTCGCTTTTGTCAAAGCAACTGAAGGAACTACTTTTCTCGATCCCTATTTCCATGATAACTGGGAGGAAATGAAAGATGTTGGTATCAGTCGTGGTGCTTATCACTATTTTCATCCCAACATAGATCCAGTGCAACAAGCTAATTATTTTCTCAACACTATAGGCACGCTTGAACCTAACGATTTGCCCCCCGTTTTGGATGTAGAAGTCAGTAATGGGCTAGATGCCAATAGCATTGTTAATAGCGTGCGCCAATGGCTGGATGTGGTTGAAGAAGGAACGGGACATCAGCCAATTATTTACACGGGTCCTTACTTCTGGGAAAGTTCTGTGGGCAACACTCAAGAATTTGCAGATTACCCGCTATGGATTGCTCACTATGGTGCGGCACAACCAAGAGTCCCCGGTGGTTGGGACGATTGGACTTTCTGGCAACAAACCAGTAGTGGCTCTGTCGATGGTATTGCCGGAAATGTAGATTTGAACGTTTTTTCTGACAATCCAACTGATTTCTCTTCGACTGGAGGTAACGACGGGGTGACAACCGGAAGTAACGACCAGTGGGAGCCGTACATAGTGCAGTCGGGAGATACTCTCTCGGATATTGCTCAAAGAACGACAGGCGAT
>CAZUCT010000249.1:0-10653 GCA_964619285.1 uncultured bacterium | reverse complement strand
ATTAGCAAAAAGCGTTGAATTGTAGGTTTTCCTCAAAATTGAGATGCACCCGGTTTTCCTCTTGAGTAAGTTTTGAGAAACCCGGCTTCTCAAGTTACGCATTAGGTTAAGATTGAAATGGAAGACAAGGAGACGCGTCCGGTGCGTCTCCGCGTCCGGTGCGTCTCCACTTTCACCCCACCCCAGTGCCTAACTCGTCCAACCAACTGCAGAAGTGCTAACCACCCGACTCAAATCGGGAACTATCTCCACGGTATAATCGAAGGGCGAACCCTCGCTACCGACTTTAGTCATCGCGCTGCCATTGGGGTTGCGCGGGTTAAACCAGGAATTAGCGCTCGCTTCCAAATTCCCGCTACTGTTAACGGATAAATCGTTAACCACCAAAGAATTACTATCGCCGTTGCTCAACACCGCCGATAAAAATGCCGCATCGGTCATTTCCCCAGTCAGTTCGTCAATCTTGGCAACTACCGCAATCTTGGCACCGCCCCCTTGACCGTAACTTCGCAACCAGGACTGTTGCGCGTCCGCCGCTGCCCTGCGGAAGTCTTCGCTAGAACTGCCCTGGGTGCCGTCGGTGCTGAAGACGGAATATAAATCATCTCCATCCCAGAACAAACCATAACCCCGACCGTCGGCCCCCGTCATTTCGTAATCGGTTCGCACCCAATTATTAGCCGAGTTGGCGCTGTCGAAACTTGCAATTATCGGGTCTTGGTTGATGCTAGTTTTTTGCCAGGTGCCGATATAAATAGTCTGAGTGCCGATGGTAATGCTGGGAGCTCCAGTAGCAGCGATCGCCTCTTCGCTATCCCCGGGAGCAAACTTCACCGTACTGCTGGTAATCTCTGCCGGTAACGCCTGCATCTCCACTACAAAATCGTTACTATCTATGGTGCTGCTGCTAACCCCTTTGACCAAAGCTAAAAATTCTCCGGTGCTTGGATCTTTAATTACGACGTCCCCGGCGCTGCTATCAAAGATTTGTAAATCCTCAAAGCTCAAACCGCCTGTAAGCTTGATTAAATCGGTGCCGTTGGTAAAGTCAACTATGATATCTGCCCCTGCTGCGGTAGCGCCGCCGGCGTTCTTGCCGATAACGAAGGTATCGTTACCGCCGTTGCCAGTCAGCACGTCTCTGCCGCGCCCGCCGTCCAGGATATTATTACCGCCGTTGCCGGCAATGCGGTTATCGCTATTGTTGCCGGTGCCGTTGATGTTAGCGTTACCTGTGAGTGTAAGGTTTTCTAGGTTATTGCTTGCGAGGGTGTAGCTAGCACTGGAAATAACAACCTCGGTTCCGGCGTTAAGTCCTTCGTAGATGACATCGTTACTGTTATCAACTACATAAATATCGTCTCCTGCCCCACCGCTCATCGTATCGGCACCAGTCCAACCGTTGAGGACGTCGTTACCGTCGCCGCCGTTGAGCAGATCGTCGCCCGCGCCTCCGTTGAAAGTGTCGTTACCGGCGTTACCTACGAGGGTATCGCTACCGTTCCCGCCTATAAGTAGGTTGTTGCCGTCGTTACCGGTGATGCGGTTGTCGCTATTGTTGCCTCTGCCGTCGATATCGCTGTTTTCCGTAAGGGTGAGGTTTTCGATGTTATTTGCTAAATTGTAGCTAACGTTAGAGCTGACGATATCATTACCGGCATTAACGTCTTCGTAAATGAAGTCGTTGCTGTTATCCACCAGGTAAAAGTCGTCTCCCGCACCACCTTTCATCGTATCGACACCGGTCCAACCGTTGAGGACATCGTTACCGTCGCCGCCGTCGAGCAGATCGTCACCCGCGCCTCCGTTAGTGGTGTCGTTGCCCTCGTTGCCTACTAAGGTGTCGCTACCGTTGCCGCCTATTAATAGGTTGTTACCGCCGTTGCCAACGATGCGGTTGTCGCTATTGTTGCCCCTGCCGTCTATGTCGTTGTTTTCTGTGAGAATTAAATTTTCAACGTTGTTTGTTAGGTTGTAACTCAGGGGAGAACGAACGACATCAATACCATTATTTGATGTTTCGTTAACGATATCGTTAGCGTCATCCACGATGTAGAGGTCGTCGCCCCCTTCGCCGTTCATGGTATCGGCACCGGGCCCGCCGTTAATAATATCGTTGCCATTGCCGGCGTAAATTTCATCTGCCCCACCATAGCCCCTAATAATATCGTCGCCGTCGAGGGCCATGATTAAATCTCTTTGGCCGCTGGCCCCAAAGTTGTCAATACTTTGGGTCAGATAATAGGCCGCGTCGTAACCGGAGCTGGGGCTGCGGTGTTCTGGCAGGCCTACTGCCTTGAAGTGTTCCCATCCAGAGGCGAAACTGCCTGGGGCGTCTGGATATGTATTGAGGTAATATTGTTCGTTGAAAAAAGGTTGTAGTATATCAAATTCCGAAGCCATCAGCCAGTCTCCATTAAAAAGTTTTGCTGTTTTTAATCTGGCTATTTCTTCTGAATGTAGTTAACTTCTCCGGAGACTTTTTATTAATGTTTGAATGCTCAAAATTGGGGCTTAATAATAACAAAATAATAACAAATCACCTGGCTTGTGACTACCGAAATATTACGGAAAACGAATAGGTTTTGAGAATCTTATCGGAAAAAAAATTAATCAGCGTCTCGATTTATTGTAAGCTTTTGTTTGAGGGGAGAACGCCTATTTTTTTATTCTCTAAAAACTAAATCTTTTCTTCTTTAGCTACTTTTTTACGACAAATATTAGAAAAATACAACCGTAAGATTACTGAATTATTGGGAAAATCAAAAACTAAAAAGAGTTTTTACTACAAGGGGGCAAAGCGATCGCCTTTCGGGAACTACCGGAATCCTGTTGGTATGATTGGTTAATAGCTTTAGATTTGTAGTGGCCATGCAGGCCATTTTAACCTTATCGATTTAAGCAGCACGATTATGCTACTCTCTCAACTACCCAGAGCCCTAAGATTAAAAATATTGGCCTTAGCGTGGCCAGTTTTTCTAACAGGGGCGATCGCCTGGCCCGCCTACGGCCAAATTAATCCCGGAGCTCCCCCAGCAGGCAACAGACAAGGCAGCAGCCTGACAGTTCGTTCGGACATCCAAGAGGCCGATGCCAGAACGGGCATTATCACGGCCCGTGGAAACGTCCAACTAAACTATCCCGCCCGAGGCATTCAAGCAACGGCAGCCCAGGCTCAATATTTCAGTCGAGAACGCCGCATTATTCTCAGTGGCGACGTTTTTATCCTCCAAGAAGGCAATACCATTCGCGGAGAAACGGTCACATATCTAATTGATGAGGGCAGATTTATCGCCCTTCCCGAAAACCAAGGGCAAGTAGAGTCTATTTATATCGTTCCTGCTTCCGAGGCCGATGCAGCAGGAAACGCCATCGGTGCCCCATTCAATCCCAAGCCAGCCTTCAAAACCCCCATCAGTCCTTAAATTTTCGCTCCTATCGAAGGGACTGCTCTTTTTTTGGAGATTGGCCTCAAATCTTATGAAAATTGTATTGGAAAACATTCATAAATCCTACGGCAAGCGCGTCATTGTCAGTCGCGTTAATCTGTATGTGGCACGAGGAGAAATTGTAGGATTGTTAGGACCCAACGGCGCGGGAAAAACCACCACCTTTTATATTACGACCGGTTTAGAAAAACCCACTCAGGGAAGCGTGTGGTTGAACGAGTTGGACATCACGACCTTGCCCATGCAGGAACGGGCGAGACTGGGTATTGGTTATTTAGCCCAGGAACCTAGTATTTTTAGGCATTTGAGCGTGCGGGATAATATTCTTTTGGTGTTGGAACAAAGCAAAGTGCCCCGCCGCTTGTGGCGAGAACGATTGAATTTTTTGTTGCGAGAGTTTCGCTTGGAAAAAATAGCTTCTACTCAAGGCGATCGCGTTTCTGGGGGAGAGCGTCGGCGGACGGAATTGGCTAGAGCTTTGGCCTCGGGTAAAGATGGGCCAAAGTTTTTGTTATTGGACGAGCCCTTTGCAGGTGTTGACCCCATTGCCATGTCCGAAATCCAAAAAATTGTTACCAAATTGCGCGATCGCCAGATGGGCATCTTAATTACGGATCACAACGTCCGGGAAACTTTGGCAATTACAGACAGAGCTTATATCATGCGGGACGGACAAATATTGGCTAATGGCTCGCCAGAAGAACTTTACAGCAATCCTTTAGTAAGGCAATATTACTTAGGTGATAGTTTTAGGCTTTAAACTAAAGGACGGCATCGAATTTTTTTAAATTTTGACCGGCGGTATTAAATAACAATTGACAATTAAAAATTGACAATTAACAATCTAACTGTCTGTAAACCAACCATTAGCGAGCGAATTTGAAATGAGAGTGAACCTTTCTAAATCTGTTAATTCCCTAACCAGGCTGGAACCTACAATTCCAGTGATGGATAGCTACATTATAAAAGAGCTAATAGGACCATTTTTGTTTGGCGTAGGGCTGTTTTCATCCTTGGGGGTAACTATCGGGGCGATGTTTGAATTAGTTCGCAAAGTCGCCGAGTCGGGATTATCTATGGCGATCGCTGTCGAAGTCTTTCTCTTAAAAATGCCAGAATTCATCGTTCTGGCATTCCCCATGTCGATAATCTTAGCTACTCTGATGGTTTACAGCCGGATGTCTAGCGACAGCGAAATAGTTGCTCTGCGCAGTTGTGGAGTTAGCGTTTATCGCCTGGCAATACCAGCCTTGCTGCTAAGTATAGTTGTAACGGGCATGACCTTTGCTTTTAACGAGGTCATAGTCCCCGCCGCTAATTACCGAGCTTCTGTTACTTTAGAAAAAGCCCTTGATGGAGAAAAGCTTCCTTTCCGCGAAAACAATATTTTCTATCCCGAATTTGGTAAAATCAAGCCCCCCAACGGCAAAGAATATACCACCCTTACCCGCCTCTTCTACGCGGAAAATTTTGACGGTAAATTCATGAAAGGAGTTACGATTGTCGATCGCTCCCAGTACGGCATCGAACAAATTGTCTCCTCAAACTCGGCTAGTTGGAATTCTGCCGAAAGTACCTGGAATCTCTACGACGGTACTGTTTATATCGTATCTCCCGACGGTTCTTATCGCGAAATTGTTAAATTCGGTCACAAACAGCTACAACTTCCTCGGACTCCTATAGATTTAGCCCAGAGAGGGCGGGACTATTCGGAAATGAACTTGGTTCAAGCTTACGAATATTTAGAGTTAATGCGCCTCAGCGGTAATTATGAAAAGGTAGTGAAAACTCAAGTGCGAATTCAACAAAAATATGCCTTGCCTTTTGTGTGTGTAGCTTTTGGACTGATGGGGGCTGCTTTGGGAAGCAGGCCCCAGCGCACCGGCAAGGCTACTAGCTTCGGCATTAGCGTGATAATTATTTTTTCTTATTATTTATTAGGATTTATCACCGGTGCCCTGGGGCAAAAAGGCATTTTAACTCCCTTTTTGGCGGGGTGGTTGCCTAATATGTTTGGTCTGGGAATCGCTATCTTTTTATTAATGCGGGCATCTCGTTAATTTTTGGGGAATGGGTAATGGGTAATGGAAAAGAGGCAATTAGCAATGATTCGAGAACGCAATTAGCAATTAACAACGAACCATTACCTATTGTTAAAAGGGTTATTTTCCGCTCCAAATCGCTTGTTAAAAGGGTTGGATTGGGAATTATTATAAGGTTGAGCTTGTTGAGTTGCCCCATTATTTTGTAGGTAATAATTAGCGCCGTTATTGACTTGGTTTTGCTGAAGTTGTGGATTTCCTTGGTTTGCCGAATAGGGGTAATTTCCCGAGTATGGAGAGCCCGTTCTCGAATAGGGATTGCTCGGTAAATTAGAATTATGGGGCTCTACGGGTACTGGTAGGGGAACGTTTAGTTGAGTGGGTTGGCTTTGCCAAGAATTGTTGCCATAGTTGTTGTTATAGTAGGGCTGGTTTTCTGGAGTTTCAACCGTAGGGCTGCCGTTAGTGTAGTAGGGTTGGTTTTGGGTGTTGCCGTAGCCACTAGAGCGATCGATATAGTAAGGTTGATAATTAGAATTTACTCCTGCTCCAGGATTTGAATAATTTGGATTGTTTGGCAAAGGGCTGGATGATGGAGAATTGTCTATAGGAAAGTTAGCAGAATCCCTTCTTAAATCTTCCTGACTTTCATAAAGTTGAGAGTTATAATTGCTCTTTTGTTTGCCATCGTTTTCTAGGGATTCTGAAGAGTCGCCAGAGCCGAGAGCTTCTGGCATTGCTGCTTCCAAGGGATTTGACTGGTTTTTACTATTTTCTTTTCGGTTTTCGGGACTGAATACGTTAAAAGTAGGGGGCAACAAAGGAGTAGGATTTGGTAATCGATTGTTGGAGCTTCGCTCTGAAGATTCTCCTAGAGAGGGGGTAGTTCCCAAATTCAGCAGACTGTTATTGTTGGGGTTTTCTCCCGTGAAAGTTCCCGTACTTTCTTCCCTACCAATTTTTTCGTAGATGGAATAAAGTTCTTTTTGTGTTTTTTCTAGCAGGGTTAGAGTTCGACCATTTTCATCCATATATTCTTCTAATACAGCTTTGGGAAGCACGACTCTTGGTGGATTTACCGGCGCATTAGATTCTAGTTCTTGTAGCAGAAACTCCGATGAGTCTATATCCGCCGCAATGGCACTTATCTCAGCTGCAGACAGTTCTTTTTCGATCTCGCCATTTTCTCCTGCCAACTCTTCTTCTAGCAATTCTGGGTTGACTGATAGCTCCCAGATAAATACTCCAAGGAGGCAGATAATCCCTAAAGGAAACCAGAGTAAGGGACTGGCTAAATGACGGACTTTGGCTCTAGTATAACGTACTTTTAGAGGAAGTTTTTTTTGGGGTGACATAGTTTTTTGGTTGGGAAATGGGGAATGAGTAAGAAGACTATCGATGATGCAAGCCGCAGACTTAGATACCTACAAGGCAAGAGCCCTCGCCACTAATTCATGGGCATCATACTACTAGCTAATATTAGTTTAACATAGAATTTTTATGGAGCTTGACTGCTTAACAAATATGAAGACTATGTTAATTTTTTTTGAAGTTGAGTTTCCTTGTATTGAACCAGGCTACAATAATTAGGAATTTTTTTACTAAGAAGAAAAGTATTAAGGTAAATCATACCAGAATGACTATGAAAGTAGAAAAAAGAGTGGAGATATTGCCGAATAAAGAGGCACTAATAGAGCGATCGCTCGAATTATGCTTGTCGAAAATCCAAGAGGCGATCGAAGAACGAGGCCGATGCACCATTGCTTTGTCGGGTGGGAGTACCCCGAAACCTTTATACGAAGCTTTAGCGGGGGAAAATTTGCCTTGGGATAAAATCTATGTTTTTTGGGGGGACGAACGTTATGTCCCGGCGGATAGTCCCGAAAGCAATCAAAAAATGGCCAGGGAATTGTGGCTGGATAAAGTAGAAATTCCAGAAGCCAATATTTACCATATTCCTACTACGGGGGGAGACCCAGTAGCGGATGCGGCAAAACACGAGGCAGAGTTGCAAGAGTTTTTTCAAGTGCCGGCAGGAGAGTTTCCCAGTTTCGATTTAATTCTTTTGGGCATGGGAGATGATGGCCATACAGCGTCCCTGTTTCCTCAGACAGATGCTTTAAAGGTAAGCGATCGCCTCGTCACAGTGGGGGCCAAAGAAGACCAACCTCGGATCACCTTCACTATACCTCTAATCAATCAAGCTCGGTGCGTTGTCTTTGTAGTGGCCGGAGCTTCCAAACAAGCTGCTTTAGACCAAATTTTTGCAGAAGTTGCGGACGAGATTAACTATCCATCTAGATCGATCCAACCAACAGGAGAGCTTTGGTGGTTGCTGACGGGAGTAAAGGTTTAAGTTTTCTCAGCAGTTGCTAATGGATGGTAAAATTAAGACCACTAAGCCAAGAAATTTCTCAAATTACTCTGGCCAATCATTGAAGTTAATCAAAAAACAAAAACTAGGTTAGGTTTTACCCGAAGTTACGCTTGCGGACTGGACGGAGCCGGCTCCCCAGGTTGAAGCAAGAAAGAAGCAGCTTGGCAAAACCAAGGTTTTGTCGAGGTTTGCCGAAATTGTATAGGAATTTTACAGCAGAAACCGAGAATGATTGTCTGTCCAAATTGCAATCACGAAAATCCCGATGGAGCGACTCAGTGCGAGGCTTGTTTAACTCCTTTACCTGCTACTACCGCTTGTTTTAACTGTGGTGCTACGGTGCAGGCTGATGCTGCCTTTTGCGGTCAGTGCGGCGTGGACTTGAGGTCAAAAGGCAGGGAGGAACAGAGCCATAAGCCAGACGAACCCGATGCTTTGGTACTAGCTACTGTGGTATCTGGCCCGGTAGAGCCGACGGCAGAAACTTCTGAGGCTCCTGTGGAAGCAACGGTAATATCCTCAGGATCGGTACCGGATTTAGCACCGATGGAGCCTTTGGTCGAAGCAGAGCCTATAGCCAGGGAGCTTTCGGTTATTTCGGAGGAGGAGCCTAGTTCTGCCGTTCCAGCTCCGGCCCCATCGATAGAGGAAGAAAAGGAAGAAGAGGAAGAAGAGGAAGCGTCTCCTGAACCTAGCTCGGTTTCCCCAGCTAGCACTCAATTGCAGCAGCAATCGGTAATCTGGCTGCATATCCGCACTAATACGCAAATAGAACTCCCGACTAATTTACCAGTAATTCATGTGGGCAAGCCTAACGATAGGGTGCCCCCAGATATTGATGTGTCGGGTTTTCCAGATGCGGAGGTGGTTTCGAGAATCCACGCTGATATTAGGGTGGAAGGAGATAGCTATTATATTGAAGATGCGGGCAGTTCTAATGGAACTTATATCAATAACACCCCTTTGCCAAAAGGAAATCGACATCGGTTGCGACAAGGCGATCGGGTTTCTCTGGGCAAGGGAGATTTGGTATCTTTTCTGTTTAAAGTTGCACCATTGAACTAATTTAAAAAAATTAGACCTTCTTGTTTTTTTCTAATAAAAATAAGAGGAAAATATTAAGAGTCAATAAAGAGGTTATTGGCTGTGGGGGTGGGTGCTAAAATTTAATTGAAAAAAAAAATCTAACTAAAAAACTGCCAATGTGATTAAGCTAACACTGCTACATCCACTACAGTCAACGCCAGTCCGAACTTGGAGTTTCTCTGAGGAAGTGGCGATCGCTATTGGACGGTCTCCTGAAAATGATGTAGTTCTTTATAGTTCGGTAGTTTCCCGCCATCACGTTCAGTTGAAATACGTTAATGGGAATTGGGAAATTATTAACTTAGGTAAGAACGGGACATACTTAAATGGTAAGGCGATCGCTAATGCTCCCGTGGTGGATGGAATGGAGATAGAACTGGCTGGTAGCGGTCCTAAAATAGTAATTAATGTTGACAAGGAGCCGCCTAAAACTAAGTTAGGAATTAAATCGAGGGAGACTAAAACAGACAAGGGAGAAAAAGAAAAAAAGGTAGAAGAAAAAACTGAAAATCTGCAGATGAGAAAGGAATAAAAGGAGTTAAGAAGAATATTCGACGGCTCGAAAAAAAACAAGAGTTAAGCAATCCTCAAAGATTTTTTGACAGGACGATTAGAGGATTGCTATGTGTTTTTAAAAATAAATATCTGTGGGGTAATGGGTGATTCGGGGTGGAAAGCCGCAAGATAAGTCTTGTCTTTTACAAAAAGCATGGAAACCGATCTAACTAAATTAAACAAGGAGGATATGTATGAATAAGATTCCAGAAATTATCAAACAAAGTCAATTGTTAAGACGACTTGTCTTCGAGAAAAATGCGGTAAAAAGTCAGGGACGGGTCGATAAATTGTGGTTAAATTCCCTAGGAAATCGGGTCGTAGGTGTTAGTTGTAAGTTGGAATTATTTGGTGACAAGAGACAGTATTTGAGTTGGGAAGAAATCGAGACGATCGGTGCTGATGCTATTCTAGTAAATGTCAGTCCGGATGGTCCCGCACAACAAGAACCGGAGGAGGAGGTAGTGGCGATCGGTAGCGAAATCTGGACGGATGCCGGCAATAAAGTAGGCTGGTTAGCAGACTACCTCTTTAATATCAGAACTGGTGCGGTAGTCAACTTACTCTATAGGTATTACGGATGGAACGGTATGCTCAAGGGTTTATATTTGCTGTCGCCAGAGAATGTCTCCAGCGCTGGTAATAAGCGAGTTATTGTGGCGGATGGGGCCGTGCAAGCCTCGGAACTCTATGCTTCGGGACTCGGTAACAAGATCGCTCGGGCGACGGTTTATTTACAGGAGGATATGCAGAAGACTAAAGAAGATATTAAGTCAATGCGAAGGGGCAGTCAAGGATGGGCGGAGAACTTTCAAGATAAAGCTCAACAAGTAAAGGAGCAAGCTCAACAAAAAGCGGGGGAAATTAAGGAGAAAGCCCAAACTTTGGCGACGGAAGCTCAACAAAAAGCGGAGGAAATTAAGGAAAAAGTTCGGGAACAGCATCAGGAACTCAAACAGGGTTCTCAGTCTGATGGCAGCGAGGAAAATGGGGCAGAAACATCCAATCAGTTTGAGAATCAAATTAAAGAAGTAACGGAAAAAGCTAAAGAGATGATTGGTGGTATTAAGTCTCGGCAGGATGGGACTTCTGAGGCCGAGAATGCCTCAGAATCCCAAACTGAGGCCGAGAATGCCTCAGAACC
>CAZUCT010000248.1:0-10670 GCA_964619285.1 uncultured bacterium | reverse complement strand
GGTTTTTGCTAATGGCTTGGGCGACGTTATTTCTCATATTTGGATTGCGAAAATTAGTGCAAGCTATTCCTGCAGATATTGGGGATAAAAGCGTATTTGAATATCTGCGGAAAGGAAATTAATAATGGGAGCATCTCAATGCAATTCGAAAACCAAGAACTTAACGCTAATTGCTAATTGCTAATGGCAAAGCCATAAATAACTGGGACAGCGAAATTTTCTATTTTTGCTTTCTATGAGATGCTCCCATTAATAATTAACTAAGAAACCCGGTATGCCTGAAAAAACCGGGTTTCTGATATCCATTATTCTGTTCCTTATATACTTTTGCCTCTTGCCTACTCTAGCATGAGTGCCTCTTGCCTTTTGCCTAAAAATTGAGATGCATCCAAAGTTTCTGCCTTTATTTTTTCTTCAGAGTAGAAATTCCCAAACCGACAAGGGTTAAAATTCCCAAAGTTGTAGAAGGTTCGGGAACTGGCTTGGGGTTAGAATCGTCGCCACCACCAAAATCTGACTGGCGCAAAGAATAACTTACATTTCCTGCCCCTTCTAAATCGCTAAAATTGTAAGAGAAAAACGACTCATCTAGTTCAAAAAAACCGGGGTTAAAAGCAAAGGTATCGTTAACCAAATTCAATCCCAAAAAATCGCCGTCAAAAAATACGACTTCCGCACCTAAATCGCCGTGAGTTTCTAAGCTGTATTTAGTCCCAAAAAACTCAAATTCAAACTCGTCGAGGGCGATGTATTCTTCGCCGAATCCCGTTACTGTTGAGTCAGTATAGCTGAAGTAACCATTGAAGGTTTCATCGACTAAGGGACCGAAGTCAATAGCAACGTTGAAATCGTAGAATGTTGCCCCGTAAGCTTTTTCGATGTTAACTATGTTAACTATGCCGTAATTTAGGGCCAAACAAGTAGCGAAAATTCCTAGTTTTTGCAGTTTGTCAATCATTGTTTTTTGTCCTCGATAATTGTAGTAGAAAATCGTAGGTAGGGCGCGCGTGAAACGGAACCCAACAAGCCGGCATCTTATTAAGTAATGAGACGCTTAAAATCCGAAATTGATGGGGTTGTTCAAGGCATCAACAGAAACACCTTCCACGGCGATAAAGGAACGGGAACGACCGCCGCCATCGGGACCGTCGGGGTCGATGGAAATAATGGTGGTTCCGTGCCGGCTGGCAAATTTGAGATAACCGTCGGCGATGGGGTTGTTTCCTTCGTAACCGATGCGGTCTAAAAGTTCGGTGAGGATAATTTTATCGCTCCCAGGCTCGAAGTCGGTGATGATGTCTCCCGCGTGTAATAAACTTTCGTAAACAAAACTATCGCTACCGCCGCCACCAGTTAAAGTATCCCGATTTGGGAAACCGATAATGGTGTCGTCGCCATTGCCCCCTGTCAAGGTATCTCGACTGCTGGTGCCTTTAATTTCTTGCCCGGGAACGGGCAGACCCGAGATGGGAGTTTTGAGGGCTTCTATCAAGGCATCGACGGCTTCGTTGGCGTTGCGGGCGGTGAAACCTTCGCCACCGGTGGCGCTCAGTTGGGCAAAGTCCCTTCCGGCGCTGGAGGTGCTGCTGCCGATAACGATGGTGAATATTTCTACGGGTACTGTGACTTCCGTGCCGCTTGCGTTCCGAGTTTGTACGGCGAAGCGGGTGACGGCGACTCCGTTGCCGAGGCGTTCGGTGTTGGAGCGTCTGGAGATTGACCGGGACTGACGGCTGCCGGCTCCTCCTACTCCGACATCTGCTGCCAGTTCGAGGACGCGCGAGCGCAGTTCGGGGTCGTCGGCGGGTTCGTCGCCGAAGAGGAAGATGCGTCGGGCGCTGGCGTCGGGCCGCCAACTTCCTGCACCCCCAGAGAGACTGTGGATGAGGGCGCCGTTGACGGGCTCGTAACCGCCGCTTAGTGAAATGCTGTCGATGGCGCTTTTGGCTGCTCCTGGGTCTGAGGTAAAGGAAGTATATGTTCTCGGACCGGAGTTGTTGTATCCGACGACGGAGATTCGAGAGCCTATGCCGTTAGAACTGTCGAGGGCGGCATCGAGAATTTCGTTGGAGCGCGATTGTACTGCGCGGATATCGTCACCCATACTGGTAGTCCTGTCGATGACTAGGGCGACGTCTTGACCGGTTGTTAAGGGAATGGTTTTGCCGTTGTCGTCGTTATCGCCGTTGTCGTCGTTATTGTCGTCTTCGTCATCATCTTTGTTTTCCTCTAAAAACTTGATGAATTCCACCCCTGTTAGAGTGTCGGTGCCGTCGCGGTTTGAGACTGTATCGCGGAACTCGAAAGAGCCATCGCCAAAAGGTGTCGCGATGTAGTCCTCCTCTGCTCCGCGAAAGATGACCAGATCTATATCGGCTCCGCCATTGATATAGTCGTTATCGGGACCTGCAATAAAAATATCATTGCTGCCATCGCCATTAAGGGTATCGTTGCCGATTTCCCCGTCAATTTTGTCGGGACCGTCTCCACCATTGAGGAGATCGTTGTTGCCGCCACCAACTAAAGTATCGCTGAAATCGCCACCATTAAGAGTATCGTTGCCGGCTCCTCCTTCAAGGAGGTCGTTCCAACCTTCTCCGTCCATCAAGTCGTCGCCTGGCCCACCGATTAAAGTATCGTGACCGACACCGCCATATAGGATGTCGTTGTCGTCATCGCCATTGAGGCTGTCGTTGTTTGCGCCACCGATTAAAGTATCCTGGCCCAAGCCACCTTTGAGGGTGTCGTTCCCTTCATTCCCCTGAAGTTCGTCATTCCAAGCTTCACCATCCATCGAGTCGTCCTCTGTACCACCAATTAAAGTATCGTGACCGAGGCCGCCATATAGGGTGTCGTTGCCAGAACCCCCTTGAAGTTCGTCGTCTCCGTCGCCACCATTGAGAAGATCGTTTTTGTCACCGCCGATTAAAGTATCCTTGTCACCATCACCATTAAGGGTATCGTTGCCATCGCCTCCATGAAGTTCGTCCTTGTCACCATCGGACTGAAAAAAATCAAAGGATTTGCCCCCGCCTTCGATAAAGTCGTCCCCTGGACCGCCGATTAAGGTATCGAGACCGTTACCCCCATCTAGGCTGTCGTTGCCTTCCTCTCCTTGAAGTTCGTCGTTTCCGTCTTGACCATTGAGGCTGTCGTTATCGGCTCCCCCGTGAAGTGTATCGCTGCCACCTCGGCCATTCAGGATGTCGTTTCCTCCGTTCCCCTGAATTTCGGTATCTATAGGTACTTCCGTAGAAATCGGAGAATCATAAGGAGCAACACTAATCAGACGATAAGAACCCTCAATCGTATCGTCTTGACTGCTACCAACAATCAAAACGTCATTATCCAAATATGGTTCGAGCTTTGGAGCTTCTATATAGCCATCTCCAAAAGCGATCGCCTCTGGAGCCGTCCCCCAGGATGACGCATAAAAAATTGGTCGGTCTTGCTCGTCAAGAAATTTAGTGATGTCTTCCTTAAATAATTCATCTGTGAGTTTATGAATATCATCCCATAATTTGTTTGGATGCAGACCGTAAGTCCACGAATTCATTTTAGTAACATCCATTACAAAAGATGAGCGATCGTAAGTAACCCTTGGAACTGTACCAACATAATCAAAATTGACTTTTCGACCGATGCCTGAGGGATCTATCTGTGGTTTCAGAATAGCATTGCCTGTATTAGTAACTACATTACCACCGTCAAAATCAAAGTTATCTGGCAGTTGTGGATTTTCCACAGGTTCAATAGCGAAATTTTCTATCCATTTTTGACCGCTATTGGTAACAACAAATTTTGCTTCGTCGGAAATCTTAAATTCTTGCGTGTTATAAATGTAGGTTCGCTCTGCATAGTCATCAGTTTCATCTTGCCAGTTATACTGCTGTGTCGGCCACCCGTAATATTCTAGTCCGTATTTTTTGGCAATTTCAGCTTTGGTATATTCTCCCGGTTCGATATCTAGATCTAAGTCTGACGCTGGTGGTAGGGGATATGAATCAAGTGGAATGAAACCTGAATTGTTCGGACTTTCATATAGCAAATAGTCTTCCGGTTCCCAGAAAAACTTTCGCAAGATGCGGAACTGAGGTGCAATAGCAAACCTTCCAGCACCAGTTTCCATAAACTCTACCACATCAATATGTGCAGTAGAGATTGCGTCTTGAGACCGAATTAAGCTCTCATCTACCAGATTTGTCGGAGTTGTATTGGTTCCGTACAAGTACCAATTGGTAACGCCTTTTGCGGTAAACATGATTTTATTGCTCCTATGTATGTATGTTCGTTTGCAGTTTGCACTTTCAAAAAAATCGAAATGCTTTGATATTAATTTAAAGTCGTTGAGTCAAATTAATTTTAGGCTTAACGCCATCCAAGATTAATACAGTGGTTATCTTAAAGTGCAAAAGAGAAATAACCTGTAAATAAACCGACTCAATAATATCTTTTTCCTCCGCAATTTTGCAGAATAGTTTCTGTTGTCATTTCTTGCGATTTTCGCTCGCCATTTTCATCAAGATAATGAACGGTAGAAGTCATAACTATAACTTGAGCGCTATCATAACCAGTTACGCGATCCCAAACCTCAGGGGGTGCTAAATCGTAAGGACCGCCTGGGTCTATCGCGCAGCAGTTCGGATTCATCTCCATAAACTGCTCGAAGCTTTCGTATTTTATCTGCTCGTAATTTTGCGTTCCTTTATCTTTTGTTTTTATAGGAACAGTCTTTCGAGAGTTAAACGCTTCAAAAAGAATCCTAAATTTCTCTTCGTCACTTAAATAACGCATCTTCGCGAAGCAAAATCCTGAATAGTTTAGAACTGCGTAGGTAAAAAGAATGGCTAATGACACTCCCAAAAGAATGCAGTATTTAAGAACTTCCTTTTTCATATTTACCTCTTGCGTAAGTGTTCACATGGGGTTAAAAAGTTGTTGTTTGCTCAGATAGAATCAAGCTCTCATCTATCAGATTTGTCGGATTTGTATCCGTTCCGTACAAGTACCAATTAGTAACGTCTTTTGCTGTAAACATAGTTTTATTGCTCCTTTTTGTTTGCTTGCGGCTTACATTAAACAAAATCGAAATGTTTGAGGATTACTCTTAAGTCAAATTAAGAGCGCACTAAGTTGATTCTAAAAGTTTGATACCAAAGGTTTCAGCATCTTTTATGTAGAGGTCTATTAATTCAATCATACCTTGCTCTTCCACAATTTTGCAAAACATTTTCAGTTTTTATTTTTTGCGATTTTCGCTCGCCGTTTTCATCAATGTAATGAACGATATAAGTGAAAACTATAACTTCTCCGCTATCATAGCCAGCTATGCGATCCCAAAAATTAGACGGTGCTACGTCGTAAGGACCGCCTGGATCGATCGCGCAACAGTTTGGATTACTTTCCATAAATTGCTCGAAACCTTCGTACTTGATCCGCTCGTAAGACTTAAAGTGTATTGCTTCTTTAATGACGGTTTTTATAGGAACTGTCTCTCGGTTATTTCCCGCTTCAAACAAAATTCTAAATTTTTCCTCGTCACTTAAATAGCGCATTTTATCGAAGCAAAATCCAGAATAATTTAGGCTTGCACATCCAACAATAAAGCTTAATGGCACTGCCAAAAATATACAGCAGTCTAGAAAATTTTTCACGATCGTGTTTACCTCTTGCGTAAGTATTCGGATGGGGTTAAAAAGTTGTTGTTTGCGCAGTTTACACTTTGAACAAAATTGAAATGTTTGAGGATTAATCTCAGCCGTAATGATAAGTGCATCAATTGGCTTAAGAACCTCTTCTTTTTCCGCAATTTTGCAGAACATATTCAGTTGTTATTTCTTGCGATCTTTGCTCGTCTTTTTCATCAAGATAATGAAGGGTAAAAGTGCTAACTAGAACTCTTCCGCTATCATAACCTGTTATACGGTCCAGAAAATAAGAATGTCCAACTTCGTAAGGACCACCGGGATCTATCGCGCAACAGTTCGGATTCATCTCCACAAATTGCTCGAAACTTTCGTATTTTACCTGTTCGTAGCGTTGCGTTCCTTTGTCTTTCGTTTTAATAGGAACAGTCTTTTGTTGGCTTAAAGAATCAAACTGCATCCTAAATATATCCTCATCGCTTAAATAGCGCATTTTGTCAAAGCAAAATCCAGAATAATTTAGGCTTGCACATCCAACAATAATGGTTAATGGCACTGCCAAAAATATACAGCAGTCTAGAAGATTTTTCATGTTTGTGTTTACCTCTTGCGTAAATATCTGATGGGATTAAAAAGTTGTTGTTGACTCAGGTCAAATTAAGCTCTCATCTACCAGATTTGTCGGAGTTGTATCCGTTCCGTACAAGTACCAGTTTGTAATTTCTTTTGATTTTTCAAGCGACATGGTTTTTCTTGCTCCTATTTTCTTGAGTTTGGGTTTGCACTACAGAATTGAAATGTTTAGGAATTACCGTAAGCCGTTGAGTCAAATTAATTTTAAACCGAACTCTTAGCTAAACAGTAATAGTGGTTCTTTTAGTTCCAATACTTTATTCTTCCACAATTGGATCTAAAACTGAGAGTATTATATTTTTTGGAAATTTGACGATCGTTTTCATCCAAATAATAAAGAGTATATTTTCTCGCCATTACCTCTCCACTATTATAGCCAGTGATGCGGTCAATAAAATCAGGTGGTGGAAGCTCGTAAGGACCGCCGGGGTCGATCGCGCAACAACCTGGATTCGTCTCCATAAATTGCTCGAAGCTTTCGTATTTTACCTGTTTGTAATATTCCCATCCTCGCTCCTCTGTCCTTACAAGAATATTATCTTGCTGATTCGTCATTTCAAACACAGTTCTAAATTTCTCTTCGTCGCTTAAATAGCGCATTTCATCGAAGCAAAAGCCAGAATAATTTAGGCTGGCGTAGATCGAAAAAAGGATTAATGGCAATCCAAAAAGGAACCAGCAAACTACTATAAAAATTTTTATTCTCATACTCATCACATTCACCTCGCGCGCAAGCATCTATTGGGGTTAGAAAGTTATTGTCGTTCCAGGTCGAATCAAGCTCTCATTTACCAGATTTGTCGGAGTTGTATCTGTTCCGTACAAGTACCAATTGGTAACGTCTCTTGCTGTAAACATAGTTTATCAATCCTTTTTGTTTGCTTGCAGTTTACATTAAACAGAATCTAAATGTTGGAGGATTACTCTTAAGTAAAATTAAAATCGCACTAAGTTTATTGTGAAGTCTTGATACTAAATAAAGGTTTCAGCATCTTTTCTGGAGAGAGCTATTAATTCAATCATACCTTGCTCTTCCACAATTTTGCAAAACATCTTCAGTTTTGATTTTTTGCGATTTTCGCTCGCCGTTTTCATCAATGTAATGAACGATAGAAGTGATAACTATAACTTCCCCGCTATCATAGCCAGTTATGCGATCCCAAAAATTAGACGGTGCAGTGTCATAAGGACCGCCAGGATTAATCGCGCAACAGTTCGGATTCATCTCCACAAATTGCTTGAAATCTTCGTACTTTATCCGCTCGTAAGCGTTAAAGTGTATTGCATTTTTAGTGACGGTTCTTATAGGAACAGTATCTCGCTGATTTCCCGCTTCAAACAAAATTCTAAATTTCTCCTCGTCACTTAAATAGCGCATTTCATCAAAGCAAAAGCCCGAATAATTTAGGCTTGCACATCCAACAATAATGGTTAATGACACTGCCAAAAGTATACAGCAGCCTAGAAGATTTTTCATGTTCGTGTGTACCTCTTGCATAAATAGGAATAAATACGCCAGTTGAGAAGAATTTTCTTTGTCATCTTTACCTCTTGCGTAAGTATCGGATGGGATTAAAAAGTTGTCGTTGACTCGGGTCGAATCAAGCTCTCATCTACTAGATTTGTTGGGGTTGTATTAGTTCCGTACAAGTAAAAGTTGGTAACAACTGCTGGTGTGAAATCTTCTGCTTTCCAAATTGTGTTGCTCATTTTTTTTCGCTAGTTTTAGGTTGACAGAAAAAAATCGAAATACTTGGATGTTACTCCAATTAAGGGAACTCCAGGCAAATAATTCTCAGATTATATTGATACAGCGATTGAAAATGGGTGATTTATTTCTGGGAAATTTTTTATCGCTATTACTTCTCCACTATGATACCCAGTAGCGCTTTCGATTGCATGAGAACGATCTTGAAAGTTCAAAACTTTTCCCATAATCTATTTACGGAACCGCTATACTTTATTTTGCCACAATTTTGTAGAACAATTGCTCCTGTAGATTTTTTTGAAATTTGGCGATCGTTTTCATCAAGGTAATAAAGAGTGTATTCTCTAACTATTACTTCTCCACTATGAGATCCAGTGATGCGGTCTAAAAATTCAGGTGGTGGAAGCTCGTAAGGACCGCCGGGGTCGATCGCGCAACAGTCTGGATTCATCTCCATAAATTGCTCGAAACTTTCGTATTTTACCTGTTCGTAACGTTGCCATGTTAGCTCCTCCGTTTTTACACGAATAGTATCTCGCTGATTCACATTTTCAAACAACATTCTAAATCTCTCCTCCTCGCCTAAATAGCGCATTTTATCAAAACAAAATCCAGAATAATTGAGACTTGCGTACATAAAAAGGATCGCTAAAGGCCCTCCACAAAAGAGACAACAGTTTAAGATTTTTTTCAGCGTCATTTTTACCTCTTGCATAAGTATCCTCTGCAATGAAAAAATTCTTGTTTTCCTTGCATTTAACTTTCATTTACCAGAAATAATAGTCTAATCCGTCTATTGGAAAAGTACGCAGTCTTCTCCTTAGGTTTCCACAATTTTTCAGAACGCTTTTAATTGTTGCTTCCTGCGCTCTTTGCTCGCCATTTTCATCTAAATAATGAAAGGTAAAATTCATAACTATAACTTCGCCGCTATTATAGCCAGTTACGCGGTCCCAAAAATAAGACAACCTACTCTCCCAGGGTGTATTCCTGGACTTTCCAGGAACGATCGCGCAACAGTCAGGATTAGCCTCCATAAATTCCTCGAAGCTTTCGTATTTTACCAGCTCGTAATATTTAGAAAAGCGCATGTTGTCTTTGTCAATGGCTTGTATCCTAACAGTATCTTTAAAGTTAAGCGCTTCAAACACAATCCTAAATTTCTCCCGATCGCTTAAATAACGCATTTTCCTAAAGCAAAATCCCGAATAATTGAGACTCGCATGAAGCCAAGCAACTGCTAACGGCACTGCAAAATAGATACGCCAGTTGAGAAGAATTTCCCTTTTCATAATTTACCTCTTGCGCAAGTATCCGATGGGGCTAAAAAGCTACGCTCCAAAAACGCAACTACCTCATCAATAACTTAACTCTACACCACCCCCCAGACTGCAAACTATTAAATCCACTAACAATAAAGTTAGTTAAGATAAGTTTAACTAATACCTCACCCAATTTGGTCAAAATCGACACCGCCGAGCTCCTCCCACCAACCCCGGGGCCCCCCAAAAAAAAATCGAAAAAAGCCCCCCTCCAGAAGGAGGGGGGCTTTTTTCATTCAACCTTGGCGATTGAATGCTAGCCCTCAATAGAAGGAGTTTCAACAGATGCACCCTTTAATAAGAAGTTGGGAGGGTTGCCCTCCTCTATAACTTCCATATTTATGTTGGCACTATTGATGATGCCTGCGGTGGATGTCGACCGCCGGACCGATAGAATCAACGTCCGATAATGAACCGCTATCGCTGTACTTAATTGTTCGAGCTAGCGGTTGGAAGCCTTTTCCTTTACCGCTATTACTACCTTAGCGATATTGTTTGCTGTTGTAAAGGCTTTTAGACTTAAAAATTTTAATAATATTCATAAGTTTTGCTTATCTTACTTGTTCCACAAAAGATAAGTCTCGCTCTATTTATCAAGAAAGGAGACAGAGAACTGTAGCCGTTACTACAAAAATCTCAGTCGGGGTGCTGCCAACAGCAGCCCTACAGTTCCAAAAGCTTTACCCGGTCTTTATTTTCCCTTCAGAGCAGAAATTCCCAAACCGGCAAGGGTTAAGATTCCCAAAGTTGTAGAGGGTTCGGGAACTGGCTTGGGGTTAGAATCGTCGCCACCGCCAAAATCGGACTGACGCAAAGAATATAGCGTTTCCTGGACTTAAGAGGTACACCAACTCCAATTCTGTTAACCCACGTTTAATTTTCTGTTACTTCTTCCCTATTGCAAGAGTGCCTATTGCAAGAGTGCCTAAAGCATTTCAATTTTGTACCTCACCGATATGGGAAATGCTATAACTTACATTTCCCTCCCCTTCTAAATCCCTGAGATTGTAAGAGAAAAACGACTCATCTAGTTCAAAAAATCCGGGGTTAAAAGCAAAGGTATCGCTAACTAAATTCAATCCCAAAAAATCGCCGTTAAAAAATACGACTTCCGCACCTAAATCGCCGCAAGTTTCTAACTGGACAGTGCAAAGTTCTAAGTTGAAGAGCAAATCCCGAGCAACTTACGTCCGGTCAAGTATTGTCAGAAACCCGGTAATTCATCTCATACCGGGTTTCTTAACCGATACTCTATAAAATATTAATTAGAGCTCTTTGAGGAGCATGGAATTTAGGAGCAAAGAATGATGACGCAATTAGCAGACTCGTCTCAAGAGTCAGTTTATCAAGGACAGTTCGGGG
>CAZUCT010000247.1:0-10795 GCA_964619285.1 uncultured bacterium | reverse complement strand
TTCACAATGGAAGATTGAGAATGTTCGTAATATTCTTTCTTTACGCTGTGCTTACTTCAATGGAACTCTTTCTAAATGATATTTTTGCAAAATTGGGATGCTCCCAGAGCGATCGCCTCTGCTTCTCCTTCATCTACTAACATTTTCAAAGCGACAACTATTCCAGAAGGTGTTGGAGGTGCAACTTCTAGCCAAGATAGCGTTACCCCAAATTCCATCTGAACTGCTGGAGGAATAAGGATAGACTCATATAATGCTGGCAATATATCAAGCCGTTCGATTCTCTCTAGTCCGATTAAACAAGTGCTGTCTGCGACAATTCTATTCACAGTCCCAATTCCTCCCGCAATTCTTCAGGAGAATAAGCAAAAATAGGAATTTTATAACGTCCCAAAATTTCCATAAAAGCACGTTTAGAAAATCCCGCAATTTTTGCTCCTTGCCCCAAAGAGATTTTCCCTACTTCATACAATTTAATTGCCAACATAAGTTTGGCTTCATCTTCGGAGAAACCGTGAGGTAAACTGATTTTGATTTCGGTGGTATTCATTTTTTAACTGCAAAAGGTTAGCCGATATTTTCCATATATAGCAAATTTGCAATGAAGAAACTGGATTAATTAACGGCAAACTCAGTTTTTACAATTTCTTCCCAGTTTCCAGTGGCGAAAAGCGATATTTAAGCTTATCCTAATCAAACTCGGGCGCCCAGACATCAACTACAGATAACTGCCATCCCGGCAGCAATTCTGGTACTTCTAAAAAGTCGTCATTTCCTAGCATCACTTTCTCTTTATTGGGGCGATAAACTTCCATAGTTTGAGTTCGCGGATCTACTAAAACGCCCACTTGAGTTCCCGCTGCCAAAAAATCCTCTATTTTCTGGCGAAGTTTCTTTAAACTGTCTCTTTTCGATTTAACTTCAAATATCAAGTCGGGAACCACATCTGCATAATCTTCTGTGGGGCGAGGCAATTTTGCAGCGAGGGTAAACGAAGCATCTGGAGCTCGAACGTCTCCATCGGTATTCGGCAAGCGAAAACCCCCACTAGAAGCTATTACCCTGCCTAACTTGCGAGGACGTACCCAATTGCGCAATTGAGCTACAATTTCTGCAGCCACTTCATCTGATTCTAATCCTGAAGGACTCATAACTATAATTTCTCCATTTACTAACTCCATCTGCATATTTGGATAATCTGCAACGAGTTTATCTAAGTCTCGAACTGTCAAACCCACCATAGCGATAATCTCCTTGTTGTCGATTAATTAACGAGAAACTCAGTTCTAATTTTACAATTTGTTCCAAGTCTCCCAGTGGTGAAAAGCGATCCAGGGCTATTTAAGCTTATCCTACTCAAACTCCGGCGCCCAGACATCAGCTACAGATAACTGCCATGCCGGCAGCAATTCTGGTACTTCTAAAAAATCGCCATTTCCTAGTACCACTTTCTCGGCATTGGGGCGATAAACTTCCATAGTTTGAGTTCGCGGATCGACTAACACGCCCACTTGAGTTCCTGCTTCCAAAAAATCCTCTATTTTCTGGCGAAGTTTCTTTAAACTGTCTCTTTTCGATTTAACTTCAAATATCAAGTCGGGAACCACATCTGCATAATCTTCTGTGGGGCGAGGCAATTTTGCAGCGAGGGTAAACGAAGCATCTGGAGCTCGAACGTCTCCATCGGTATTCGGCAAGCGAAAACCCCCACTAGAAGCTATTACCCTGCCTAACTTGCGAGGACGTACCCAATTGCGCAATTGAGCTACAATTTCTGCAGCCACTTCATCTGATTCTAATCCTGAAGGACTCATAACTATAATTTCTCCATTTACTAACTCCATCTGCATATTTGGATAATCTGCAACGAGTTTATCTAAGTCTCGAACTGTCAAACCCACCATAGCGATAATCTCCTTGTTGTCGATTAATTAACGAGAAACTCAGTCTTGCGATCGAAACGATTTAATTGCTTTTCTCAACCTCCCACCGCTATCTAAGCGATTTTTTACCATCAAAACGATTATTTGTCAAGAGAATTAGCTAAATTATTCAAAAAATCAATCTTTGTTTCAAATCTTAACAAGAGTAAACAGCCAGAGTCCCAATACCGGGTAGAATATTGAAAATCACTTAAAAGTCCACCAATTAAAAGGGAGTTTTTCAAACTATGTCCGATACTCAAGTTTTGGTTGCTCTAGTTATCGCCTTAATTCCTGGCATCTTGGCTTTCCGCCTCTCAACCGAACTGTACAAATAAAAGCTGCCCCTTAAGGCAAGGCTAAAAAAGTCCCGATAGTAGTTTTGGTGGCTAGACAACCGCTGACTTTTACAGCAAACTGTCTGGTATCCAAAGAAAAATACTGTCGGGACTGTTTATTGTGGAGTAGGATAAATTTAATGAAGCTATTTTCAATGAGTTAGATTCTCGATTTCTGGGAATTATTAAATGTAAAGTAAGTAAAATTATTCCAACAAAAATTATGCAAGCTATTCAACGAACCAAACCAGTTTCACGAGAATTAGAGACAACTCCTAAAGTAGTTCGGGAAAGAAAGTCCAGACAGGCAGTCAACCCGAATCAAGGAATTGCTTTAGAAACGACGGTCAAATTATTAACTAATATTATCATTTCTGTTTGTGCCGCTTCTGCAGTTATAAAACTCTGGCCTCATTATCAGTCAACTCAAGAAAAACTACAGGCGATCGATGCCGAATTAAATAATGCCAAACAGCAGTTAACTGAGAAAAAAGATGACTTTAGCCGCCATTTCGATCCCAGTCAAGTTACAACTATTATGCAGGAACAAAGCAATCTTGTAGCTCCCCAACAAGTTCCTGTTATTTGGGTAGAAAAAGATGTGGTTAATCGGGTAGAAACAACCGATGGTTCTCAATTTTGAAGCGAACCAAACAGTGGTTGCTTTTGGCAGCCATTAGCTATTAGCTATTAGCAGCTAAAACCAATTGAGCGTTAAGAAGTTCGACTGCAGCTTGGTATTGAGTGTCTGCTTCGGTGGCGATTCGATCGCGAGTAATAGGCTCTAACTCTACTACCTTGTCGGGCATGATGCCCAACTTATTAATATCTGTATGGTTGGGGGTTTCGTATTTAGCGACGGTAACGGCCAACCCCGAACCATCGGAAAGCTGGAATAAAGATTGAATTAGCCCTTTACCAAAAGTTTTTTCTCCCACCAATAAAGCGCGATCGTTATCTTGGAGGGCTCCGGCCAGAATTTCGCTGGCGCTGGCGCTGCCTCGGTTGACCAAGACTACTAAGGGGGCATCGGTTAGGGCTGGCCCGTAGGCATCGAAACTACCGAGAATGCTTTGGCGGTTGACGGTGAAGACGATGGTAGCGTCGTCCAACCAAAGGCGGGCAATTTCTATTCCTGCTTGGAGGAGTCCTCCGGGGTTGTTGCGCAGGTCCAGAATGTAACCACGGGCTCCCTCCTGTTCCAGGGAGTCGATAGCGTGGGCCACTTCTGCGGCGGCATTGCCGTTAAATTCAGCGAGGCGAATATAACCGATGGGTATGGTGTCGGGGCGATCGTCTAAGAAGGCGTAAACCGGGTTGATATTAATGACATCTCGGACGAGCTCTATGTCTTGGGGGGCCTCCTCATCGTATTTAATCACGTTCAGGACCACAGAAGTACCCGGTTGGCCCCGCATTTTGATGGCGGCATCCTCCAGAGTTAGTTCTGTGGTGGGAAAATCATCTATTTCGATAATGCGATCGCCCGTTGTTATCCCTGCTGCTTCTGCTGGGGAGCCCTCCAGAGGAGTTACCACGATTACTTCTTTAGTTTCTGGGTTTTGAATAATTTGTAAACCCACCCCCGTCAGTTCTCCAGAAGTATCGACTTGTAAGCTGCGATAGCTGTCGGGCCTGAGAAGTCGGGTGTAAGGATCTTCCAAACTGGCCAGCGTTTCTTCCAAGAGATCGTAAGTTTCATCTCGGTTTTTGGGGGATTTTTTCATTAAATCTTGACGCACGAACCACCAGTTTTGATGGTTAAAACTGTTATCAACATAAGCTTGATTGACGATGCCCCAGGCCTCGTTTAAGATTTTTTGTTCTTCCGTCATCGCCCTTGCCGGGGATGCCCATAAACCCAGGCAGAGGGCCACTGGTAAAAGTAGTAAAACTGTTCTTTTGACGGTTCTTTTGATTGTTCTTTTGATTGTTCTTTTGGTTGTTCTTTTTAAAAAAGATTTTTTCATAACACAAAAACTGTAATTTGTCAAGACTTTGAGGAGAAAATTAGACGGGAAAGAAAAGCGCCCCAAGGAGATTGGATATATGTTAAGTTTTTTTATAGAAGCAGAGCCCTGGTAGCAAAGTTTTCTGAAACACAGAATAAGGCTTTATTCTATTATTAGAGGAGAGGCTCTGAATTTAACCAGCCCTCAGGGAGGGCTAGGGCCAAACTAAAAAAAACAGCAATATTGATTTAGGAAATCTTGCCTCATCATGTTTACCAAGCAGGTCACCGACTCAAAAACCTATAAATGGTTTAACGAACGTTTAGACGTAGATGCGATCTCTGACGACATCTCCAGCAAATACGTCCCCCCCCACGTTAACATCTTCTATTGTCTGGGCGGGATTACCCTAGTTTGCTTCCTGATCCAGTTTGCCACTGGATTTGCCATGACTTTTTATTACAAGCCCACCGTCACAGAAGCCCTGGCCTCAGTGCAATACATTATGACTGAAGTCAACTTCGGTTGGCTGATTCGTTCCATCCACCGCTGGTCTGCCAGCATGATGGTACTGATGATGATTTTGCACATCTTCCGGGTTTATCTGACCGGCGGTTTCAAAAATCCCAGGGAACTGACCTGGGTAACAGGCGTAGTCATGGCCGTTATTACCGTTTCCTTTGGCGTGACCGGCTATTCTTTGCCTTGGGACCAAATCGGTTATTGGGCCGTAAACATCGTCTCCGGCGTACCTGACGCCATTCCCGTTGTCGGTCCCTTAATTGTGGAATTAATGCGGGGCGGCACCGGCGTCGGCCAAGCAACCTTAACTCGCTTCTATAGCTTGCACACTTTCGTGTTGCCTTGGTTAATTGCAGTCTTTATGCTGCTGCACTTCTTGATGATTCGCAAACAAGGCATCTCCGGTCCTTTGTAAGTTAAGCTTTGAGTTAACAATAGAATATAGAACAACAAGCTGGAAGCTCCAGTTGGCAGCAGTTAATAAATGTCGTTTTTGACTTCACTCGGTCAAAAACGCCCAAACAATTACAACGGAGAACAACCGATTATGTCCATTCAGAAAAAGCCGGATCTTGCCGATCCGAAATTAAGGGCGAAACTAGCCCAAGGCATGGGCCATAACTATTATGGCGAGCCTGCCTGGCCTAACGACTTGCTTTATACCTTCCCAATTGTAATTCTGGGAACGATCGCCCTTTGCGTGGGTTTAGGTGTATTAGACCCGGCCCTGGTAGGCGAACCGGCAGATCCTTTTGCAACTCCTCTGGAAATTCTCCCAGAATGGTACTTCTGGCCGGTTTTCCAAGTCCTGCGCGTGGTACCTAACAAATTATTAGGAATTGCCATTATGGCTGGTATTCCTCTAGGCTTGATTTTGGTTCCTTTCATTGAAAACGTGAATAAGTTCCAAAATCCCTTCCGTCGTCCCGTTGCTACTGCAGTTTTCCTTTTTGGAACTTTAGTAACTTTGTGGTTGGGCATCGGCGCAACTTTCCCCATCGACGAATCTTTGACTCTGGGTCTGTTCTAAGACTGTCGAGTTGTTAATAAACGATTACGCCCTTTGTGGCTTTTCCTTTTGGTGCAAGATGTACTATGGAAAAGCAACAAAGGGCGTTATTTATTTTTATTCCTTTAAATATGTCATCCACTAATAACAATCTGGATAAGAAGACAGTCAAGCTGATGGCATTCTTAGAAATTTTTTCTAAAGAGGGTGGGATTCAATCTTATGTAAAGGATATTTTTCGAGCTTATCAATCTTTGGCAAGTTCAAAGCAAGTTCCACCGGCAGAAATATTGCTGTTGAGAGACGGTGGGGAGTCGATTAATCCTTTTGAGTCGGAAAGTCTAAAATTTTCTTATCTCAAAACGGAACCGGTTTGGTTGGGGCGTTTGAGAATGGCGGCAACTTTACTTTTGTTGTTGCTGTTACGGCGGCCCCAACAGGTATTTTGCGGTCATATTAATTTGGCACCGCTGGTAAAAACTTTCTGCGTTCCTCTGGGGGTTCCTTATGTAGTTTTGACTTACGGTAAGGAGGTTTGGGCAACTTTACCTGCTAAGGCCCAAATAGCTTTGAGGGAGGCGGCGAGTATTTGGACGATTAGTCGTTACAGTCGCGATCGCTGCTGCGAAAGTAACAACCTCGACCCGGAGAAATTCCAGTTTTTACCTTGCATGGTGGATGGGGATAAGTTTACTCCCGGCCCCAAACCGGAGGGTTTAATCGAAAAATACAACCTGCAAGGGGCAAGGGTATTAATGACGGTAGCGAGACTGTGGTCGGGAGACATTTATAAGGGGGTGGACGTGACGATTAGGGCCCTGCCTGCAATAGTAGAAAAGTTTCCCGAAGTCAAGTATTTAGTCATCGGGCGGGGAGACGATCGCCCCAGATTAGAAAAACTGGCCCTAGATTTAGGAGTGGGAGACCGGGTAATTTTTGCGGGTTTCGTTCCTGCGGAAGATTTAGTGGAACATTACCGGGTGGCCGATGCTTATGTAATGCCGTCTCAAGAAGGATTTGGTATCGTGTATTTAGAGGCAATGGCCTGTGGGCTGCCGGTTTTGGCCGGAGATGCCGATGGTTCTGCGGACCCCTTACAAGATGGTAAGTTAGGCTGGCGAGTGCCCCATCGAGACCCAGAAGCAGTGGCGGCTGCTTGTCTGGAACTTCTTGCGGGAGAGGATAAGCGCTGCGACGGCGAGTGGTTGCGCCAAGAAACTATGACGGTATTTGGTTCGGGAGCTTTTGAGGAGAGACTGAGAGAACTTTTAAGTCGTTAGTAGCGATCGCTCGTAGTAATCGCTTTAGCGATCGCTCGTAGTAATCGCTTTAGCGATAAAAGTCTAACTTAAAGCACTTAAATGCTTAATACAAACAATAAGAGGAAAAAACTGTGAATCAAAATAATCAACTTTTTCAAATCAATTTAGGTGCTATTAGGAATTGGTTAATCGTTCTGGGAATTGTGTGGTTGCTAGGTTCGGTAGGTTTGGGATGGCTAGTTAATTCTATCTTAATTTTACTGGCATTCCTGACGTTGACGCCGGCGATCGCTTTTCTGTTTCTGCGGTGGTGGTTGAGTAAGAACTTAATCGAAGATAAATGCCCTGTATGCAGTCACGAATTTGCTGCTTTAAATCAAACCCAGTGTCAATGTTCTAATTGCGGCGAACCGCTACAGGTAGAGGGGGGTAAGTTTATCCGTTTAACGCCTCCGGGTACTGTTGATGTTACCGCTGTTGAAGTAACTTCCTATCAGTTAGAAGAAGATAACAATAGTTAATTTTAGGAATTATGACTACCGCTCAATTAAAACAACCCCCAGTATCCTATACTGTTGAATGGGAAAAATTACCCGATGACTTTAAATTACCAGACGATCCAGCGGACGATCTAAGTCATCCTTTATTAGCGTCGTCCTTGCGGGAAATCCTAGAAATTGCGGGTTTAATCGGAGAAACAACCTTAATAGTTTCTAACTTTGCCTTATGTGCAACAGTTAATAAAAAAACAGTAGTAAAAGCACCTGATTGGTGTTACGTTGCTAACGTTTTACCAATTCCATTGCCTTTTATGAGAAGGAGTTACACGCCTAATTTAGAGGGGGATATTCCGGCGGTGGTGATGGAATTTATTTCGGATACGGAAGAAGAAGAATATTCGGTTAAACCGACTTATCCTTATGGGAAATGGTTTTTTTACGAACGGATTTTAGGAGTACCGATTTATGTAATTTTTGACCCCCATGAGGGAATATTAGAGGTACACGATTTAGCAAATGGACGTTATGAATTGAGGCAACCGGATGCTAACGGACGTTATTTTATTGCGCCTTTGAATTTGTATTTGGGGGTTTGGCAAGGTACTCAGGCATCAATAACCGGTTCTTGGTTGCGCTGGTGGGACGATTCTAATAATATGTTGCCTTGGACGTTAGAAGGAATTGAGCAAAGTAGAGAAGAGGGGCGACTTGAGGGAATAGAACAAGGAAAAAAAGAGGAAAAATTGGAGTGGATTACGCGGTTGTTGACTCGCCAAATAGGGGAAATATCTGATGAGGTGGGAGGGGCGATCGCTACTTTATCTCTTGCGGATTTAGATGAGTTAAGCGAGGCTTTATTTGATTTTAATTCTGATAGCGATTTGGCAAGTTGGTTAGAAAGTAAAAGTTAGTTTGAGAAGGAATTAAGTAAGTCTATTTTTCGGACAGATTTAAGAAACCGGGTTTTTCCAAAAAACCCGGTTTCTGGCGGGGGAGTTAGCCTGAAAAAATCGGTTTTTTGGGCTGAATATTAATCAAATTATTAAGGCTATGACTGACTCTAAGCAATTAGAAAATCTGGCGGCTTATAACGAGGAATCTTTGGAGGAGTTAAAAAGAACTCTGCAATTATCCAAAGGTTCTTTTTCTCTTATTTACGGGCGCTGCAATGAAGTCAATCGCTTCTGCAAGTGCAGACGGTACGGTAATTTTGTGGGATGTGCTGGATTTCAACGACTTAATGAAACTCAATTGCCAGTGGTTGAGAGATTATCTGAGGAATAACCCGGATGTGGAGGAAAGCGACAGGGGTTTGTGCGATGGTTTCGACGTTGGGGAGTAGCTATACCGCGCAGAAATCGCTCTGCACCGCGCAGAAATCGTTCTGCACCACGCAGAAACCATTCTGTACCGCGCAGAAATCGTTCTGCACCGGGGAGAAATGGTTCTCCACCCCGCAGAAATCATTCTGCACCGCGCAGAAATCGTTCTGCACCGCGCAGAAATCGTTCTACACCTGTTACAGTATCATTTCTGCGGCTTGCAGAACGATTTTTTTCATCTGCTGTTGGGTTCCACTCTGGTCCGCACAACCTACAATTCTGGAACTGCTCGTTGCCAGACAAAAAGCGATCGCCAATTGATATAATAGACAAAACTCATTCAAAACAGAGGTAGTCAACCATGAGCATAGAAGAAGCAGTGGTAGAAAAGCTGCGGGTTTTATCCCCCGACAAACAACTGGAGGTTCTTAACTTTGTGGAGTCGCTCCACGAGGCAAAAATCCAGCCACTAACAGAAAGCGAACGGCAAAAAGCCGATGGCATTATTGCCCGAGGATTAAAACGGGCAATGGAGGCACCCCCACGTCCGGCATCGGAAATTTGGGCAGAATTTGAAGCGGTTCGAGCTAGGATAGCGGCCAAGCTGCCTATGAAGCAAAGGCAGACTACCTGGTTTCCTTAGATAACGATTTGCTGTTCCTAAAAAACTTCCACGGCACCCAAATTAGAACGCCCGCTTTGTTTCTCGATCGCTTTGAATCTCAGTAAATGGATACGCAAGCGATCGCCTCCTACAATTAACCCTCTTACCAGCATGGAGATTTAAGAAACCGGGTTTTTGGGAAAAAACCCGGTTTCTGGTGGGTGAATTGGCATTGTTGTCAGAAAGTCTCGATACAATTGGGAAAAACTACTCCCGGGTTTCCCCCACCAATCGACTTATATGATAAAATTGCAGAAAACCTAGTTGAGACAAAACAGATGAAAGCCGTTGAAGTTACAGGAACCTTGGATGACAAAGGGCAATTATCCCTCGATCGCCCCATTGAAAACTGCGCCCCCAGTCGGGTGAGAGTTATCGTGCTTTTTTCGGAAGTGGCAGAAGAAATTGAAGAGGATCCCGACGATACTCCCATCGAAGAAATAAAAGCTAGTTTGAGGAGGGCATTGCAGGAAGCAAAAGAAGGAAAACGCATACCCCTTTCTGAAATGTGGGAGGGAATAGATGTCGAATAACACTCCTTTGGTTGAAATAGATTTAACGCCTGAATATAAAAGAAACTTGCGGAATTTATCGAAAAAATATCGTCAGATACGGTTAGATATTCAGGCAATTATCGAACAATTACAGGTTCGGAATTTTATTGGCGATCGCCTTTCGGGAATGGGTGAAGAATATGTCATTTTAAAGGTAAGAGTCAAAAACAGCGACATTCAAAAAGGCAAAAGCGCCGGTTATCGACTTATCTATCAAGTTGAGTCTGAAGACAGCGTACTGCTATTAACAATTTACTCCAAATCGCAGCGCGAAGATATCAATCCTAAGGAGATTAGCAGTATATTGGCTGAGTTCTACAGCGATGAATAAATTCGAGGAGGATTTGCTATGGATGTAGTTTCTGTAGGTAGCAGTTAGCTCGACGGTCGGCGATCGCCCTCTATAACTAACCCTCTTACCAGCATGGGGATTTAAGAAACCGGGTTTTTGCGAAAAACCCGGTTTCTGGACCCGAAACTATTCCCCAATTTCTCCTTTGCGGGGGAGGAGGCGATCGCGCAAACCTTGGGGGTCAAACCTTGCCTCGTTTGCCTTTTTTAGTTATTCGTTAGCGATCGCCAAAACCTCCCGATACAGTTCTGAACTGATACGCTTACCCGCCACAATGAGTTCGTCTAAAATTGGTTGGACTTTAGAAATCAATCCTTGCTGTTGGGCTATTAATAAGACTCCAAAGCATGAAGATTTAAGAAACCGGGTTTTTGGGAAAAAACCCGGTTTCTGGTGGG
>CAZUCT010000246.1:8665-10838 GCA_964619285.1 uncultured bacterium | reverse complement strand
CCCTGAAGCGATTACTACGAACGAAATCGCTGAAGCGATTACTACGAACGAAATCCCTGAAGCGATTACTACGAACGTTTAAAAATTAGCTTGCCTCGCTTCTACCATCATTCGTACAACATCGGGCATTTTAGATTGCGCTTCCCAGCCTAATTTTTGTTTTGCTTTAGCAGGGTTTCCCCTACCCACGGCAATATCTGTGGGGCGATATAAACTCTTGTCTGCTATTACATATTCTTGCCAATCTAAACCAACAGCGGCAAAAGTTTGGGCGACAAATTCTTCTAAAGAATAAGTCTCGCCGGTGGCGATTACATAATCGTCGGGTTCGTTTTGTTGTAAGATTAAATACATGGCTTCGACGTATTCGGGCGCCCACCCCCAATCTCGACAAACCGCAGTATTTCCTAAGTGCAATTTATCCTTACTGCCGGCGGCTATTTCGCAAACAGAACGGACGATTTTTTGGGTAACAAATCGTTGGGGCCGCAGGGGAGATTCGTGGTTGTAAAGAATGCCGGAACAGGCAAATAAATGATAAGCTTCTCGGTAATTTGCTACTTCCCAGAAGGCTGCAGATTTGGCGACGGCGTAGGGACTTCTGGGGCGAAAAGGAGTAGTTTCGGTTGCTGGTTCGCCGCCGGTGTCGCCAAAACATTCGCTGGAACCGGCGTTATAGAATTTAATTTGCGCGCCAGTAAATCGAATTGCTTCTAATAAATTGAGAGTGCCAGTGGCGATACTTTCGAGAGTTTCGACTGGCTGTTCAAAAGAGAGACCGACGGAACTTTGGCCGGCTAGGTTATAAATTTCGTCTGGTTCGATTTTTGTTAGTACCTGGAGGACGCTTCTAAAGTCGGTTAGAGACATGGATTCGAGCTGTACTTTGTCGCTAATTCCTAAGCGATGAAGGTTGCTAAAGGTTGACATTTGGGCATCGCGGGAAGTGCCGGCAACGGAGTATCCTTTATTGAGGAGTAGTTGAGCTAAATAGGCTCCATCTTGACCGGAAATGCCGCAGATTAGTGCTTTTTTCATGGTTTTTTAGTGGAGAATAAGAGTTGATGTTTGGGGCGAAGCTTACCATAAATAACGGGTATAGAAACACATTTTTTTGCATCCAAGAAACCCGGTTTTAAAAAACCGGGTTTCTCGATTCTCTAGTTTTTTTTACCGCGACCGCCTATTTATTTAAGCAACTTTCTAGCAATATCTGGACTGTCTGGATTGACAATTAACCTTTCATTTTTAGGGTCAACTAAAACATCCAAATCTTGCAGAGGAATAGCACCTAATAAAACATCGGTTTCATTGGGGATTACGATGGCTCTTACAGTTGTAGAACGGTTTGCAAATCTTACATCCACTGGACCGACTATTTCTAATTTAACAAAAGAACCATCCCCCAATTCTGCCTGTTGTTCGTCAACTTTAAACAGATTTAGTTGGTTTTTAATCGATTCGGTAATTGCCAGCATGGTAGCACCAGTATCAACTAAAGCTTTAACTTCGACCCGCTTAATTCTGTCTTCTGGAATATAGCCCAAACGAAACAAAGTTAAATCGTCGCCGGAAATTAATTCTATGTTGGCGAAAGTTATGCCCATTTTTCTAACTCCTAGTTTTTTAGATGGAAACTGCTAGTAATTCGTTAAGTTTTTCCTTTAAAGTCAATGATACCATTAAGGGACTTTCACAAATTAAAACCTCCAAGAATAGAATAGTATTGTTGGGTTACGTTTCACTTCACCCAACCTACGGAGGAATTATTTATCTGGATATCTCTAAAGGCTGAAAAACCAAAAAATTAATGCCATAATCTTATTTTACTCTGGCATTGTTTCTGCCAAAATTTTCGCCAAACTTTTAATATGGGCTGCATAATTTCCGGGTAAACCTTCTGTAGGATTTTGTCGCAATTTTGCTTCTGTTTGTTCCAGTTTAGACTTAGTTAATTCTAGTTCTTCTTTGGCTTGTTGAAGTTGGCTTTGGAGATTTTCTAAATCTTCTTTTTTGCTGTGGGACTGGGATACATATTGTTCTAATTCTGCTTGTACTTCATCCAGTTGAAATTGGGTTATTTCTAATTCTTCTCTGGTATCGTGTAATTCGGAACGCGCTTTGTCTAATTCTGTTTGGGTTTGTTGCTGTTGGGTTTCTAGGTTGTTGGCTT
>CAZUCT010000246.1:0-8565 GCA_964619285.1 uncultured bacterium | reverse complement strand
TTTCTTGGGTTTGTTGAAGTTGGGTTTTTGTCTGTTCTAATTCTGTTTGGGTTTGTTGCTGTTGGGTTTCTAGGTTGTTGGCTTTTTCTTGGGTTTGTTGAAGTTGGGTTTTTGTCTGTTCTAATTCTGTTTGGGTTTGCTGTAATTGAGTGGTTGCACTTTCTAACTCTGCCAAGATTTGGTCTCGTTGAGATTGGGAGTTTTCTAACTCTTCTCGGGTTTGTTGGAGTTGGGTATGGGATGCTTCTAATTCTGCTAAAATTTGGTCTCGTTGAGATTGAGAGTTTTCTAATTCTTCTCGGGTTTGTTGGAGTTGAGATTGAGAATTTTCTAATTCTTCGGTGGTTTGTTGGAGTTGAGATTGAGAATTTTCTAACTCTTCTCGGGTTTGCTGGAGTTGAGGTTTAACTATTTCTAATTCCTCCTCAACTTCCCGCAGTTTTGACTCGGCGACTGCGCTTAGTGGGGGTTCCGTTGATACTTCGACATTATCGAAAATTGGTTCGCTATTCCAGGGGTCGAATGGTATTAGTTTGGCGGTGGGGAAGTGGGGGCGGAAAAAGTATTTTGCTTGTGGGTTGAGGAGGGCGGCGGCGAAAGAAAAGGGGGCGTTGGCGATCGCTACTATATCGCATTTACTCAACAAATAAAAATCTAGATAATTCTCTGTTTCTGGTAAGTCTATTTCTAAGTCTTTTACAGTTACCGGGTTATAGTCAGCGAAGTCATCCAGGGGCATTTCTTCCCTGTCACTTTTGGCAATAAATAAAACCGGTTCTTCCAAAGTTTCCCATAAACCTAATAACCAGTTTTGATACCATTCTTTGGGAGTGTCTTGGAGATGCAAACCGATAATTGTTTTACCGCGCGATCGCAACTTTTCCCTAGCTTTCTCTACTGTATTTTTTATTTCCCCCACTGGTTCAAATAACGAGCAAAAATACTCCTTATGGGGGGCGTAATATTTGGTATGGTAAAGAAACTCGCCGCCAATATCGACGTTATTAAATACTTCGTCGCTGTTGGGAAATTTAGCTGCCGCAAGTTTATTAGTTTCCTCAATAACAGGGGGTAATTTTTCTGAAATATTTGGGTCGTTATGACCGAATAATTTTTGTCCGATCCAAGTCGGCGTTTCCACTAAAAAACCATTTTCGTTGGCAGATATTTGTAAAAATCCATACTGAAATAGTTGATTTCCCAAGTCGCCAGTTTTACCCAAAGCAGACATGGTAAGAACCCCTTCCCTGCTATAAAAAGCATCTCCCCAGGAAGGATGATAGGGTTTAGCTACGGCCTGTCGCCCGAAGCCTTTTTTCCTCAAAAATTGGTCGATTTCTTCTATTAACGCGCCCCCTTCGTAGAGTTCTTCGTAACAAACTTTGGTGTTAATTGCTTCGATATGTTTGAGGAGATTAGTTGCCCCTTGCAAGGCTAATAATTCTGCCCCTTGAATATCCAAGCTGAGGAGATTAAATTCTTGGGGCGAGATGTCGAGTTCTTCTAATAATTTATCTAGGGTTTTTGCGGCTACGGTTAACTTCTGGGTTTCTTTAATATTAGGGTAAATATTGCGATACAGTTTGAGGGGTAAAATGGAACTGCTTTTAGGTAGAGAATAGACGTGAAATTCTCTTTCTCCATTTTGGTTGCTAATGGCGCAGTTAACAGCTTTTACTTCTATTGATGCTTCGGCGATATTTTCTTCCAGGCGTTTAAATGCTTCTGGGTTTGCTTCGATAAATAAGACTTTTGATACTCCTAAATTTTCGTATATTTTTAAGTCTTTGCCTTCGTAAGCGCCCACATGAATGACGCCTTGGGGTGCGACCGATTTTTGCTGGCAAAGGTTCCTTAAATCTAGTTTCATTTTGATGTTTCTCCAGGGAAATTGAA
Organism: uncultured bacterium; assembly: GCA_964619285.1. GTDB lineage: Bacteria > Cyanobacteriota > Cyanobacteriia > Cyanobacteriales > Microcoleaceae > CALKCV01. Next base: position 6,669 of record CAZUCT010000246.1, on the reverse strand, counting down.
TAGATGGAAGTTGTTGCAGTTTAATATTATAGTGGTATTGGGAAATAATTATATTTTTAATTGCGAATTTGGAAATGATGTCGGTGGAATTAGAGCAACAGCTAGAGGAATATTTGGCCCAGGGTAGGTTGGAGGAGGCGATCGCCCTCTGCCACCAAGTCCCTAAGATGATACCAGAGTTAGGCCGCCTTTGTCAGGAAAAAGGGGATTTATTGTTAGAAAAAGGGGAGTTTGAGGAGGCGATCGCTTGTTACGAAACAGCGCTTCAACTGGAGGAAAATTTACCTGGTATTGCTGAAAAACTAGGGGATGCTTTTGCTAGAAAAGCTCGACAAAAAAGAGAAGAATCTTTAAATTTTTATCGCCATTCATTCGAGTTAACTCCCGGTCATATTATTCTCTATCACCAGGCGTTAGAAATTCAACCCTATAGTTATGAAATACTTACTAAGTTAGCGAAAAATTTAGCAAAATTTAATCAGTTAGAAGAAGCGGTTATTTTTTATCAATTGGCGCTAATAACTGCCCCAGAAGAGGGAGAAATACATTTAGAAATAGCGAAAATTTTACTAGATTTGGGCTTTATGGACGGGACGATTTCGGAATGTCAGTTAGCTTTAGAAACTCAAGAAAATGATATCGAAGTTTATCTAATTTTAGGCAAAGCTTTAAGCCAGCGAGGCAGGTTTGAGGAAGCGGAAGTTGCTTTAAATAAGGCTTTAGAAATTGATTCTAAGTCTTGTTTGGGTTATAATTATTTGGGAGAAATGCTGGCTAAAAAGGGGGAAGTTGAAGAGGCGATCGCTCTTTTTAATCAGGCTATTAGTCTCTATCCAGAGGAAGCTTTATCTTACAAAAACATCGGGGATGCTTTGGCAAAACAAGGTAAAGTACATGAGGCTAGCGATTTTTATAATAAGGCGATTCAGCTTGGTTTTAAATAATAAATTGGGAGCTGACTTTCTCAAACAAAAATTGTCATTGCGAGTTTGAGAAAATGATTACTTTGTAGGTTGGGTGGAACGGAGTGGAACCCAACAAAACCATTATAGCAACTAATTACTTTTTGGTATGCTATAATAAAAGAGTTCATTCAAAATTAACAGGAGGCGATCGGCAAATAATGATTTTACATACTAAATCGTTCTACCCACCTTAGCCAAATCATTAAATTTTTACCAATACCGATTAATGCTATTAAGATAAATGAAATTATATTACTTAATTATCAAAAAAACTAAAAAAATTAACTATGAACCCTAATTTTCTTAATTTTCAAAGTTACCAAGACCCCGAAGATATACCAGAGCAATATTTAGAAATAGTAAAAGAACTTCGGAAGCAAGTTCAAAATATTAGATTAACTTATATTAAAGCAGGAAATAGGAATAGAATAAATCTCCCAGGCAACGCTGCTATTGCTAAACTAGAACTTGCCACAGGTAAAGTTTACGATCGAGAAGCTACCAGCAAAAAATATCCTCTCAACATTCCTGGAATAGAGGGTGGGCCCAAGCTATTCTTTGAGTCAAGATTGGACAGATACGGTCGAATAAACAATGAAAGACACGCAGAATATAAAATTTTTAATGGGCTTGCAGAAGACTTGGAAAAAGATGGCGTAAGTAGGGATGTCGAAGGAATACTTTACCTCTATACGGAGAGGAATACCTGTTCTGGCTGTTTCATAACCAGCGAAGATTTTAAGCAGAGCTTTCCATATATTAAACAGGTAATATTTTATCAACGACCTTATCCCCCCGAACAATAAATGATAAAAGTACAGCCTAAAGTGGCTGTACTTAATCAATTAAATACAAATCAACTTAATTTAAACTATTAAAATCGATAATCAGGAGATTAAAATGAAAAGATTTGACCGAGGTTACTACAAAGAATTTATCTTGCCCCCAGGATGCGATCTTCCCGAGGAATTAAAATTAACACTCCAAAATGTTTGGAACCGCAAATATGACGACTTATATGAAAGAGGAGGAAACTGTTCAGTTGAAACCGCTTTTGAAGATGTTTTAAAAGTATTTGGAATGCCAGAAGATACTATTTCCCATCGGCGATACGTTTATATGGCTTATGGAATAGCTTTGGCAACTAAATCCACAATTAAATACTATTTTCCCAAAGAAAATAGGTTTGAAAAAGTTCAAAATACAGTGGAGTCTTGGATAAACAAAGGTGTCGAAATTCCCGAAGATTTTGCCGATAAGTTATTTATAGACATGGGGAAATTGGGCAGTTATCAAGCTACGGATGAAGCCTATAATATTCTCTATGCCTTGCTGAAAACTCTCGACATTAATACTGCTTACGATGCCGTTTTAGATATTTTGTACGATGCCATGACTGGGGATGCAATCTCTGATTTTGCAGCGGCGATGCGGGATATTTTTAATTGGTGGATAATTGAGGTAGTTCCTTCTGCTTATTGTTTGAAACTTCCACCTAGTTTTTACTCCCGCAATTTGGAGTTTTTGCCTTTAATTAACTATTCTGAAGCAACGGTTGGATAGATGTTTGCTTTGTTGCGGTTTGTAAATTAAAAATCAAAAATACTTTTGCCAATTAGTATGAATTTAGGAATGAGTTTTTTGTTTTGCCAAGATAAAAACTAAGTTTAATGAAAAATGTAAACTTTTATTACAGATTCCCAGATAAGCGAATTACCATGATAAACTGCGTTAAAAAGAGGGTTTGGGTGTTGATTTTTACTAATCTAGGCATAAAGTCTTAGGGAACAATTTTCAAAACTATCCAATACTGAAAAAAGGCAACATGAAGCGTCTAACCATCGATACTAAGAAAAATTGCTACGTTATTGATAACAACGGCATGAATAACTTGCAACAAAATGTTGCGAGTTCGCTGACATTAGACCAGGGAACTTTTGACATCCAAATTATCAGCGGCGTTTATAGTTACGCCCAATCTAAAACAGAAGGAGAACCTTTTGTTTTACTGTGGATTTATGGCGCTGATGGCAGTACTTTTATTAACAAAAATACTGGGGTCGAAACCGGTGCAACTTGGACGACTTTAAATGGGTACAAAGACAAATTGCAGTTGGAAGTCAAACAAAAAGCAGTTGTTTGTGCTTTGTTTTTCGATACGAACAATAAAGACAATAAAGGAGCGGCTACCCTTTCTATTACCAGCCAACAACAATATTCAGCCCCTCGGACGCTAACAGTTGATGCGAAGAAAAACTGTTTCGTTTTAGATGAAAGTTATTTATCTACTCTTCAGGAAGTCGGTGGTAACTACATCGAATTAGAACCGGGTAATTACCGGGTAAAAATTCGCGAGAGCAATGCAACTTATTGGTCTGGTTCGGATAAGCAAAAGTTTAAGTTAGAACCTTGGGCTTTAGTTTGGATAACCGAAGGCAAATTTGTCTCCAAACTTACCGGGGTAGAAGTAGAACAAAGCTGGTGTTCTCTCAACGGTTATAAGGACGAATTCGTTCTCGAAATCAAAGAAAAAACAACTTTGACGGGGTTATTTTTCGACACCTACAAAGACGATAACGAAGGCTCGGTAACATTAGAAATAAACACCTTGAGTCAGTCAGAACTGAATCAAAAATATCAAGAACGAGACAAGCAGTGGAGCCAAAGTGGCACGAGTCCTACGGTAATTAAAGAAAAGGTCAGCGTCGTTGGTGGCGGTACCGAGGGCGGTAATGTTGGTATTAACATCAACATGGAGCCTTTTACCTTCCGTTTTGACGAAACTAAAATGGAGCAAATGTGGAAGGATTTTGCCGCGCAAATTGAAAGTTCGGTCAACCTAACTGATGAGAAAGAAAAACAGAAAGAAAAAGAAGTTGTCACTTCCTGGGAAAACTTAGAAAAATGGCTGCTGCAAAATTCTCAAAGTCAAGCTAAAAAACTTTCGATGCAAGTAACGCGGGTAGAGTTTATGATGAAAACTCTAACGCAACAAATGGAGATGGCTTTCCAGCAAAATTTCCAATCTTGGGCTACTTACTTTAATAAGAATCTCAACGATTTGTTTGTTACCCGAATTCCGCGAATAGTTAACGAGCAAGTTAATCTGAGAATTGCCGAGCAAACTGACGAGATTAAAAATCTGGTAATTGAGCAGATTCAAACGCAATTAGACGAGCGCGTGGAATCTCTGGTGGATGTCAAGATCTCTAACAAGACTCAAGAAATTAAAAACTCAGTGGTCCAGCAGTTGCAAGGGGAACTGGATCGGCGCGTTGAAAATACGGTTAATGTCAAGATTGCCAATCAAGCAAAAGAGATCGAGACTAAGGTAATTAACCAGATACAAGGGGACATTGATAAGCGCATTGATAATTCGGTTAATGTCAAGATTGCCGATCGCTCTAAGGAAATTGGCAGCGAGGTTATTCGGCAGATACAAGCTGACATTGACAAGCGCATTGATAATGTGGTTAATCTGAAGATTTCCGACCACACTGAGAATGTTAAGAATCTGGTAATTCAGCAAATGCAAACCTATATCGATCAGCGCATCGATAATGTGGTTAGCTTGAGGGTTTCTAATTTAGCTCAAGATATTAATACTCAGGTTATTCGCCAAATTCAAACAGATTTTGATAACCGAATTAATGCAAAAGTTGACCTAAAACTTGCGGATCAAGCTCAAAATATTAAGAATTTGACGATCGCCCAGATTGAAGCTGATTTCGATGGCCGGATGGCGGTTTTAATTAATCAATCGAAGGATGAAAGCGTTCAGTTGGTGGTAAATAATGTCGTCAGCGATCTCGACGATCGCATTAATGTCAACTTGCAAAACAAAATTGTCAACTTCCGCAACGATATCTCGGGGATTGTTAAGAATGAAATTAACAATAACTTCGCTGATTCGCTGAAAACGACAATTTTATCGGATCTCAAAAAGCAGCAATTCTTCGTCGATATGCAGTCAATTAAGGCTGAAGTTGAAAACTTCTACGCTTCTTTAGGACAGTTTGAAACTCAGTTATATTTGCGCATCGAACAGGGAGATACCCAGCTTTATAACTGGACTTTGGAACAGTTAATTGCCCTTCAAGGTTGCTTGACCGATCGCCAAGCTTTGGTGGATATGTTTGAGTCTTTTGCTAATAAGTTAAAAGACGAGTTGGATGGTGCCGAATGCGTCAATCCCAATCGCTTTACTCCTTGGGTAAGGACTCAGCCTCGGATGGAAGGTCAGCGGCCCCAATCGTTGCCTAGAAGTTAATTAGTTTTAAATCGCTAAAGCGATTACAACGAACTGTTCGTAGTAATCGCTTTAGCGATTCTTCTGCGCGGTTAACATCCAGGCTTTTAATTGAGATTTTAGCCATAATTTCTCTTCCTTTAATTGTTTCAATTGGAAAGCTTGCGTTTTGACTTCTAATTCTAATTCCGAGTTAGCTTTTAAAAGTTTATCTCTTTCTTCGGCGGCATTCTTCGCTTCTAATTGCAATTCCGAGGTGACTTTTTCTAGGTTATTAACCCAGTTAGAAAAGGTTTCTACTTCGGACTCTAACCTAGTTTTATGTCTGACAATTTCTTGGATTTTATAACCTAATTCCTCGACAATTTCGCTTAATTCTGGTTTGCCGCGCCAGCTTTCTAATAGCTGACAAAGTTGGAAGACTTCTTCGAGATTGTTAGCTTCGAGGTGGGGATAAATTCTGGTAGATGTCACCCATTTAATAGTACGGGCGATCGCTTCCTTTTCTAACCTTTCTAATTCCTCCCCAGACAAACCCAAGCCGTCAATAATTCCATCCCAAATTTGCAACTGTTCTTCTACTTTATAAAAGTCATCAAAACTGTGGGTTTTATTACCCTCATGCCAGCGATAATATCCCAGAGTTTCTTCGAGAAAATACAAGTCGGCAACTAACCCAATTCTCAACCACATTTCAAAGTCGCTGGCATAAGCTAAATTGGTGCTAAATTTACCGCCAACCTTTTCTAAAACCCGTCGGTTTATTAACACGAACGGACAACATATCGGGTTAGCTTCCCCCGCATTATTAATCACCCACTCCCGACCTTTGGCTAATTTATCTTCGGGATAATTCGCCCAATCCCATTGAGATAAATTGCCCTTGGCATCGATAATTTTAACGGAAGAAGTCACCAAACCGAGATGGGGGTTTTGGTCGAGAATTTTTACCTTTTTTTCTAAGTTAGTCGGCAGCATCACGTCGTCTTGGGCGAACATATTGATATAGTCGCCGCTGGCGTATTCGAGGCATTTATTCCAGTTGTGGAAAATGCCGAGATTTTGTTTGTTTTGGAAGTATTTAATCCTGCTATCTTTCTGGAGATAGCGGTTAATAATTTCTGGAGTATTATCGGTGGACTTGTCGTCAACGATGACGATTTCAAAGTCTTTAAATGTTTGATTGAGAATGCTATCTATGGCTTGGGGAAGAAATCCTCCAGCATTGTAGGTGGGCAAACAAACGCTAACTTTTGGCATAATTAATAATTAATAATTGTTAGTAGTAAGCACTTTAGTGCTTGTTCGTAGTAAGCACTTTAGTGCTTGTTCGTAGTAATCGCTTTAGCGATTGTTCGTAGTAATCGCTTCAGCGATTGTTCGTAGTAATCGCTTTAGCGATTGTTCGTAGTAACGACTAAAGTCGTTACTACGAACTACGACTAAAGTCGTTAC
>CAZUCT010000245.1:0-10866 GCA_964619285.1 uncultured bacterium | reverse complement strand
TTACTACGAACGAGGTTTTTTCTCGCTGAAGCGATTACTACGAACGAGGTTTTTTATCGCTGAAGCGATTACTACGAACGAGGTTTTTTCTCGCTGAAGCGATTACTACAAACTTTAAAGATTCCTTATAATTCAGAAAAGTTCCGGGTTTTTACTGAGATTTATTAAACTAACAAAAAAAACGTAATAATTCTCTCCAAACGAGAATTATTACGCGCGGTAGTTGCTAATTTAATTAACTTCAATTTTTGTTAGCATTTTTCCGGAAATTACCAGAGCAAATCGCGTCGCGATCGCTTTGGTATTTGTTCCCGATATCCTCGCGGTGGATGCCTGTCTTCCAGGGCATTAAGAAAATTTACAATATCTGGGTCGTTAGGTTTTAGCCTCCAAGCTTTATTTGCTGCTTCTCTCGCTTCTGTTGGTCTTTCTAATGACAATAAAGTTGCTGCTTTTAACAACCATAATTGCTCGTCGTTGGGAGCAATTATTAAAGCGCGATTGTAAGCTTCTAATGCTTCCGAATATTGTTCTAAATCTAATAAAATAGTACCTCGATAAGTCCATGCTATTCCTAAATTTGAATCCAGATAAATCCCTTTATCGAAAGCATGAAGCGCTTCTCGATATCTTCCTAAATAATAAAGAGCCTCTCCTTTCCCCATCCAAGCTGCGGCAAAATCTGATTTGAGTTTAATCGCTCTTTCGTAGGAGGCGATCGCTTCTTCGTGTCTCTCCAAATTGACTGTTAATAAATTCCCTCGAAAATACCAACCGGCAAAATCTTCTGGTTTGATTTTTAGGGAGCGATCGAAACTTTTTAAAGCTTCTGCAAATCTGCCTAAAGATGCCAATAAAGCCCCCCTATCTCGCCAAGCTAAATAAAAATCTGATTCGATTTGCGTTGTTTTCTCGTAAGCGGATATCGCTGCATCGTACTGGCCTAAAGAAGATAAAACATTAGCCATACCGTACCAAGCTGGATAAAAATTACCGTCTAATCTTAACGCCATTTTAAAAGACTTTAAAGCCTCTTCCCATCGACTCAAGCGATATAATTGATTGCCGCGATTTGCCCAGTCAATAGCTGTAGAATTTCCCGTAGTTTCTGGCACTTTTAAATAAGCCTCTATAGAAGCAGCTTCTTGAGGGGTAAGTCGCGGTGGCGGCGAATTTTCTACCCTAAAATTTAATCTAATTCCCAAACGTTTGCTGGAGTTTAAAAAAGTCTCTGCCGGGATACCGGAACTAAATCCTAACGTAACTCTAGCCAAGATTTCCGCTTCCTCGTCATAGATTTTTGCTCCCTCCGATGCCCGATGAATTCCAATTACTCGCCCCCGAGTATCTAATAATGGCGCGCCGCTCAAACCAACCCCGGTTATATTGGTATAAAAAAGCTCGTATCCTTGAGAAATAGGATTGCTTGCTAAAGCTAATTTGTATTCTTTATTAATTAATAATCCGGCATTAAACAAAGGCCGTCTTTGAGCGACGGGCAAAGTAGATGCCGGCCAGCCAGAAATAAAAATATGTCTGTAATCTTCGTCGTAATTGTAATTAGCAAAGGTGGCTAATTGATAGTGGCGATCGCTCTGAAATTCGACAATGGCTAAATCAAGTTCTGGCAGTTTGACAACTTGATTATAGTCAATCAAATATTGCCCGCCGTCCGGGGCGACAACGGTATATTCATCTTCCGTAGCGACGACGTGTTTTGCAGTTAAAACATAATAAGTATTTCCCTGTTGAGAAATAATCACTCCCGAACCGGGATTAATACCGTTAATTAAAACTGTAAATTGCGCCGATTTTTGTTCGATTTCATAAGCAGTTAAAGCCACAGCCGCAGGTTGAATAAAAGCCACAACTGCCCCAGTTAAAACTGTAGTAATGCCAACATAAAATTTCATTATCTCAGTTCGTAGTAATCGCTTTAGCGATAGATGGCTTGGTAGTTTCCAATTCCCAATTCCCAATTCCCAATGGGAGCATCCCATATTTGTAATTTTTACCCCTCGATAATTTCATGACTCACACTCATACTCTTGACGAGTACTCAAACAAAAAGCGGTTTTTTTGAGTATGAGTGTGAGTCACTCGTCATGAGAAAATAAATATGCAAAATTGAGATGCTCCCTTCCCAATTCCCTATTCTTCAAGAGGAATCACGCAGGAAGATTTGACGATTTTAGGAGACTGGGAAAAATTAAATAAATCTAAGAGAAAAGAAAAAGGATTGTTAGCAGAAGCAACGGTAGTAGTATTAGTTTCTCTATTATTAACGGGAGACAAGGAAGCAAATTGGGGAGCTAATTCCGCAGCAGTTTCGATGGGAATGGCAAAAGCCAAATGAAACATCCGATCGCGCAGTTGCGGAGTGGGGCGGGAACCGTCGCTATAAATATACGGATCCCCCCACAACGGATAAGCGTGCATTCCGTTAATGCCCACAACCTCCCCCCGTTGGTTCAGCAACGGTCCCCCACTCATGCCCTTTTGGATGAAATTAGTGTAGCCGATGCGATAGCCTCGTTCTAAAGGGCGATCGCCCAACAGCGACACTTCCCCGACAGTTAATACCAGTCCGAGTTCCGTAGGTTCCGGTAATGGAACCGAAGTCATATCCCCATAAGCAGGAAAACCGGCAGCAAAAATTGGTTCCCCAGGAGACAAAGTAGCCGAAGATTTTAAGCTTGCCACTGGATAGGCGGTACTGGTGCTAAATTGCAACAGGGCTAAATCGTTTCCCAGAAAGCGATCGCCCTCCAATACGGAAGCTTGGTATAACCGACCGTCCGCAGTTTGAACCCTATAGGGCGGATCGCTGGAGTTTAAAACGTGCTGGTTGGTGATAACCGTGTAAGTTTGCCCCCCTTGTCGGAGTAAAATCCCCGAACCCCAGGAATTAGCCGAAAATACCTTGACGGTAATTGTTTCGGCAATATTTGCCAGTTGTTCGGGAGTGCAGTAGAGGGAAGCGGATGAAATCTCCGGGTTTTCCGGTGGAACCTCTAAGCTATTGGGGGCAGAAAAACTGGGAGAAAATAGCTGTATTGGCAGAATTATCGAAAAACCGCCAATACAAGCAGCTAAAGTTAAAGTTCGCAAGTTCGCCATTGGGAAATTAACAATTAACAATTAACAATTAACAATTGACAATTGACAACCGGTCAAGAAACCCGGTTTTTTCAAAAAACCGGGTTTCTGAGACAATTAACAATTACCGCTTGTTAATCGTATCCTCCATGTAACGGTTGAAATCCAAATAAAGACGGGAACCAGTTTCTTCGAGAGGACCGGAAGCGGCACCAGAACGGAGGTCGAAAAGCCGCTGGATGATGCGACTGGCATTTTCTTGGGGTTTGAGAGTGAATAACACCCCTTGACAAGTGCCCCCGTTGGTATCGGAAACGCAGATAACCGGTTGGTGGTTGACTATGCCAGTGGTAATGTAATTCAAACTGCCATCGTTAAAGTGGGTCTGGAATTTATCCGAGACTTGGCGGCAGCGCGTCGTTTGGTCGTAGCCGTGGGGGGTGAAGTAATCGGAAACCCAGCGAATTACTGGATAAGTGCCTTGGGCAGTTTCTACGAAGGTTGTGGGTACGCCATCTTCGCTGCTGTTGCAGTAAAATCTATGGAGAACGGCGGTGGGGTTGGGGTTTTCTACTCGGGGTTCGACAACCCGGCGCGGATGTACCCGGCGTTCCACTTCTCGCGGATGGACGGGAAAACGCGGATGTTCGCGACGTTCTACTTCTTGCAGGTGAACGGGTCGGCGCGGATGTACCGGACGTTCCACCTCTCGGGGATAAACGGGGCGGCGGGGATGCTCGTTTTCGCAATAATTGTCGGGGTGGCGATCGCATAGTTCCACTTGCCGATTTTCGAGAGTCTCCACTCGCTCGCATTCCGTATGCCCGTCTCGGGAGCGATCGAGGCAGACAATTCTGGTATTATCTTCGGCTGTTGCCGGTTTGCTCGTAGCTGCTGTCGCCCCCAACAACAGGGCTGTTGCTAACAGCAGTTTGGTCAAGGAATATACTTTCATTATGGTTATTATCTGGTGGCTAACTAATTCTCAGTTAAGGGATGGTTGCTATCTAGGATAAATACGATTTGAAAAAATCCTGTTCCACTCGAACAACCATCACACCAGATTTCTAAACCCTCGATCCAAATCCGGATGAAATATAAACTCTTGTTAAGTGTTAATGGTTAATTGTGAATTGTCAATTGTATGTTCTTTATCATTAACAATTAACCATTAACGATTGACTATTAGCATCAAGATTTTTACCCACATTTTTAGCAGTGCTGCCTTACTACTCTTGCCTCTTGCCTTTTGCCTCTTGCCTGCCATTAGAGCGATCGCTCTTTGGATCGGCCCCCAATCGTTTGAGGTACTCCCAGCCTCTTTGGGGCCAGACGCGATCGCGACCCGTTTTTTCTGCAATCCAGCGGGCAACTTTGGGGCCGGACCATTTACCGCCATCGGGGGCCGGACCCTGTAGGGCTTGGGACAATTCTTGTTGTTGGGCTGGATTTAGCAAAGCTTTAGAGGGCGGCGGTTGGCGGTTTTTGCTGCGGTTTTTCAGGGAAATTGGCCCTTGCTTGTTATAACGACCGACAATTTCCTTGGCGTAATCGTAGCTAAGTCCCACAATTTCCGCAGCTTGTTTGATAGACCAATCCCTGGCAATCAAAAACAGCAAATGCCACCGACGAGCTTCCGTAGTATCTTGGGCCGTTCGGTAGCAATTTTTAATCTCCTCAAAAGTAAGGTGAGGTTCTAGGCGAGCTTTTGGTGGCATATTTGCCTTTTCAGACTTCAGGGGCATCGGTTTTATAGATCGCCAGCTCGCAACAAAATCCGGATAAAATTAAGAATAAGGGAATCTCCATCCGGGCCATTCCTAATTCCCCCCGACCAATTCCCCCTGACCAATTCCCAATCTGATAATCTAATAGCTGAACTTTAGGTTAGTAAAGACAAAAAGCATGGCATCCATTTCCGAGTTGCACCAACAATTGGTCAATAAAGAACGTTCCGCTATAGAGATTGCCCAAGAATATTTGGAACGCATTGATAAATTAGAGCCTAAATTAAAAAGTTTTCTCTGCGTAACCGCAGACCGGGCCATAGAACAAGCCCGCCGGGTGGATGCTAAAATCGCGGCGGGGGAAGAAATTGGATTATTGGCAGGAATTCCGGTGGCCGTTAAGGACAATATCTGTACCCGGGGCGTTCCTACTACTTGCGGGTCTAAAATTTTGGAAAATTTTGTCCCTCCTTACGATGCAACGGTTGTCCAAAAGCTACAGGAGGCCGGTGCTGTCATCGTCGGCAAGACTAATCTCGATGAGTTTGGCATGGGCAGTTCCACAGAAACTTCGGCCTTTGAGAAGACCTCCAATCCTTGGGATGTAGAACGGGTGCCGGGGGGGTCTTCTGGGGGCTCGGCGGCGGCAGTGGCGTCCAGGGAATCTATGGTGGCCCTGGGAACGGATACGGGGGGCTCTATCCGTCAACCTGCTTCTTTATGCGGGGTGGTGGGACTGAAGCCGACTTATGGCCTGGTTTCTCGCTACGGTTTGGTGGCTTATGCTTCTTCTTTGGACCAAATCGGCTCCTTCGGTCGGACGGTTGAGGATGCGGCAATTTTGTTGGGGGCGATCGCCGGTTACGACTCCAAAGACTCTACCAGTATTAACTTCCCTATCCCCAATTACGTTAAACATCTCAGACCGAATTTAAGGCCTAAGGGGCAGATGAGAATTGGGGTGATTAAAGAAACTTTTGGGGAGGGTTTGGATGCTGAGGTCAAGGATGGCGTAACAAAAGCAATGGAATTGTTGCAAGATTTGGGTGCTGAAATTCAAGTAATCTCTTGTCCTCGCTTCCGCTACGGTTTGGCTACTTATTATGTTATTGCTACTTCGGAAGCTTCGGCGAATCTCGCCCGCTTCGATGGGGTGAAGTACGGTTTTCGCGATCGCGATGCTGAAACTCTCCTGGATATGTACGGTACTACCCGCGCTAAGGGTTTCGGCCCTGAAGTTAAGCGCCGCATTATGTTGGGTACTTATGCTCTGTCTGCAGGCTATTACGATGCTTACTATCTCAAAGCTCAAAAGGTCCGTACTTTGATTAAGGAAGATTTCGACCGCGCTTTTGCTCAAGTCGATATCCTCGCCTGTCCTACCTCTCCCACTACGGCTTTTAAAATAGGTGAAAAAACCGACGACCCTCTCAGTATGTATTTATCGGATTTAATGACGATTCCGGTAAATCTTGCCGGTTTGCCTGCTTTGAGTTTGCCCTGCGGTTTCGATAGCAAGGGATTGCCTATAGGTTTGCAATTAATTGGTAATGTTTTAAAAGAGTCTCAGTTGTTTGAAGTGGGTCGCGTTTATCAAGAGTCAAGCGATTGGCATACCCGACTTCCTAAAGTTCATTAGTTTTTGGTTGTTAGTTGTTAGTTGTTAACAAGTAACAATTAGCAATTAACAATTAGTACCGATTACCATTATTAGTTATTATGGTAAAAATTTCTCTATTTTCTTTGTTCCTGCAATACCTAGTAACTAATGACGAATTACTACTTATATGAGCGAAAAGCTGTTTTAACTGACATCGGAACCTAAAGAACTTTTTATCGTTCCCGGGGCAGGGCATAATGATTTATCCTCTGTGGCAGGGGATGAATATTCCCGCCGAATACTCGATTTTGTCGTTCGTAGTATAGCAATTAGCAATTAACAATAAGAGTGTAGGTTGGGCGCGCGCGAACCTCCACCCAACGCCGATATTTTATTAAATTGCAAGGGGTGCATCTCAATTTTGCATATTTATTTTCTATGAAATTATCGAGGGGTAAAAATTGCAAATATGGGATGCTCCCAATGGCAAGTTCCTTACTACAAACTAGGAGATTTTTATGAAAACTAACCCTATTGCTTTAGCTATTCTCTTTTTTGTCGGTTTTCTAGTTTCGCCCGCGCGAAATTATGCGGAAACTACTCCCACCGAAATAGTTGTAGAAACAAAACAAGCACAAAGAGAGTCTTTGCCGGGGAGCGATCGCGCTCAAGAATTAATCCAAGAATTGAGACAGTGCCTCGTTAAAAAGCTCTCTAACCCACAACAACCATCTCTCGAAGAGCTCCAAGCCGCATCCACAGAATGCACTCTGGAAGTAATCATGTTAAGTCCAAACGGCACTATTAACCCGGATGCAGAGGAGTTGATGAAACTTTTATTAACTACTGCTGGGGCGACGATGCCAAGCACTTCCAGTCAGGGGCAAGCTTCGATATCACTCCAACGGGTTCCTAATTCTCGACTTTTTAGCATCCCCGTTACGGTGGGGGGTCAAACTAGAAGTTTTTTACTCGATACGGGGGCTTCTAATTCTATTTTAGATAGTCAAATTGCGCGAGAATTGAACTTAACCGGTACTCCTATTTCTCCGCAATTATTATCTTATTTTGTGGTGGGTGACGACTGTTCTAATGTTCGGGCTAATTTGCATTATTTACCTCCTTTAACTGTGGATAGGGCTACGGTGGAAGGGATGAACGGTATGGGTATGGAACGAGCATCGATTCCCGGAAGCTTTTCTGGAGTTTTGGGTTTGGATTTTTTGAAAGGGTTTGATGTGGTTCTGGATCCTCAATCTTTGCAACTTCAATTATTGCCTCCTTCTCCTGATGTTGCCGGGGCAATTCCTTTAATTGGCAGGTTTGGGGTGGCGATCGCCCGGGTAAAAATTAACGGTAAAGGACCGTTTTTGTTCCTCTTGGATACCGGGGCGGATCTGATGGTAGTTTCTCAGGGGCTTGCTACTCAATTATCTCTTAATACTTCTACGGCAGAAACAGTAGAAGTTCGCGGTTTTTGTGGTTTGGAAACTGCTAAGAAAACTATTTTGGAAAGGGTGGCTTTGCAGCAACACGAAGCGAGTAATTTGGAGGCTGTAATTATTAATAGCGAAGTTTTGCAATTATTAGGAGTTGATGGCATTGTCGGTCAGAATTTTCTCAGCCGCTATCGCCAACATTGGCGCTTCGGAGAAACTAATGTTTTGGGGTTTCCTGAAGATGGCAGTTTGCTGTTAGTTCCTTTGAGTAATTAATAATTTTAAGCCATAGTTCGTAGTAATCGCTTCAGCGATTCTTGACGGCTAAAGTGCTTACTACAATGTTAATTGTTAATTGTTATTTTATAACAAGATTAATAAAATATTAAGAAATTCAAATTCTTGGGATTTTAAGCTAAAATTAAGCCTGACTTGTTGTGAATTTTTAATTGAAGGTTTCACGGCCAGGCTTGTTTAAGCTATGGTAAAACCGGACGCGGGAATTGCAACAAGTATTAATAAGCGGCAAGACAACCAGGAGATATCCGAAATGAATTTATTAAAGAAAAAAGACCCTACTCGGGCCAAACGAATTTCTTTTTCCCAAGTTGAAGCGGTGGCGGCCATCGCTGTGGCTGCGGTAGCTGCCGATGGTAAAATTTTGGAAGTGGAAAGCGAAAGAACTCTCTGGCTTCTCTCTCAATTGGAACTTTTTAAGGGCTATTCGGAACAAAAAATTACTAAAGTCGTCGATAAAATGTTTAACGTTCTTCACGAAAAAGGTCTTAATAATTTAGTTGCCATAGCTAATGAAAGTCTTCAGGATAAATATAAAGAAACTGCTTTTGTTGTGGCAACGGATTTAGTTTTTGCCGATGGTGTTTTTTGCGGTAGAGAAGAAGTATTTTTGAGGCGCTTGCGGGAAGTTTTAGATATTCCTGTGGATGCTGCAGCGGAGATTTTAGACGTAAAAGTTGAAGCAGGCAAAAGGCAAGAGGCAAAAGGCAACAGTTAAGAGTTTTTAAGGAAAAATAGGTTAATGTTAATTGCTAACTGCTAATTGTTAATTGTCTTTTTTCGATTAGCAATTAGCAATTAACAATTAGCAAGAAGGTGACGTGCATCCGAATCTACCCTTCCCCAGAAATTATACTCGACGCGGGTAGAAAATGCGCTTTTTTTGACTTGAAGAAAAAACTCTCTTTTTGAGCATGAGTGTGAGTCAAGATTGTGAGTCATGATACGCTTCATTCCTTTAATCATCCGCCGCCATTTCTATCGAAAACGCCAAACTTTATGGCGAGGTTTTATCGCGATCGCTGTTTTACCCCATCCCCGTAGAACAGGCATCTTGCCTGTTCTGTTCTGTTCTGTTCTGTTCTCTTCTCTTCTCATACTCATACTCATACCCATACTCATACTCATACCCATACCCATACCCATACTCATACCCATACTCATACTCTTACTCTTACTCTTACTCAAAAAGAGAGTTTTTTCTTCTTTCCAGAAAAACGCATTTTTCCAGAAAAGCGCATTTTTTATCGGTGTCGAGTATAAGAAGTGCGAACAGGCAGGATGCGGGAACAGGCATCTTGCCTGTTTTACGGGTTATTACCCATTACCTATTACCCGTTACCAAATTCTGATACGCTTCGATGGTTTGGGCGGCGATCGCCTCCCAACTGTAGTTCTTGCTGGCAAACTCTCGGGCGTTTTCCCCTCGCCTTTTCCTTTCGTCGCTGCTGGAGAGGGCGTTTTTGATAGCAGAAGCGATCGCCCCTACCTCGCAACCGGCCACCCACCCGGCCTCGGAACCGCTAATGTCGGGCCAAATATGGACGCGATCGGAGATGACCACCGGCGTCCCCGCAACCATCGCCTCCGCTACGGCAATGCCGAAGTTCTCGTAATACGACGGCAACGCGAACGCATCGGCAACATCCAACAAACCCGCTTTCACTCCTCCAGTAACAAAACCGGTAATTAAAGTACGACTTGCCAGAGTGGAGGTTTCTATCTGTCGTCTAATTTTTGCTTCGTATCCGGGGTCTTGGGGGTTGGAACCCGCTAGCACAAATTGAAACTCTATCCCTTCTGCCAGCAACTTCTCTAAAGAGGGTAACAATAAATCCAATCCTTTTTTAGGTTCGATGCGAGACATGAACAATATTATCGGTTTGTTCGGGTCGAGTTGCTTTTTTAGTTCGAGAAATTTGGGGTCTGTTTCTCCCGTAGTTTCTGGGGGGTTAACTCCCAAAGGTATAATTAAATCCCGAGTTTTCGCGCCGAACCTTTCGGAGATTCTCGCTTCTTCTTGGCTGGTAAAGTGGATGGCGGCGGCACCGGCTATGTTAGGTTTCTCCAGAAGGGCCGCATATATTTTTTTGAGTTGCTTTTTTTTCTGCAAGTCTGCGGGGTCGAGGGTTCCTAACGGTCGCAAAATATAGGGTAGCTTTTGTTGCCGCGATATCAGTGCTGCCATGCTGCTAAAGGGGGAGAACATTGCGTGAATGTGAGCGATATCGAAGTCTTTAACGTGTTGTTTTAACCATCCCGGCAGTTCGAGAGAGAATTTGTAGCGTTTAAATGGGGAACAAGATAGGTAGCGGATTTGATAGCCGTTTTGTTCTACGGGTCTATCTAGGGGTACATCTAGGGGCGGTTGTCCCGCGTCGCCGTTAGAGTTAGTCGTGAGTATAGTTAATTCTACTCCTCGGGCGGCAAGAGCTTTTGACAGTCCCAAGACCATTTGACTCGGGCCGCCATAAACCAAGGATATTGATGGAACTATTTGTAGTACGCGCATGGTTCGTAGTAATCGCTTCAGCGATTTAGATAACTGGGTTCGAGGAAGCATAGTTCGTAGTAATCGCTTCAGCGATTTAGATAACTAAGTTCGAGGAAGCATAGTTCGTAGTAATCGCTTCAGCGATTTAGATAACCAAGTTCGAGGAAGCATAGTTCGTAGTAATCGCTTCAGCGATTTAGATAACTAAGT
>CAZUCT010000244.1:3243-10885 GCA_964619285.1 uncultured bacterium | reverse complement strand
GTTCGTAGTAATCGCGGAGCGCGATTGGTTCGTAGTAATCGCGGAGCGCGATTGGTTCGTAGTAATCGCGGAGCGCGATTTTTCAGCACCTAAATGCTTACTACGAACTCCGATCGCCATCTAACGAGCAATTAAATCTTTAAGAGCATCTGGAAAAGGAAAACCAAGCTCCCCAGTTTCATCTCCTTCCCATCTTAATCGATTGCTTTGCGCTTCTTGAGAAGAATATAAATCCACCGCGATTTTATCGAGAGCTAGTAAAAGAGCTTGAATGCTATCAATGCCTCCAGCGTACCTAATCTTTTCGGGAGCAAGTCCGATAATTTGATAAGGACAATAATAATCGCAAGAATCTGGAAAAATTTGAGGCTTGCCAATTCTAATAATTACTTTTCCTTGGCGATCGCCTACAAGATTTAGATTTCTCTCAGCAATTATTTCTCCTACATTTGTTAGATTCATTTGTTCTGACCTCATTTTAACTTATTCTGTAATCAAAGGTGGTAATTTTTTTCCAGCTCTACAGGCAGCGTATCTGTGATTCGCGCTTTGCCAACACCTAGCACGAGCAGCAGGGGATTTTAAATTTCTACACACTTCCTCATCTTTTTGGGCCAATTTTTCGCAAATATCTTCGTCTTCTTGACCGTTTTGCTTAAGAAAATCCTCCATTTATCAACACCCAAAATAATATTTTAACATTTTAAAATTATAGTAATCGCTAAATTCCCAAGTGTCAATACCTCTTCTCGATCGAAAAAGGGGAGATCGCACCCCTTTTTTTTATTCCTTGTACGTTTACGGTATAATTGTTTTAATAGTTCGTAGTAATCGCAAAGAGCGATTTTTTAGCACCTAAATGCTTACTACGAACGCCAAAAAATCAATTATCATCTAGAAGAACGCCCCTACCAAAACCAGAACGAGTCGTAACCCTAGTTCGATAATAAACCCTTAATTGATGGCGACTCAATAACAACTCTAATTCCTCAAGTCTAGCGCCTTGTTTGCGTGCTTTAAAATCTTGAAGGGAGTTATTAATTGTCTGATTAACTACAGTTATCAAACTCAAGTTAATTTTCTCTGTTTGTTCGGCTAATAAATCCAACTCTTTAGCCATTTTAAACTCCCCTATTTTCTCTAAATCTTTAGCAAAATTTTTCAAACATTGATGGCATTCATTTTTAGCTTTTTTCGCTAATCTTTCAAACTTATTTGCTAGATTTTTTTCCCCCCTATTTTCGCAAACATTAGCCAAGTTTTTCAAAACTTTCCAAACATATAAAATGCTAAAACTAGGGGCATCTGCTTGATTAGAAAATTGTCGCGCTAAAGCGTTATTTCCCCTCAAATCTAAAGTCTTGGCCAGGTCGAATAAAACACCTTTAACTACAACATTGTAGATGCGCTCGTCGTTTAAATCCAAAGGAGGAGCGATCGCCCTAGCTTGGAAACGAAGGGCTAGGTCGTAATCTCCTAACTGACAATAATCCCAGCCTATTTTATTAAATAATATGCGTTCGGTTTCGGCATCTAGTTCTTTTCTGGCAACGATTAAAGCTTGCCGATGAAACTTTATTGCCTGCTGTTGGTGTCCTAATTTGGAATGAGTATAAGCCAAGTTGCGGAGGGCGTTTAATTGCCAAGAGCGATCGCCCGCTTGTCGGCTCAATTCTAACGCTGCTTCAAACTTATTCAAAGCCTGTCCAAAACTATTGCTCTGTGCTTCTCGCACCCCTTCACCGAGCAACTTATATACCTCTTTTAATTGTTCTCGTTCGTTCATTAGATGTACCCCAATCGTTAATTGCTAATTGTTAATTGTTAATTGCTAATTGCTAATTGCTAATTGTCAATTGTTAATTGTTAATTAACCAGCCGTGCGGTGGCGAATAATAAATTCAGCTACAGTTAAATCCACCGTCGTTGTTATCTTTAAATTAGTCTCCTCGCCCTCAACAATTTTTACGGGCAAACCGCACTTTTCAAACAAAGCCGCATCGTCGGTAACTTCCCAACCCAAACACCTACCTTTTTCGTGACATTCCTTTAATAATTTCACCTCAAAACCTTGAGGAGTTTGCGCGGCCCATAAATTTTTGCGGTCTGGAGTATCTCGAATTAAACCCCCTTCATCCACTACTTTAATCGTGTCCTTAACTGGGATAGCCGCAATTAAACCCCCACAACTGAGAATAGTTTGAGCGCATCTGTCCAATAACTCGGGAGTTGCCAAACAGCGAGCCCCATCGTGAATTAAAACTCGTTCGGCCTCTGGTGGTAGAGCCTGCAAGCCGTTATAAACTGATTCTTGGCGAGTGGCGCCCCCTTCAATTAACCGGACTGGCTTTTTCAGGGATAAATTGGCCAAAATTTCTTGGAAGTCGGGAAAATCTATGGGCTGTCCCACGATACCGATCCAGGTAACAGATTCTGAAGCGGCGGCGGCGGCTAAAGTCCAGGCCAACAGCGGTTTGCCCAGTAAAGTCAGCAGGAGTTTGTTGCGGGAGCTGCCCATGCGCCGTCCCACCCCTGCTGCAGGAATTAGTAAATACATTTTGGATTATAGATTTGGCAAAAATGGTCTAACGAGCTCTATCTTCTCTTAAGATTAAGCTGATAACTAAAGACAATTCATAAAGATGCGAATACTTGCCCTCGTTCCTGGCGGAATTGGCGATCAAATTTTATTCTTTCCGACTCTGGATGACCTGAAGCGGTCTTATCCAGAGGCGCAGATTGACGTTGTTACCGAACCCAGAGCTAAAGATGCTTATCGGGTTTCTAAGTCCGCACGGGATGTTCTGCTCTACGATTTTAAGGACGCAAATAGTCTGGCAGATTGGGGAAATTTGCTCGGGGTAATTCGCGATCGCGAATACGAAGCAGTTATCTCTCTGGGACAGCGATGGGCCGTCGGCTTGTTGCTGTGGTTGACCGGTATCCCCAAACGAGTCGGCTATGCCGGCAAGGGCAGTTTCTTTTTAACCGATGCCGTGCCTTTAAAAACCGAGCAGTACGCTGCTGAAATGTACCACGATTTATTACAGGGTTTTGGCATCGTTACTCCTTTTAAAAAACTGTCCGTTAATGTGCCCAAGGTCGACCTCGAATGGGCCCGAGCCACACAAGAGCGTATGGGTATTGCCGAGAGCGGCTCTATTCTAATTCACGGCGGTTCTAGCCAATTGGCCCAATCTAAGGGCATCGACAAAATCTATCCGGTGGAGTCTTGGCAAAAGATTATCCAGGAGATTCAACAAAAACAGCCCAATATGCCCGTGGTGGTGGCGAAGGGACCGGAGGACGATGCTTGGGCGAGTCGGTTGCAGGACTTGTGCCCGGGGATTAAGTTAATAGAACCGGGGGATATTGGCAAGTTGGCTGCTACTATTGCCTGCGCTAATTTGATGCTCTGTACGGATAGCGCCCCGATGCATTTGGCAGTGGCGGTGGGAACTTATACTATTGCTCTGTTCGGTCCCACCGAACCAGATAAGTTATTGCCTAAGAGCGATCGCTGCATCGCCGTTAAATCCTCGACGGGTAAAATGGCTGATATTTCCCCAGAAGCAGTTTTGGAGAAGGTTTGGGGAAGTTAGTTGCTAATGGCTAATTGCTAATGGCTAATGGCTAATGGCTAATACTACCAATTGACAATTAGCAATTAGCAATTGACGATTAGCAATTAGCAATTGACAATTAACAATTAGCAATTAACAAGTCAAAAAATCCCTCGTCTAACTCGTAACCAAACATTTGAGAGAGGGACATCAGTTTGGACTTAGCCGGAATGCCTTGTTGTTTGAGCCACTCGGTTAAGATAAAAATTTTATGCATTAAAAATATTTCCAAGGCCTCGGGATTGTACTGAATACCTTCGGTGCGATGGAATTGGTGGGGGACTAACATGGCGACGTAACGAGCTAATTCTCCTTCTTTCCAGTCGAGTAAAAAGGGCAACCAAGGGTAGGTGGCATCGATGCCGATAAACCATAATCTGATTTCGGGAATTTCCGAGAACTCTCTAGGGTCTGAGGGGTCTCGATGGTAGTCGATGTCGAAGCGAAGTTGCTGTTCGTAAGAGGCGATCGCCCCTTCAGAAAGCAATTTTGAGATTGTGGTTGTTGCTGGGGATAGGTCTAAATTGTTAATTTGTTGCGCGTTGAGGGCCATCGTAATAGTCATAAATACGGCTTTTGCTAATGGGCAATGGGTAATGGGTAATGGGAAAGACTCTTTTTTAACTTTTTACAACTTTTTTGAGTATGAGTGTGAGTCATGAGTATGAATCAAAAATGGTTGGCCATTTAGCAAAGGAACTAATGGATTAAGATAGAATAGACCATTAAAAGGTTAAGCTAAGACGCCAACAAAGAGCCATAATTACTTTTGCCTCTTGCCTCTTGCCTCTTGCCTCTTGCCTTAAGCTCAAATCTCAATGGGTAGTTTAAATGCCTAACAGCTTAAGTGTCCGCCAGCAAGTCAACCGAAGTAGATCGAAACAACAGCAAGCCAGTGAAACCAATTAGATCCCTAGAAGACGCTTTAAACAGTTGCCAAGCTAAGGGAATGCGCCTTAGTCGCCAACGCCGTTACATACTCGAACTCCTCTGGGAAGTTCGGCAACACCTTTCGGCCAGAGAAATTTACGACAAATTGAACCACCAAGATAAGGCCATTGGTTATACCTCTGTCTATCAAAATCTGGAAGCTCTTTCAAGAGAGGGCATCGTAGAGTGCATCCAAAGGGCAGATTGTCGTTTGTACGGCAATCTTAGCGACTCCCACTCTCATATTAACTTTGTGGACACGGGGGAAATTGTGGACGTTTATTTAGAACTACCTCCAGAGTTAATCCAGCAAATCGAAAGCAAAACAGGGGTTAAAATATCCGATTATCGGATAGATTTTTATGGCTACCATTGGCCAGAATCATCGCCAAATCAACAAAAAGAGAGCGGTTGAAGGATGGCCTTCAGAACCCCTCGGGAAATTAATTAAGAAAATTTAAAAAATGGGTTGCATTTTTAGGTTAAGTATGGTAAAAAATCGAGTCAATTCCTAAGAAGGCTAAGGCATCCTTTTAGCTCTAGTGCTAACAAAAGCGCAATTTATTCTACCATCTTTGACAATTAAAATTTATTTTGCTCTTAGGAAAACGTTGTAATTGAATGGCAAGCAGCCCCAGAAAAAACAATAATTCCTAAAAAGTTTTCTGAGGAAAATCAAGGGAATTGGTAAAAGGGGATTGCTAATTGTTAATTGCTTTATACCCAAGATGAGACCGTAATAGGGAGCATCTCAGTCTCATACTCATGACGAGTGACTCACACTCAAAAAACCGCTTTTTCTTTGAGTATGAGTGTGAGTCAAGAGTAAGAGTATGAAATTATCGAGGGTAAAATTACAAATATGAGATGCTCCCCCGTAATAAGTAGGTAGGCAAAAATATTTACATAAAAATTGACCCGTAGAACGCGGCTATGGCCTGTTCGATGTCTAATTAATTTTGCACTCCTACTTAACTGAAAACTGAACCAGGGCAGGGAGAATTAACAGTTTCGAGAGCAGAGGCCAAAAAAGGAAAAAACCATGTCTCAGATAAGCTTTCTACGGGGAAAAAGAGTCGAGAATTCGGCCAAGCTTCAAAAGTGGGCGCGGTTAAAACTAATGGCATAAACTCTCAGGAAGACGAACCAACAGCAAAACCAGAAACAGAAATAGATCGCTTTATGACATCAAACGAATATAAATCCTCGGCTTCAACTATTACCTCCGAACCTTCTGAAGAGGTAAACTCAGCTACGGAGTCTCAGTCTAAGGCTAGAGAACAGCTCCAAAGGCCAACAGGTTTTTGGATGTGGCAGTTAATCTGGTGGGCTATTGTAGCCGGGATGGGGATGACTGGTGCGGCGGCCCTGTTATGGTTGTTCGTCACTCCTCCACCGCCTAACTGCGAGCAAATATCTCCCATATCGGCAGATTCGGAAAGACTTTACTGCGCTCATAAGGCCGCCGAGTCAAAAGATTTAGATCGGCTCCAAGAGGCCATAGCCTTAGTCGAAAGTTGGGAAGAAGACCATCCCCTGTACTCCCAAGCTCAAATGATGACGGGAGAATGGACAAAATTAATCTTGTCGGTGGCCAATCAAAAATTAAATGAAGGGGATTTGCAAGGGGCCTTAGATACGGTGGCCAAAATTCCCAAAACTAGCCCCATCTATTCGCGGGTAGAAGAAAATGTGGCGGTTTGGCAAAATCAATGGAAAGAAGGTCAATCTCTCTACGACCAATCCCTAAAGGCGATCGCGGCCATGGACTGGCAGAAGGCTTCGGTATATGCCTTGGCCATGTCCCAGTTGGATAACGTTCACTGGCAAAAGAAGCGGTTTAAAGAGCTCTTAGAAAAGATGGCTGTAGAAAAACGGGCCTGGGAAAAGCTTAAGGACGCTCGCTATTTGGTTTATAGAGAGACAGCGGAAGAATATAAGGAAGCTCTAGCTTTAGCCAATCAAATTCAGCGAAATCTCTACATTTGGGAAGCAGCAGATAAGGATATGTCTCGGTGGGCGGGGGAGTTGCTGGAAATGGCAACGAAGAAAATAGAACAAAAAGACCTCGAAGGAGCGATCGCCCTAACTAATTACATCCCCACCAATTACAAACTGTACCAACAAGGTCAAAATCTAATTCTCTTAGGTCGCGCCAAAGCAGCTATCTGGAATCAATCGCCGGGGGTTCCGGGTATCGGAGATTTGATGGCTCTGGTAGAAGGCAAAGCAGCGGCGGCTAAAATTAGCTCCAATAGTCCTTATTATCAAGAAGCCCAAAGTCTGCTTCAGGAAATAGGCATCCTACAGGAAAATCTCACGCAGATTCAACTAGCAAGCGCTGTAGCTAGCGTGGGTCAACCATTTGCTTTGGAACTAGCTGTCGAACAAGCGCAAATGGTGGGGCGCGACGAACCGAAGCGAATTCAAGCTCAAAGTTTAATCGCTCGCTGGCGCAAGGAAATTCTGAGCGTTGAAGACCGACCTTATCTAACGGTAGCTAGAGAGCTGGCAAAACAAGAAACGGTAGAAGGGCTGAACTCGGCCATCCAACAGGCAAGTTATGTTGCCTTGGGTCGTCCCTTGAGAATAGAGGCGCAAACTTTGATTGCGGAGTGGAGGAAAAGGATTCAAATTATCGAAGACGGACCGTTCCTAGCAGAAGCGCGGACTCTGGCAAAAGAAGGAAAGCTCGACGAGGCGATCGCGTCGGCAAAGAAGATTGCTAAAGGGCGGGCTCTCTACGATGATGCTCAAAAGGAAGTGGATAAATGGATAGTACAACAGCAAATAGCCGCAGATCAACCGATTCTGGATCGAGCTTACAATTTGGCAGCCCAAGGCAGCCTCACCTCCGCCATTAATACTGCTTATCAGATAGGTTACGGCAGGGCCCTATATTACGAAGCCCAAGGTGCTATCTCTAAATGGTCCGCGGAACGAGAGGCGATCTGGGCGGAGCAAGAAGCGGCCAGACAGCGACAATACTATCAACCGGCGCCGGCACCGACTCCGCAATATTACGAACCGGCTCCGGCACCGCAATATTACGAACCGGCACCGGCACCGCAATATTACGAACCGGCTCC
>CAZUCT010000244.1:0-3143 GCA_964619285.1 uncultured bacterium | reverse complement strand
GTATTACGAACCGGCTCCGTATTACGAACCGGCTCCGTATTACGAACCGGCTCCGTATTACGAACCGGCTCCGGCTCCGTATTACGAACCGGCACCAAGCTACAGTCCCCCAAGCAACGATAGTTATTTGCTTCAGGAATAATTAATAATTAACAATTAATAATTAAGAATTGTTAATTGTTAGTTATTAGTTGTTGATTGTTGATTGTTAATTGTAAAATGAACCAACCAGTATTGCAACTGCTGTCTATCGATAACGATCCCATATTGAGGATGGGGCTGCGGGGTGTTTGCGATCGGTTTCCAGATTTGCAACTGGTGGCGGAAGCAGCCAGCGCTGCCGAGGCTTTGGTTATGTTAGAAGCGCCTGTTGTAAGTCGGGAGCTTTTACCCGCAGAAACATCTACAGCCAATACTCTCGATTTGATAGTTTTGGAGGTAGAAAGCAAGAATTTAGGGTTGGACGATGGCGAGGAGGGCATCGCCTTCTGCCAGCAACTCAAAACTCTCTATCCTAACCTTCCTCTCTTAGTGCTGACGGGACTGCGAGATTCTTGGATTTTAACCGCAGTTCGAGAAGCGGGGGTAGAGGGTTACTGCCCCAAAGGGGTAGCTATTACGGAGTTAGTGACTGCCATTCGGCAGGTGGGTGGAGGTCAAAGTTATTGGCAGGAAACTTACTTGCTAGCTTTGACAGCGACAAAAGCACCGACGAAAACTTGGTCTTTGAAAAGCAAAACAGCTAGGGTTTTGAACGATTTCCGGTGCCACTTGGGCAAGTCGGGGTTGCGACAAATCGATCGCGCTCTCTCGGAAGCAAATTCGGATTTGGAAGGTTGCCAGCAATCTTTTGATAAAAACGACCTGACTTCGGTGCTAAATTTGGCTATTACTCGGGGCCGCCGCCGGGAGTTGGTAAGTGCTCGTTGGTTGGTAAGTCAGTTGTTGCCCAATTCGCCGGAACGGGAAAACGAAGGAAGCACGAATTGTGAAGGCGGCGATCGCGATACCTCTCCCAAGACGGATAATAGTAAAACAGAAGAGAGCAAAAAGGCCGGACAGCTTTTAGCGCTCGAACAAGAGTCGGCCCTGGCAGTTCGCTATCCGGTTCGCAGTAGCGAACTGCAAGGGGTTTTGTTTAATGCTACTGCTAATAGGTTGCAGTCTAGTAGTTTGGCTAATTTGAGCGGAATGCCGTTAGAAATTGATATTTTGCGAGTGGGGAAAAAACGAGAGTTAATTTATCTAGTTTTGCAGAAGTTAGAAGAGATTATCGACGATTTGCGTTTGTCTAGCATTAAACCTACGGAATTATCAGAAAAACGCTCTTATATCCTCAAAAAATTATGGCAAGAAACTTTAACGGATTTTCTGGGGAAATCTTATAGACTTAGGGCGATCGAAGGTAATGTTTTTTTCACCGATATTGAGGAAGATAAAGGTATCGAAGTAGTACCGCTGTTGTTACGAGATGCTCCCATAGTCGGACAGTTTATTCTGGATCGAATACCTTTGGTAGAGGAGTTTTTAAATCATTTATTATTTCAGTTTCCTTTAATAATAGATAATGTTTCTTTCGCACCGGGCACTATAGAAGCCATGCAGCGGGCGGAGGCTTTGCTACAAAATTTGATAATTTCTATAGCTAATGCAGCGATACAGCCTTTGTTAAATAATTTGGCAGATGTGGAAGAGCTCAAAAGGAGTTTTTACGATCGCAGTTTAATTTCTACTAGGGAAATAGAGCGTTTTAGAAATAGTTTGTCTTGGCGCTATCGCTGGCATCGATATATTGGGGAACCGAAAGCGGTTTTTGAAAGTAATTTTTGGTTGTTGGCGGTAAGCGATCGCGGCATTCAAAAGGTCTTAATTTATGCCCCCAGACGGCAAGAATTGACAAAACTTTCGGGGCTTCAGCTAACGGTAACTTTGATATTGGAAACTAGAGATGCGATCGCCCCAGGAGTTCGGGCGGTGGTTTCTTTTATCGGCAGCGGCGTTGTCTATGTATTGACCCAAGTAGTAGGACGCGGTATCGGTTTAATTGGCAGGGGTGTCGTTCAAGGTATTGGTAATTCCATGCAGGATGTGAAATTTGGTAAAGGTAAAAAGTGATTTTGGGGAATGGGGAATGGGGAACAGGCAAGATGCCTGTTCTACGGGGAATGGGGAATCGTAGAACAGGCATCTTGCCTGTTACCCGCTAAATTCCCCATTCCCCATTCCCTATTCCCAAAGAAAATGATAACGCTATTAACAGATTTTGGTTTAAAGGATGTTTATGTGGGGGTGATGAAAGGAGCGATCGCTCGAATTAACCCGACATTGACAGTAATAGATCTAACTCACCAAATACCGCCCCAAAACTTGATGGCGGCTAGATATTGTTTGGCGAACGCCTATCCTTATTTTCCCGAGGGAACCGTTCATGTGGCGGTAGTGGATCCGGGAGTGGGGAGTCGGAGGCGGGCGATCGCTCTTAGGTTAACCAAAGGTTTTTTCGTGGGGCCGGATAACGGCATTGTCAGCGGGGTTATGGAGACTTTGGAGGAAAAAGTTGTTTCGGCGGTGGAACTGACGAACAGAAAATATTGGCGAACTCCAGAACCGAGTACCACTTTCCACGGTCGGGATATTTTCGCGCCGGCGGGGGCTCGTCTTGCCAGCGGGATTGCTATAGAAGAGTTGGGAGAAGCGATCGACCCCGCCAGTTTGGTAAGGTTGCCCTTGCCCCAGGCGAGTCGGGAACCAGAAGGGATTGAAGGTTGCATTCAATATATAGATGGTTTCGGCAATTTAATTACGAATATTCCCGGCGGGGAGGTGAGGGGGAAAAACTGGGGGGCGATCGCTGCCGGTGAAAACATACCTAGCGGCAATACTTACGCCGACACTTTGCCGGGGGAGTTAGTTAGTCTTGTCGGTTCTCACGGTTGGGTCGAAATTGCAGCCAACGGCGGCAGCGCCGAACTTAAGTTAAACTTAGAGTGGGGCGCGAAAGTGCGGATATCCTTTAGTTGAGCCCGTAGGGTGCGCACCGCGCACCAACCCAGAGCCCGTAGGGTGCGGCGCACCGCGCACCAACCCAGAGCCCGTAGGGTGCGCACCGCGCACCAACCCAGAGCCCGTAGGGTGCGGCGCAC
>CAZUCT010000243.1:0-10893 GCA_964619285.1 uncultured bacterium | reverse complement strand
CATTGCGCACCCTACTTTTAGTTTCCCTTTTTTTGGTTAACTTGTAAGGTGCGCATTGCGCACCCTACTTTTAGTTTCCCTTTTTTTGGTTAAC
This sequence comes from uncultured bacterium, assembly GCA_964619285.1. Lineage (GTDB taxonomy): Bacteria > Cyanobacteriota > Cyanobacteriia > Cyanobacteriales > Microcoleaceae > CALKCV01. Next base: position 10,799 of record CAZUCT010000243.1, on the reverse strand, counting down.
TTGTAACGATGGCCCCATTCCCCATTCCCAATTCCCCATTCCCAAAAAGCGTTAAGTCTTTGGGAAAACTTCAAAACTGACCTGCTCCCAAATTTTTTGATTCAGAAACCGGGTTTATTTGACAATACCTTCGCCAAAATAAAAATACCTACAAGAAAATGGCGTTCCTCCCCCGCCAGAAACCGGGTTTTTTCAAAAAACCCGGTTTCTTAAATCTCGATGCTGGCGAAGGTATTCTTTGAAAAACCCGGTTTCTTAAGATTAGCTAGCTTAATGTCTGGGAGTTGCTAAATTTCTAAACCTAGTAAATTGCGAATCGAATAACAATTTAATCGTACCTACCGGCCCGTTTCTGTGCTTAGTAATAATAACTTCTGCAATACCGCGATCGGGTGTATCTGGATTGTAATATTCCTCTCGATACAACATAATAACTAAATCGGCATCCTGTTCGATACTGCCGCTTTCTCGCAAATCCGACATCATCGGACGTTTATTCGTCCTAGTCTCCACGCTGCGACTAAGTTGAGATAAAGTAATAATTGGCACGCACAATTCCCGCGCCAAACCCTTCAGACTTCGAGTAATTCTCGATAATTCTTGAACGCGATTATCGCTGCCGCTACCTTCCATTAATTGTAAATAATCTAATAAAATTAATCCCAAAGCACCGCCATTTTCTGTTTGCAAGCGGCGAGTTTTAGAACGCATTTCGTTAACGGTAATATTAGGGGTATCGTCGATAAAAATTGGCTGTTCCGATAAAGTACCGATCGCTTGAATTAATGGTTCCCATTCGTTCTGACTAATTCTGCCCGCCCGCAGTCTATTACTCTCAATTTTTGCCTCGCTTGCTAACAGTCTTTGCACCAATTGTTCCTTAGACATTTCCATGCTAAAAATAGCGATCGGCAATTTTTGTTTAGTGGCAATATTATGAGCGATATTAATTGCGAAAGACGTCTTCCCCATGGACGGTCTCCCCGCCACAATAATCAAATCGGACCGTTGAAAACCCCCCGTCATCGCATCTAAATCGTAAAAATCGCTAGGAAGACCCGGTAAAGCTACCCCTTCGTTACGGTCTTCGATATCCTGAAAAGTATTAACTAAGGTCTCGGAAATAGAGACTAATTCCTGTTGGGGACGTTCTTGAGTGAGACTAAAAACTTTTTGTTCTGCCGAGTCTAAAACCGTTTCTAATTCTATAGCGGTTTGATAGCCAATATCGACTATTTCATTGCCAGCTTGAATTAATTTTCTGCGCAAAAACTTGTCAACAACTAAGGCAGCGTATTGGTCGATATTAACAGCCGAAATAGTCCTTTCTACCAAGCTGGCAAGTTTAATTTGTCCGCCAACTTTTTCTAATAAATCGCGATCGCCCAACCAAGTAGTTACCGTCATTAAATCCGTCGGTTTACCCTGTTGGTGAAGTTCCACCATCCCCCGATAAATAGTCTGGTGGGAAGGAAGGGCAAAAAACTCCGGGCGCAACATTTCCAAAACTCGACTAATAGCCTCCGGATCCAAAAGAATGCCCCCTAAAATAGCCTCTTCTGCCTCGATATTTTGGGGAGGGAGGCGATCGCTTATTTGAACCTTTCCCGAACTTACCATTTTTAATTACCCTAATTTGTAGAACAGGCATCTTGCCTGTTAGAAAAACTTATAGAAAACAGGTCAAGAAACTCTCAGTATCCCAGAAACCCGGTTTTTTCAAAAAACCGGGTTTCTTAACCGATCTTCTACTGCCCATTAAAAAAATTCTAGGGTGGGCGACGGCAAATTATCTCAGAAAGACAATTTAGAAATCGATCGCCCACCCTATTATTGTGACAAAGCTAACTCTCTCACCAGAAACCGGGTTTTTTAAAAAAACCCGGTTTCTTACATCTCCATGCCTATTCCACGGGAACTCAAAAAAACCTTAACCCGCCACTACATGAATTTCCACTTCGGCAGTCACTTCTGGATGTAATTTAATCTGAGCTTTGTAGAAACCGAGTTTGCTAATATCCGGCAAAGTAATCCCACGGCGATCCACTTCTTGCCCCGAATTTTGCAGAATTGCATCTGCCAGCTCTCGATCCGTTACCGTACCAAAAATAGCCTCGTTTTCCCCAACCTGTTTGGGAATAGTAAATCTGCCAATAGTTTCCAGGGCAGTCTTGCGAGCTTTTGCCTGTTGCTTTATTTCTATAAGGCGCTTTCTTTCTTCCTCCTTGCGACGTTCCACCTGTTTGAGAATGCCGGGAGTCGTCCGCAACGCTATTTGTTGGGGAATTAGATAGTTACGCGCATAACCGGGGGCCACCTCAACCACGTCTCCAGCTTTTCCCAGTTTACCTACATCTTTATTCAAAACTACTTGAAGTCTCTTGGACATGACTTTTTACCTATATTTTTGAGTCGAACTCTTAATTTTACTACAATTTGCGTTCTTGTTAATGGTTAATTACTCAGAGCTCTCCAAAAGTTAAAATCTCATAAAATACATAATTAAGTAGGTAGGCAAAAATATTTGCAGAAAATTTTTCCCGTAGAACAGACATCTTGTCTGTTCGGTGTCTAATTAATTTGGCACTCCTACTTATTGTTGGGTTCCGTTTCACTTCACCCAACCTACAGTTCTAAATGGGGAATAGAGGGCAGGTCGTGAAACCCGGTTTTTCAAAAAAACCGGGTTTCACCGGATACCAATGAACCTTTAAAACCGATCCTTCATCCCCCGCAAGCGGGCAAAAGTTTGGACTGGATCTTTGCTTTTAACAGCTTCCTGGAGGTTAGCTCTATCCCAACCCATAAAGGGGTTAGTCCGCTTCTCCACGCCAATAGTCGAAGGGACCGTGGCCTCGTTCCGACTGCGGGCCGCCTTCACCTCTGCAAACCGACTTTGCAAGTCCGGGCTTTGGCCGTCAACAGTGATGGCAAATTGGAGATTTTTTAGAGTATATTCGTGGGCGCACCAAACGCGGGTATTTTCCGGCAACTGGCGTAACTTGTTTAGGGAACTCACCATTTGAGTTGGCGTTCCTTCAAAAAGCCTGCCGCAACCTCCAGCGAAGAGAGTATCGCCGCAGAATAATTCTGGGACTTCATCGGGACTGGTGGCCGGAAAATAGTAAGCGATGTGGGCGCGGGTATGGCCGGGGACGAAGAATACTTGGCCGGGGCGATCGCCAAATTCTACGCGATCGCCCTCTGCTAAAAACACCTTTTGTCCCGGTATGCGGCCCCTATCTTCGGCCCCACCGTAAACCGTTAGTTTGGGAAACCTTTGCAGCAGCTCTTGGTTGGCCCCTATATGGTCGTGGTGGTGGTGAGTGTTGAAAATTGCCACCAACTCCGCCCCCAGTTGGTCCAACTGTTGCAAAACGGGCCTTGTTTCTGCAGGATCCACTGCGGCCGCTATTTGGCGTTTTGAGTCGTAAAGTAAAAAAATATAGTTGTCAGAAAGTGCCGGCAACCGATAAACTTGCATAATTAAACCTCTAACCTCTTGACTTTAATCTTGCCATACTTTTAGATTATTACAAACAATTTTACCTAGAAAATTAACTAATGAAAAGTGGATTGTTATCAACAGCGAAAAATAAATCGGGGTTAACCGTTAATCAAACGATCGAGACAATTATGACGAGCGGTAAAATAACTCGCCGCCAACACATAGAATTAACTAACGCTATTTTGTCAGAAAATCAAATTACCGAAGAAGATAGGCGTCAAATAAATCGCATTTTAGATTACTTTCAGATAGGCAAAATAAAAATTGTAGATTTGGAAAATACTACAAAAATACAATAAAGTGCAGCTCGATTTTGAATAAAGCCAAGAACTTACCGCTTTTTGCTAATTGCTAATTGCTAATTGCTAATTGCTAATTGTTAATTGTTAATCGGTGATTTCCTAGAGTATTTGAGGAAAAAAATAACAACAACCCAAATGAACCATCATTGCGGCAAGGTAAATGCCCCAAAAGGGCAATTAAAAATACCAAAACTACTTTCAAATTACACAGATAGTTATTTAAAAAAACAGTACCTTTCTCTGGTAATTCCGACTTACAATGAAAGCCAAAATCTGAAGAAGATTATCGAAAAATTAAGGGAATTGCTAGAACGCGCAATTCCCAATAGATACGAATTAATTGTAGTAGATGATAATAGCCCCGACGGCACCTGGAAAGTAGCGCTAGAACTAACATCTAAATATCCCCAATTGCGAGTAATGCGAAGGGAAAAAGAACGGGGATTAGCCACAGCAGTAATTAGAGGTTGGCAAGTTGCCAGAGGAGAAATATTAGGAGTAATTGATGGAGATTTACAGCATCCACCAGAGACATTATGGCAGCTTTGGGCAGAGATGGAAAGGGGTGCAGATTTAGCTGTTGCCAGTCGTCATCTTGAAGGGGGAGGGGTTAGCAATTGGAATTTTGCGAGGCGGTTTTTATCTCGGGGGGCGCAAATTTTGGGGTTGATTTTGTTTCCCGAAGCGATCGCCCGAGTCTCAGATCCGATGAGTGGATATTTTATGGTCCGTCGTGATGCGATCGCCGATATCGACCTAGATCCCATAGGTTATAAAATTCTCATCGAAGTATTAGGTCGGGGTAAAATTCGTTGGATCGGCGAGGTGGGCTATGTATTTCAGGAAAGGCTCCAAGGAGAAAGTAAGGTAAGCTGGAAACAATATCTCGAATATGTCCGGCATTTGTGGAGGTTGCGTTGGGCTTGTTGGCCTCTAGGTCGATTTATCCGGTTTGGAGTAGTAGGATTTAGCGGTATCTTGGTCGATATGGCCATGTTTTCCGCCTTCAGGGAGGGACTGGGTTTGGGTTTAAGTCTGAGTGCCATGCTTTCCGGGGAAGTGGCTATTGTCAATAATTTCTTGTGGAACGACCTGTGGACGTTTGGGGATATTGCCAGTCGCCAGGGAGGCTGGCGGAAGGGATTAAAAAGATTGTTAAAATTTAATTTAATTTGTTTGGCTGGGTTAGTATTGAACGTGTCGATTGTAAATTTGTTGTCAGTGGGACTGGGTTTAAATGAATATGGGGCGAAGTTAGTGGCGATCGCTGCCGTTACAGCCTGGAACTTTTGGATTAATTTAAAGTTAAACTGGCGAGTTACAGAAATAGAGAAATAGTATGCATCTGGTATTTTGAAGCGAAGCGAAAAATCAGTTTTTACAAAGATTATCGGGGTTAGCAAAATTCCATTACCAACAGTCAAGTATTAATTATGAATTATAGCCCAGAAACAAGCTCGGTAAAAAAAAGAATAGCGGTTTTTTATCCTAACTTTGCGGGTGGAGGAGCAGAAAGCGTAGGTCTGTGGATTTTAGAAGCTTTAAAAAATAAATACGATCTGACTCTTTTTACATTTTCTGAAGTTGACTTAGAAAAGTTGAACTCCATGTATGGAACTCAACTCAGTAACGAAACCGTAAAAATTAGGGCTTTATTTAACAAAAATTTGAGGAAAACTACAGAATTTTTAAGAGCTAATAACGCTCAAATAAGAATGTTATTCTTTCATCTCCTCATCCGTTATTTAAAAAACCATTGTGACGAATACGACCTAGCAATTTCAGGTTATAATGCCACGGATTTAGGAAACCAAGGAATTCAATACATACACTGGATTGGAGTCTTAGATGAAGGTAAATTTTATCAGAAAGTCTCTAATTTTTCCTCAGAAAAAATGAAAAGCAATATTTCCCTAGCTAATTCAGAATTTACAGCCCAAAGATTTGAAAAAAATTACGGCGTCGAACCCATAGTAGTTTATCCCCCTGTAGTAGCAGAATTGCCAGATATTGCTTGGGAAGAAAAAGAAAATACTTTTATTTGCAGCGGTAGATTAACAGAACCCAAACAACCCCATAAAGTAATTTCAATCTTAAGTAAAGTTAGGAAAAAAGGCTTCGATATCAAACTCTATTTGACTGGTGGAGGAGGGGGAATATACGCTTTAAAATATCAGCGATTTCTCAAAAAAATTATCCAAGAAAACTCAGAATGGGTGACATTATATGAAAACCTTCCTTACAAAGATTACCTTCAAGTGCTTACCCGCTGTAGGTATGGTTTTCACTACAAACCAGAACCATTTGGAATTTCCATAGCAGAGATGGTAAAAGCAGGTGCAGTTCCTTTTGTTAGAAATAAGGGAGGACAAGTAGAAATTGTCGGAACGGAGAATCAAGATTTATTATTCGGTAATCCAGAAGAAGCAGTAGAAAAAGTAGTTGCACTTTTGAGCAATATAGAGAGGTTGAAGGAAATTCGTGGATATCTGGCAGAACGGAAAAACCTGTTTTCTACTGCTAGGTTTATGTCTGAAATAAATCAAGCGGTGGATAAATACTTTGAAAATCAACACAATTAATGGGGGGGAAAAAATGAAACTTTACTTTTACAGAAGGAACGAGAAACAACCAAATTTTGGAGACGAACTCAATTTATGGTTGTGGGAAAAATTGATGCCAGGATTGCTGGATGAGAATGAAGAAACGGCATTTTTAGGGCTGGGAACCGTGATGAATAATCTGGTACGAGAAAGGGTTCCTAATGCTAAGAAAATTGTAGTTTTTAGTAGCGGCTATGGCTATGCTGCGGGGCCGCCAAATATTACCGATGATTGGACGATTTATGGCGTCAGAGGCCCTTTGTCTGCTTATAAACTTGGTTTGTCCCCCGATTTAGCAGTTGTTGACGGGGGCATTCTCGTCAGAAGGGTATTTAAACCGACATTGCCGAAAATTTATAAGTTTAGCTATATCCCTCACTTCACCCAATCGATTGATGGTAATAACAGTTGGAGCGAAATATGCGAAAGAGCGGGTGTTAACTATATCGACGCTCGCTGGCCGATAGAAAAAGTGCTAACGGCGATCGCTCAAACGGAAGTTTTACTAGCAGAAGCGATGCACGGCGCAATAGTAGCAGAAGCTTTTAGGGTTCCCTGGATTTGCGTTCATACCAATTTAGAAAGGCTTCTTCCCTTTAAGTGGTTGGATTGGTGCGAATCTATCGGTGTAAAATACCAACCCCGAGGCATGATGAAATTGCGCGACCTCGCCCCCCAGTACGGCATTAAGGGCCTTCGCGGCCTTCGCGGCAGTAGGGCAGCAGTTATGGCATCTCTTACTCATTGGTTTAATAAAAGGAAAACCGTAGAAGAAATGCTGGATATTATTAAGAGACAAGAACCTACTTTAAGCGACGATAATACGATAGAAAACCTAACCGTCGAACTAGAAACTAGGTTAGAAAAGTTTAAAAATGATGTGGCAGCAGGTCGTTTTAATTAGGTTTTGGGAATTGGAAATTGGGTTGTAGAACAGGTATCTTGCCTGTTAATTATTAATTGTTAATTGTGTTTGAGGGAGAATATCGATCGCCGTGAAGGTTTCTATAATAGCTAGCGACTTATCCAGCAGCGGGGCGGGAAGATGGGGAGGAGCAGTCCGCCCGTTTTTACTCGCTAAAGCTCTGCAAAAACTTAATTGCGAAGTAGAAATTATCGGTTTTGTCGGTGAGGATAACGTCGAAATAGCTTCGATTTCGGAGATTCCTATCGTGGCGATCGCCGCTCATAAAAACTATCCAAAATTTTTACTTTCAGCAAAAAAACTCTTAGATAAAATCTCTGGAGATTTGATTTATGCTTATAAAGTAAAACCTACCAGTTTGGGTTTAGCTTTATTAAAAAAAATCCAGAGCGATCGCCCGGTTTTTTTAGACATAGACGATTGGGAATTAAGCTGGTATGGTGGCGACAAATGGAAATATAAACCCACTATTAAAAAATTAGCAAAAGACATTTTGAAACCAGATGGAGCGTTCAGACAGCCAGACCATCCTTTTTATCTCAAATGGAGCGAAAGTTTAGTTCCCAAAGCAGATGTTATTACCCTCCATACTCAATTTCTAAAAGAACGTTTTGGAGGAGTTTATTTACCTAATGGAAAAGATATCTCCTTATTTGACCCTTCTCTTTACGAACCCGAAACCAGTAGAGAGCGTTACAACCTTAAAGATTATCGCATTTTAATGTTTCCCGGGGCGCCGCGAAAATATAAAGGTGTCGAAGATGTTTTAATGGCTTTAGATTATCTCGACGAACCGGACCTTAAGCTAGTAATTGTCGGTGGCAGTCCTTACGATAATTACGACCGAGAATTGATGGAAAAGTGGGGCAATAGAATTATTAAAATGCCCAAACATCCCGCTAGCGAGATGCCAGCAATTGTAGCAGCAGCCCATATTGTAGTAGTTCCCCAGCGAGATACTCCAGCAGCAAAAGCTCAATTTCCTTTAAAATTAACCGACGGTATGGCAATGGCAAAACCGATTATAGCAAGCAAAGTAGGAGATATTCCCGAAATTTTAGGAGAAACCGGTTATTTAGTAGAACCTAGTTCGCCACAACAAATTGCCGAAAAAATTAAATTAATCTTTAACGATGAAAATGCAGCCAATACCAAAGGCAAACAAGCAAGGGAAAGATGCGTCAAATACTATAGCATTGATGCTATGGCAACTATTTTATCTGGTTTAATCGAGAAGTATTAACAATTAAGTATTAAAAAAAAGGAAAATTTTTTATGTCTTCAAAAGACTTTATTTGGAATTTTATTCGCCGCTATCCAGTAAGAATTATTAGCAATATCGTACTGGGATTTTCTGGGGCATTATTTAATGGAGTTAATACTGCTTTAATCGTACCAGTAGTCCTGCAAATTACCGGTCAACCAATTGAGATAGAAGGTTCTCCAGCTATTATTAAATTTTTGCTATCTCCGTTCGAGGCAGTACCAGAAGCTTATCGTCTATTGGTAATGCTTTTGGCAATAATCTTTACTATTATTCTGAAAAATTTAACCATATATGTTAGGAGTTTGGTCTCCGTTTCTTTCACTCGCAGCTTGACAAATACCATCAAGTCAGAAATGCTCCAGACTATGATGGATGCCGATATAGATTTTTATACCAAAACAAAAATAGGAGACTTAACAAAACGTTTGGGGTCGGATACCGCTCAAACTACATTAACTATTAATGCTTATATTGACTTAATAAGTCAAGGGATAACGATTTTCTTGTTTATCGGCATCCTAATTTCGATGTCTTGGGAGCTGACTGTTATTGCTTCTGGATTAGTTGCCTTAATAGCTGCTATAAATCAAGTTATAATTCGTCGTTCTAAAAAAATCGGTCATCTTCTCAATAGAGAACAAAAAACCTATTCAGTCAAAGTAATAGAAACCCTGAACGGGATGCGGTTGATTAAATCTGTTGGTAGCGAACTTAGGGAATATCAGCAAATTAGAAAAATGATGCTGGCTATAGAAGATATTGCCCTAAAAGCTCAAATGAATTCGGCATTAATTCAGCCGATAAATGAAGTTACCAGCATTATTACTATAATTTTTATTTTAGTTCTAGGTAGATATTTGTTTGCGAGCCAACTCGCCAATCTTTCTGCTATTCTCCTTACCTATTTATTGGTTTTATTTCGCTTGTTACCTGTAGTTTCCGGTCTGAATGGAATTAGAAATCAAATCGCTAAAGGGTCGGCAAGTTTTGACATTGCTTTTGACTTATGGAGAAGAGATAACAAACCAATTATGGAGTTCGGTTGCATACCTTTTGAAGGTTTTAAAGATAAAATTCATTTTAATAATATTTCCTTCTCTTATCCGGGTTATAGTAATTTAGTGATTAAACAAGCGGATTTGTATTTGCCTAAAGGTCAGACTTTAGCTTTAGTAGGGGGATCGGGGGCGGGTAAGTCAACTTTCGCCGATTTACTGCCTCGATTTTACGACCCCTCCTCTGGTTCCATAACTATAGATGGTATTGACTTGCGTCAGTTCGATCTCAAAAGTCTCAGACAGGCAATGGGAATAGTCAGTCAAACGACTTTTTTATTCAACGACACCGTAAAAAATAATATTCTTTACGCCCGCCCCGACGCTACAGAAGAAGAAATAATTAATGCAGCCAAACAGGCTAATGCTTACGATTTTATTATGGAATTGCCGAAGCAATGGGAAACCGAAATAGGCGATCGCGGGGTGATGCTTTCTGGAGGTCAGCGGCAACGACTGGCTATTGCTAGAGCTTTACTGCAAAAACCAGAGATACTGATTTTGGATGAAGCTACCAGCGCTTTAGATACCGTTTCAGAACGTCTGGTACAGGAGGCGATCGATCGCTTAAGTAGCGATCGCACGGTTTTAGTTATCGCCCACCGCCTCTCAACGGTTCAAAAAGCGGATACAATTGCCGTTTTAGAGCGAGGAGAAGTAGTGGAAGTTGGTACCCATACGGAACTTTTGCAAAAAGAAGACGGTTATTATCGTCGCCTTTACTCCATACAATTTGCCGACCAGGGTCAAGAAGACAGTTATGTTGACGAGCAAGTATTATCTAAAGCTTCCTACGAAGCTCGCGGTTATCTCAATTCTATTATTGGTTCTCTGAGATTGCTGGCCGATGAAATAGTGGATACGCCGGAGGAGCAAGCAGAACTTACAGAAGAAGCTTATCAATCGGCAGTTTCTCTGTTAAGAACTTTGGAGATATTTGAAAATAAACTTAGATAACCGTCAATTTTTAATTCTAATGCCAGGAATTACTCTTAATCGGGTGCAAGTCATATTTGCAAATTTGCCAGGTTTTTCTGGAATTACAAAACTGACTTGCTCCCTCTTAATCTCAAACAACTTTCTTAAATATGGATGGAATTTGTACTCTTGCCAACGATAAAGTTTACGACCAATTGGTT
>CAZUCT010000242.1:0-10929 GCA_964619285.1 uncultured bacterium | reverse complement strand
TTACTAATTTTAGCTGTGCTGCGCTAGTAGGGTGCGCAATGCGCACCTTACTAATAACTCAATTATTTTTTAGTGTTACTACCAGGAGGAGCTTCTTTTAAATAAAAACGCCCCGTAGTATCCCTGGCAAAACATTTTTCTGATATGGGCAAATAAATATTTGGAGAATTTAAAGAGGTAGGTTTATAAGGAATTTGTAGAGCGATCGCAGCAGCAATAAAAGTTCCGTTACTGACATACTTGCAAATCCTCCTCTGCCATATGCTTATATCTGTAACTACTATGGTTAGTATTAAATGTTTTTCTAAGTTGACACTTTTTCAACCACTCTTGACACCAATAAAACTCTTCTAAGCTGTTAAATAAATCATTCTGCATATCATCGAATGAAGACGAATCCCAAGGAATTAAACCATAGGTATTGATAGAGGGAACTTGAACAATAACTTGATTCATTTGCTTTTTCAATCTCTTGAAATCCATAACTCAAAATCCTCTTAAAGTAGTAGGGTGCGCAATGGGCACCTTACAAAAAACTTAAATAATAAGATGCGCAATTGTTAATTGTGTTAATAAAACAATGTTGGGTTTCGTTTCACTTCGGCCCGACCTACACGCTAAGGAGTCGCGCAAAAATAAACTACCAGATGAAGGAAAATCGTAGGTCGGGCTCGCGCGAACCTCCACCCAACAAGTCGGTACCTTATTACTACGCAAGTCCTAACTACACGCTAACTGAAATGGGGGCAAGTCAGTTTTGTAATTTTTCTCTCTCGATAATTTCAGAGAAAATAAATATGCAAAGGTGACTTGCTCCCCTAACTGAAATGCACCCAAACACATCTATATCGCTAAAGCGATTACTACGAACAAGGCGATAATTCAATTGCTAACTCAATTGCTGCTTTCATACTCGTAGCATCGGCTATCCCTTTTCCCGCGATATCGAAAGCAGTTCCGTGGTCTGGAGAAGTTCTAATAAATGGCAGCCCAATAGTAGTATTAACTGCTAAATCGAAAGCCATTAATTTCACCGGAATTAATCCTTGGTCGTGATACAATGCTAAATAACCATCCGCTGCTTTAGTATTTTTAATATTACTTAAACCCTGCCACGCTTGACCCGGTTTAACCCACATCGTGTCTGGGGGAACCGGTCCTAATAATTGTACTTCTGGGAAGCGATCGCTCTCTTTTTTCAACCAAGGAATTAACCACTCTTTCTCCTCTTTTCCTAACTTCCCATCCTCACCGCTATGAGGGTTTAAACCCGACACAACAACAGTGGGTTTTTCTATCCCAAAATCCTCTCGCAAACAACTTATTAATAATTCCAATTTTAAACTCATTAATTCTGGCGTTAAAGCCAAAGGTACTTGACATAAAGGAATATGTGTGGTAGCTAAAAGAGTACGCAGCACGAAATCGCTGTGGGGAGACTTGGCCACGAACAGCATCCCAAACTTATCGACTCCGGCCCGTTCCGCCAGCAGTTCCGTTTGACCGGGATAATCGCGGCCCGCCGCTTGCCAATAATTCTTAGCGATGGGGGCCGTGACGATACCTTGGAACTCTCCTGCCAGAGTTCGGGCGATCGCCTCCTCCAAATAAGCAAAACTCAACCCCCCACTAACCCCATTCCCCCTGCCCGGGAGGATATCTCCATCCCATCCAACATCCAAAATGTTGAGACTTTCTGGGTTTGCCAGAGGTTGTTGGTCTCCCAAAAGTTGATAGGTTTGTTCTAAAACCTTCTGGGTGCCGACTATGGTAAAGTCGCAATTCTCAGCAATAGTCGGTTCGGCCAAAGCCTTCAACACAACTTCGGGGCCGATGCCCGCCGGATCTCCTAAAGTAATAGCTAAACGAGGCCGCATATTTTCTCTTTCCAATACCAAAGCAAGATAAACTGGGTGTAGGTTAATTTTGAAGCAAACCAAGAACTTAACGATTTTTGCTAATTGCTAATTGCTAATTGCTAATTGCGTTCTGGTTAATGGTAAAGCAATAAGCGGTTGGAAACCAAGTTTTCTATTTTTGACAAAACTGACTTGCTCCCGATAAACTTTAAATTAATCTAAAACGCAATTTATCAATCCAGGAGAGTTAAGGAATGGCTGGTGAAATCTTTAATGCAGCGATATTGTCTTTTGTCGTCATTTTAATCGGTTTGGCCGGTGGCTTTGCCCTGTTAAAACTCCAAGGCGGCGAAGAATAACAAAGAAACCGGGTTTCTAAAAGAAACCCGGTTTCTAAAAACCAGATTTTTGCAAGGTCGAGCTACCATAAGGAGCGAAGGCGATCGGCAAAAACCGGGTTTTAGTTTGTAAATTGTTAAATTATAAGAAACTTAGGAGCGTGGGATTAAAACTAGCTCGTAAGTTTCCTACCAATCGTATTAATAAGCAAAACCAATGAATACTGTAACTGATTTTGTACAAAAAGGATTTCGCACGAGTTTGGGCGCTGCTTCTTTCCTGGTAGAAACCTTGCAAGATCCCAATAAACGCGACGAAAATTTGCAAAAATTAAATTCCAATTTTAATTCCATGGACTTTAGCCAACTAACCGAAGAGTGGGCAACCCAAGGAGAAATTACCGAGCGGGAAGCCCGGACTTTTGTAGATAATATGCTCAACCAGAAGGGCAGTGAAAGTAGCAGTAATTCAAACGATCTTTCCGATTTCCCCAGAAATACAACTAACGATAATGCAGCTCGCTCCAATTTACAGCAAAAACTTCAGGAGTTGACTGCAGAAATTATTGCTTTGAGGACAGAATTACAGCACTATCAAGATTCTCAACCTGAGAATTAGTTCTCCATCCTAATTCTAATATCCTGTCTTATTTTTAGTAAAGACGCGCCCCTACTAGACCGCCGATTAGATTTGGCCTAGTAGGGCTTCTTTTTAGTAGCTCTCTTGCAAAAGTCATGTCCAAAATCTTTTGAGGTCTATTTTTCCTCAAAATCTCTTTACTTTTGCCTTTTGCCTCTTGTCTCTTGCCTACAACTGCAAGAAGTTTAGTCATTTTCCCATTTTTCATCGCCTATTAAGTCGGCTAATCTATCTCGTAGTAAAAAGTTGCATTCTTCTAATTCCCCTTCTACGCAGGCCCATTCCCGAGCGGGAATGTATTGGCAGAGAGTGTAAATCGGTTGCTGACGACTAAGGACGCCCTTATGCACGAGGTCTCGTGCTTCGTCTTTGATTACGTCTAATGAGTATTGAACTGTGGTGTAAGTCATAATCGCTTTTGTGGCCTTGTTTGAGTAATTTTTGCTGCTATTAACAATATAAATCAAAAACTCATAATTAAAACATTAATTTTTTCAGTATAGAAAGTTACAATTTGTTAAATTTTTTTGATAAAAACAACAAATGTCATCAAATCTAAATATTTGTGGTGGCTGCGGGCCAAAAGAGGGGTTAAGGGGCGGATAGGGGAAATTTGAGGTTTGGCTCCAAGTCTCTACCAATAAAGGATGAAACTAAGCTATGATGGAGCTTTTGCTCGGTAATAATCGCCAAATAGCAGATCGAACCCCTTTGGTTATTGTCACAAAAAGGGCGAGATGCCTAACACCTTCTGTATTAATTTGTCAAGAATTTTCGGTCAGGAAAAAAATATTATTCGCTCTTAATTCTCTTTGTGGGGAAGGCTGCCAAACAAAATCTCAAGGGCTATGGCCTGGGCCTCAGACATCTGACCGTAGGAAAATACATAAGGAAGGCCCGATGGCAAATCCGAAACAAATAATTCTAAGGTATAAGGACTACCATAAACGATCAGGGCGCACAGTTCAGAATTTCTTAACAATCTCTTAAGTAATTCTTTTGCTACTTCGATCGCGCTGCCGAGCTGTCGAAAAGGATTGCCCCGAATAAACAATTGGAGCATCGTCGCCGCAAAATCATCAGATAAAGAGCCCGCCCCAAAACTCGGAGAGTTGCTATCTATTATTTGAAGCTGATAGCCAAGTTGCTTGGGAATGGCGATCGCTGGCATCTGATGCCCCAAAAACCGACAATTAAGCAGATCGTCAACCAAAATTAAATTGCGCAACTTTCCTTCACCCGGCCCCAAAGGCAGCGAACCGCCACATCGTAGGGAGTGGCGCAAAATCTGGGCAGCAGTCTCTCGGGCCTCTAGCTGTTCTAACTGTTCGCATAAATAATAAGAAGGATTCGGGGAAACTTCCTGGGGCATTTCCTTTTTTGGAAAAACCTTAGCTTTGGCCTGCTCGATACGTCGGAGAGATTCATCGATGCGTTGTTCTGAAATACGTCCGGCGATCGCCGCCGCGCAGACGGCATCGATCGCTATCTCCGCATCCAGTGGCATCAGCAAAATATCGGCCCCCGCTTCCACTGCTAAAACTGCAGATTCCTCGATACCGTAGCGACGAGCGATCGCCCCCATCACCAAAGCATCCGTCACGATTAACCCCCCAAAAGCCAATTTTTCCCGCAGGCGGCGAGTCAAAATTTCGGGAGAAAGCGTCGCGGGGCGATCGGCATCCCAGGCAGGAATAGACAAATGAGCGCTCATCACCGAGTCAACCCCGGCAGCGATCGCCTCCACAAAACTCGGCAATTCGATTTCTGCCAGTCGAGACTCGGAGTGGGGCAGCACCGGCAAATCTATATGGGAATCTACGGCCGTATCCCCGTGACCGGGAAAATGTTTGGCCGTAGTTAACACTGGATATTGCCGCGCCCCCCGAATAAAAGCAGTTGCCAGATTGCTAACCGTCGCCGGAGTTTCCCCAAAAGCGCGGACGTTAATTACTGGGTTGTCGGGATTATTATTAACATCTACCACCGGAGCTAAAACCCAGTTCAAACCTAGAGCTACTGCTTCTCTGGCGGTAATCGCACCCATTTTTTCCGCGTAAGTTTCAGCGAGGGTAGGGTTGTCTCGGGCAAGGGTAGCGATCGCCATTGGCGGCGGAAACCAAGTCGCCCCGGCAAACCGCTGTCCCACTCCTTCTTCAATATCCGCAGCTATCAATAAAGGAATTTTCGCCCAAGACTGTAATTGTTGAGTCCGGGCCGCCAACTCCGCAGCGCTGCCATCCACTAACAACACTCCACCAACCCCCAGGTTGCTTATCCAATGTTGGAGTTTAGCTGCTGGCGGTTCCCAGGCGGGGTAGCGAATTTGGCTGTCAAATAAATGCCCGGAAGCTCTGACTACAACCATCTGGGCGACTTTTTCTGCTAAGGAGAGAGGCATTGATTTTAGGGAATGGGGAATGGGGAATGGGGAATGGGCAAATTAGCAATTAGCAATTAGCAATTAGCAATTAGCAATTAGCAATTAGCAATTAGCAAAAATTGCTAAGTTTCCGAATCTTCAGCATCCCAGTCGGGGTTTTCGCGTTCGCGTTCTTCCCGTTCTTCGGAAAGTTTGTTGAGCAGAGATATCATGTGCGTGCCCCTTTCTAAAGAACGGTCTTCCACGAACAGGACTTCTGGAGTGCGGCGGAGGTTCATAACACGTCCTAACTCGCTGCGGACGTAGCCGGTAGCGGACTTTAAACCTGCCATGGTTTCGGCCCGGACTTCATCGGTGCCATAGATGCTGACGAAGATTTTAGCGTGTTGGAGGTCTCCAGAGACATCGACATCGGTAATGCTGACTATGCCCATACCAACGCGATCGTCTTTGATGCCCTGGAGCAACATTTGGCTGACTTCTCTTTTGATTAAGGAAGCGACTTTAGAAACGCGACGACTTGTAGCCATAATTTTCAACCTCCAGCTTTTCGAGACTGTTCTTATTTTAGTGCGTCAAGGGGTTGGGAGGTTTTGAATAAAATTTGTTACCAAATTGGTGACAATTTAAGATTTTGTCACCAATTTGGTAACAAATTTTGAGGGCCCCTGTGGGGAGTTGCCGAAAATGTCACCAATTGGTTACAAATTTTGAGGGCCCCTGTGGGGAGTTGCAGAAAATGTCACCAATTTGGTTACAAATTTTGAGGGCCCCTGTGGGGAGTTGCAGAAAATGTCACCAATTGGTTACAAAATTCGATCGCCCCATTGAGAGCGATCGCTCCTATTATTAAAACTTGTCAGTCCTCTGCCACAGAGTTTTAAAAAAATGGAAGAAAAACAATTCACCATCGGTCAGAGAGTAAAATTAGTAGCCCAACCTCCCTACGTCAAAACCGCCGAACCCATGCCCATGCTTCGTCCCCCAAACGTAGTTCGCTTGGGAGAAGAAGGAACGGTGTTGGATCGGCGGCCCGGAGGTTATTGGGGAATACGCTTTGAAAAAGGAGCCTTTCTTTTAGACAGTCAATACATAGAAGCAGTAGTTCCCCCAACTGCCCCACCGACTTCAGAAACTCCAGAGGTTCCTCCCCAATAATCCCAACTACCTAAATAAGTCTTGGAGATTTTCGAGGAGGTCTTCTACCCTGGCAACAACTTCGTTAATCTTATCCACCTGGATGTACATATCGCTGGTGGGATATTTTTGCAGAACTTCCAGAAAAGAAATCCTACCATCATCTGCAGCCGCCAGAATAATAGCGGCCCGCAAAGCCTTATCGCTTTCGTAACCGCTGCGAGTGGTAATAACCTGACCGATGCTTTTAGTAACGGTTTCGCCAGTCCGACTGTAAAGAGCATCTGCCAACTGGGCCACATCTACTCCCAGTTCTAAAGTCATCAACCCCCGAATAGTGTCGGGGTTAACATCGGATATTCCTACTGCTTGGGCGATGGTTTTAGTTTTCTTGCCAGTTTCGGCAAATGTCTCAAGATCTGCAACCTTAACGGGAGCTTGGATCCCTCCTCCAAAAACATTAACTACTACTCTTTCGGCAGCAACGGCTACAGTGCCAGTAAGAACAACACCTGTCATTGCTCCCAGAAATACTCCTGGAATGCGGAAATAATTTCCTAATTTCATGCTAAAAACCCCAATTTGAAAGTTTAATATAGCCTGTTTCATACCACAGTTTAGGTCTGGCTTGCGACCTTCCCCAGCCAGAGTTTAATCTGGCAAAGAATTAATTAAGGTGGCGATCGCTCCATAACCTAACAGTCCCACAACTCCCCCCATAGCTAGAATACTGACGGGCACTAACATCCCTTTTAATTTGACCAGATTTTCTGCCAACTCTCGTTGATAGTATTCGGCTAACTTTTCTAAGGCCCGGTCCAAACGGCCCGTCTCTTCTCCTGTAACAACAGCCTGCATTGCCACTGGCGGTAATTTACCTTGCAAGCTCTCGCTGAGAGTAGCCCCTTTTTTAACTTGCTGTCGGGCTCTTTTCAAATCAACGGCCATTTCTTGGCTGGCAAAATCGCGGCTGCTGGCACACAAACCTCGCACCAAATCCAAAGCCGTCACGATCGGAACCCCGCAACTCAAAGGCAAGCTTAACTCGCTAAAGTTTAACATCAGACGGGCTTCGAGTATTTTACCTGCTAAGGGCAGTTTGGGAAGAATTTTTCGATAATTAAATAATAAAGCGGTTATTAATAGGCAAATTACGATTAAACCCGGCAGTAACAAACCTAATTTAACTAAAATCGCTAATGTTAGCAAGAAAAGACTAAAAGTCGTTGTAATTATTGCCCAATAAATCGAATTATAATTTTTTCTCCAGCTTTGTTGTTTGAGGGCATCTTCTGCCAAACGCTGACAAGTTTCTGTTAAAGCGCCGCTGGCGGCACCGGCTTTAATTAAGTTAATTGTAAATTTATCGAAATAGCGATTTGAAATTGCTAAAGCTGTAGCTAAATCTTCTCCTTTACCTACGGTTTGGCTGACTTTTTGCAGATAGTTTTTGAAGGCAGGATTATTTTTTGGAGCTGCCATCTTTAAACTTTGCTGCAGCGGGATACCTGCTTTCAGCAATGCTGCTAATTGATTGAAAAATTGAGCTTTTTGTTGTAGTTTCACTGTATTTGGGGAATAGGGAATGGGGAATAGGGAATAGTCTGTAGTCTGTAGTCTGTAGTCTGTAGGTTGGGTGGAGTGAAACGGAACCCAACAACACAAATCTTTCCTAGTATCTCAGAAACCCGAGTATCTCAGAAACCCGGTTTTTCCAAAAAACCGGGTTTCTAGACCGTTGTTATTCTTCTTCATTTAAAATATTTAACTTTAACTGCTTTCCTCCTACCTCTTTTTGCTTCTCGGCAGACTTCAAAACCTCAAAACCCAGACGAACATCTAAGCGTTTTTGCTCTTCTAATATTTCCCTAATCGTCACTATCTGGATTTTATCAAAACTTTCGCCACGATAAAACTTACTTTGATAAATTCCCGCTTGTTTGGCAGTAGTTAACATTGCCTTAGTCGGTTCTATTAAAGTAATAAAAATCCCCAAATCTGCACTTTCTGAAGTCATCGTTCCTTGCAAGTCGCGAAGATATCCCGATTTAATATTTCCCGATTTTACTTGCAAAACAATCTTTGCTGGTTCTCCCTTTTCACCTTGAAAATATGCCACTCCATCGATACCCCCATCCGCCCCTTTTTTCTGATTAATTATTGCCCGGTTATTGCTGTAGGTAAGAATAGCCCATTTTTCAAATTCTTTGCGGGTTCTGTCGTCTTTTTTATTAGCTAAAGCCACCGCAGAGTCCATGTCTTTAGGAATGCCATTTAATTCTATTTGTTCTAAAACCCCTTTACCAAAAGCATCTTCGAGACGTTTTAAAATTAAACTGATGCTTTGATAAGTAATATCAATTCCTATCCAGTGGCGGTCTAATTTTTGGGCGACGGCAACCGTAGTTCCACAACCGCAATAGGCATCTAAAATTGTATCTCCTTCGTTAGAACTAGCTTTGATGATGCGTTCTAATAATGCTTCCGGTTTTTGTGTTGGATAACCGAGACGTTCTTTTTCTTCCCTGTTTAAAGTTTCGACATCCGTCCAATAATCTTCAGCAATTTTCCCCTCGTCTAAATAGTATTTGTAAACTTTTCCCGTTTTCCGGTCTTTTTTCTCTTGATATTGCCTCCCGTCAACATCGGTTTTTAATTTCATGTGGGAATTTTGCTTTCTGGGAATGGCAGCACCTTTGGGATTAAAAGTGTAGCGATCGCCTTTAGTATAAAATAAAATTACATCGTGTTTTCTGCCAAATCTCTTTTTACTTTTACCGCCAATTGAATAACACCAAACAATCTCGTTTTGAAACTCTCCCCTTTGACTGCAAAAAATCGCATCTAATACCAATTTTAAATAATGACTGGCAGTGGGGTCGCAATGTAAATAAAAACTCCCCGTCGGTTTCAAAACTCGATAAATCTCTGCCACCCGCAGAGTCATGCTAATTAAATAAGCAAGCAAACTATCTTTGCCTAAAACTTTAGTTAAACCCGCGATTAAATCAATGCTTTGGGAGGTAAATTTGCCTTGATAGTTTTCGAGGATTTCTGTTAAACCTTGGTTGGCGAAATCGTCCCAAGTCCAAGTGTCGATAAAAGCTGGCGATCGAGATCTATCTTCTTTGCCGACGTTATGATAAATTTGATTGTAATTGCGCTTAGAATTAAAGGGCGGGTCTATGTAGCATAAATCGACAGATTCATCTTTAATATGTTTGCGTAAAACCTCTAAATTGTCGCCATAAAAAAGTTGATTTTTCATTATTATTTCCTGATTCTATTCTGTTATTTACTAATCTCTATTTTTTCTAAAACATCTTTACCAAAAGCATTCTCAAAACGCTTGATAATTAAACTAATACTTTCCTCATTCATATCAATTCCTATCCAACGGCGGTTTAATTTATTAGCAACAAAAACGGTAGTTCCAGAACCGCAATAGGCATCTAAAACTGTATCTCCTTCGTTAGAACTTGCTTTAATAATACGTTCTAATAATGCTTCTGGTTTTTGCGTTGGATAACCCAGACGTTCTTTAGATTGCCTGTTTAAAGCAGAGATAAACCACCAATCTTCGGGAACTTTTCCTAGTGGATTAACTTTGTACTCTTTACCTTTAACAATTTTTCTGCCGCTTTTAACATAACCGCCATCGCTTTCGTAAGGAACTCTAATAGCATCGCTAAAGAAATTAAAATCATTAGTTTTGGTATATAAAAAGATGACATCGTGTTTTTTTGGGAAACCTTTTCTCGGCCTGCCACCTAATTTATAACACCAAATAATCTCATTAATAAATTCCCCCCTTTGACTGCAAAAAACCGCATCTAATACCAACTTTAAATAATGACTGGCAGTGGGGTCGCAATGTAAATAAAAACTCCCCCTCGGTTTTAAAACTCGATAAATTTCTACCACTCTCAGAGTGATGCTAATTAAATAAGCAAGCAAACTACCTTTGCCTAAAACTTTAGTTAAACCCGCGATTAAATCAATGCTTTGGGAGGTAAATTTGCCTTGATAGTTTTCGAGGATTTCTGTTAAACCTTGGTTGGCGAAATCGTCCCAAGTCCAAGTGTCGATAAAAGCTGGCGATCGAGAGTTCTTTTCGTTACCGGAGTTATGATAAATTTGATGGTAATTGCGGTTAGAATTAAAGGGCGGATCTATGTAGCATAAATCGATGGATTCATCTTTAATATCTTTGCGTAAAACCTCTAAGTTGTCGCCATAAAAAAGTTGGTTTTTATCGACCATTTTCTGAGTTAAGTTATAATTGTAAGGTGCGCACTGCGCACCCTACTTAGTTAACAACAAAAAAAGCTTTTGTAAGGTGCGCATTGCTACTGACTTGCTCCCAAAATTTGTAAGGTGCGCATTGCGCACCCTACTGACTTGCTCCCAAAATTTGTAAGGTGCGCATTGCGCACCCTACTGACTTGCTCCCAAAATTTGTAAGGTGCGCAATGCGCACCCTACTGACTTGCTCCCAAAATTTGTAAGGTGCGCAATGCGCACCCTACTGACTTGCTCCCAAAATTTGTAAGGTGCGCAATGCGCACCCTA
>CAZUCT010000241.1:5717-10961 GCA_964619285.1 uncultured bacterium | reverse complement strand
TTTTGCTTAGGACTTGCGTAGTAATAAGGTACCGACTTGTTGGGTTGCGTTTCACGGAGCCCGACCTACGATTTTCCTGGTTCGTAGTAATCGCTTTAGCGATATTCGACGTTTTGCTTAGGTAAAAAAGCCCATATAGAGTTAATTTTAACTAAGTCACGCCGGGTGCATCTCAATTTTGAAGAAAACCTACAATTCAATGCTTTTGTCAATTGTCAATTGTCAATTGTTAATGGCAAAGCAATAAATAAGAGGAATTACAAAATTTTCTATTTTTGCAAATATGAGATGCTCCCGTCACGCCAGGGGTAGCGTTTTAATTGCGTACATAAGCGATTTACCTTACAAAATTGCATACTTTTTAAAAAGCTGGGAGTTGACTGTTAAAAATTACTGAGAGAAAACAGTTCCAGTTGCACCGCTTTCTGGGAAGCATCTGGTGTTTTGTCAAGAAGAGAGAAAATTTATTTCCCAACCGCTTATTGCTTTGCCATTAACAATTAGCAATTAGCATTTAGCAATTAGCATTTAACTATTGGTTCTCTTAAAAATTGGGATGTACCCGCTTTCTGTTCTAATTTTGGCACTAATTGACCTTTACTAATAGCCAGAAAATGCCGACCGAGTAAATACATAAATTTCGGGGGAATACTTTCGCCGATCGCCTCTCTAATTAAACTATCCGATGCCTGTTTTACTTCTTTCCCTTTCCACAGCAAAGGGCCCCACCGATAATCAAAATCGGAGATAGAATGCAATTGGCAAGCTTCAGCTAAAGAAAGCACCCTATTTTGTACTGGATGAATCTTATTATCAGAACAAGGAAAACTCAAATTTTTAGTTAAAGTCGGCGCGGGTAAATCCCAACTCATGCGCTTATAGGCGCTGGTATAACCGCGCATAATTCTCAAACTTCCATCGGTATTTCTAGCAAAAGGACGGGGTAATAAATCACCGCATTTGAGACAATATAAAGGCGTATCTTTTTTAGCTCGATTAATTCCTAAACTATTGCGAGAAGCTCCATGTATGGGGTTATTCTCAAAGCGACAATCTGGATTCAGACATTGATTGTTAAAAGCAGATTCACCTTCGGGAGTGTGGCTAATCCATTGGTATTTTTCCGCATCTAATACGGGTACATAATGAAGAGGTAAACTCGGATGTTTTGCCGTTTTAGCAGTCTTAGCATCTAATTCGGGAAATTCTCCGATAGCATCCTTAAGCGTCACCCATTTTTCCAGATTATTTTTAGCTAATTTATCGTGAGTGGGGCTGGGAATTAAAGAACCTCCTGTTGTTAAAACTTTCCTGGCAAAAGATAATTTTGAATAAACCGTAATTAACCTTTTTCGCCGTTGGGGAATCCCGTAATCTGCAAACTCAACTACTTTTGCTTCTCCCACATATTCAGTTCCCAAATATTCGGGAATTAACTCTAAAATTTGTCTTAAATTGCCATTTTCATCCTCGATAACTGTATGAGACATTCGAGATACATTCTCAAAAATAACCCACTTAGGCTTTAATGTCGCTGCTATTCTCAAGGCGGGTAATATTAATCGATTGCGCGGGTCTAATTGAGGACGTAACCCTTTTCTAACTTTGGCTAAAATAGTACCTAATCCGTTGGGCGACATACCCTGACAAGGAGGAGTTGCAACTAGGGCAAATAATTCTTTGCCGCCCAGAATTTCGCGAGCAATTCCTACTATTTTTTCTTCAAAGTTAGAAATATCTCCTTCGAGGACGCGAGAATTGGGAAAATTAGTTTTAATTAAAGCAGCGCGATTTTTTTCAATTTCGTTATGAAGTAAAAATCGAAAACCTGCTGCCTCAAATCCCTTATCGCCAACTCCAGCGCCGGCAAATAAACTAATGGTTGTTCGGTCGTATTTTTCCTTATCAAAAAAAGTCATTATTCTGGTTAATTAATATGACTCGTTCTAAATCGCTAAAGCGATTACTACGATCTAAATCGCTAAAGCGATTACTACAAACTACCAACTAATTCGCCCGCCTATATCTCGCCGACAGTACATCCCTTCAAAGTGGATGCAGTCAACGGCGGAATAGGCTTTCGCCCTTGCTGCCTCGAAAGTCTCTCCCACCGCAGTCACTCCCAAGACTCGCCCGCCGTCGGTGACTAACTCTCCGGTGTCGAGGAGTTTGGTGCCGGCGTGAAATACTGTGGCCCCTAACGCTTCTGCTTCTGGGATGCCGGTAATGACTTTGCCTTTTTCGTAACTGCCGGGATAACCCCCAGAAGCTAAGACTACGCAAACGGCGACTCCCGGTTGCCAACGGATGGGGGGTAACTCTGCCAGACGGCCATCGCAACAAGCAACCAATAACTCATCCAGGGGCGTTTCCAGCAGGGATAAAATCGGTTGGGTCTCCGGATCGCCAAAGCGACAGTTAAATTCCAACACCTTCGGTTCTCCCGTTGGCGAAATCATCAAGCCGGCATAGAGGACGCCGCGATAGTCGATGCCTTGTTTTTGCAGGGCGGCCAGAGTTCGTTCTAAGACTTCTGTTTGGATGCGATCGCTCAACTCCGGTGTCAGGATCGGAGTCGGGGCGCAGGCCCCCATGCCCCCAGTGTTAGGCCCCGCGTCTCCTTCGCCGATGGCTTTGTGGTCTTGGGCCGGGATTAAGGGTCGAATCGTTCGCCCGTCGGTCAGGGCCAAAACTGAGACTTCTTGACCGCTGAGGAATTCTTCTACTACCACAAAACTGTTACTATTGTCAAGCTCTCCTTCAAAAATAGTGTCGATCGCTTGATGGGCCATTTGTACCGTTGAGGCCAGGATGACACCTTTACCTGCGGCCAGGCCATCGGCCTTTACTACTATAGGGGCCTCTTCTACATAAGTTTTGGCCACTGCGGCGCTGCTGAACATGGCCGCCTTAGCGGTGGGGATGCCAGCTTCTAACATTAGCTCTTTGGCCCAGGATTTACTGGCCTCGATGATGGCCCCTTTTTTAGTAGGGCCGAAGATTTTAAGGTTGGGCTGTTGGAGATAGTCGACAATACCCTGGGCCAGGGGGACTTCGGGGCCGACGACGACCAGAGAGATGTCTTCCCTGGCGATGAGTTGCTTTATGGCCTCGAAGTCGGTGACGGGGATGGGGCGGTTTTGGCAACCGGGGAGGGTGGCGGTTCCGCCGTTGCCGGGAGTGCAGAAGGTTTGGGAGATTAAGGGCGACTGGAGTAGCGTCCGGGCGATCGCGTGTTCCCGGCCACCGCTGCCGACCACTAATGCTTTAACCATACTTATTAATATATGAGGGTTTGAATCCTTTAAATTATGCCAGGTTTGGACTGAATCAATGGGTTAGGGATAAAAAAAGTCTAAGATTGTAACGCGCGATCGCTCTTCCATCGAGATTAAGTAGCCTACTTTACAATAACTTTATAATCGCCAATTGAAGCGGGAACCCGATGAAAGTCATTAGGGATAAAGATTTAGGCTGATTTTGAGGGAGTTTTAACTCTGGTTGTATTTATATTGTTTTGATGAAGTTGGGAAAAAAGCCTTGCGGAAGTTGAGGGGTTCTGGTTACGATTAAAAATATCAGGGGTGCAATAAAAGGCTACGCGAGACCACTAGAGGTCAACTCTACCTCCTTTAAAAAAACTAATAAATTTAGTTCGCGCCTAAGTAGCAAATTAAATTCAGCAAAATGGCTGATGCGGCTACAAACTAAAAGCAGCTATTCTGATAACAGATAAGCAAAGAGGTTAAAAACTTCTCCGTGAATCTGAAAAACGAAGGGTGCTTGAGGCTTTGCCTCCCAAACAACTACTAAGCAATAGAAGTTTGTTAGTGGGGCGGTTATTGGGTAAGTTGTACTTTTAGTGGGGGGGATTATTGGGTAAGTTGTACCTTATTGATAAAAATAAAAATCAATCTAATCCCCGTTCAATAGCAAAAATTCAGCAGCATTACGGATGCGCTGAGAAAGCCATAAGAGCTATCCTAATAACAGATAGACAAAAGGGCTAAAAAAACCAAACTACTTCATCAATAAATTAACTAAAAAACCTGGAGATTAAATCAAATGAAAACTCTAAACTTCAAAACTTTATTAGCAGCAACCGTCGCTACAGTTTCCACCGTATTAGTAGCCGGACAACCAGTATTAGCAGGTGGTTTTAAAACTTTAAATACCGACTGGCAGATCGTCCAAGACTTAGACATCAACGGCGGCCTCGCCACGGACGGTACCACAGGCAATAGCGTTGGTCTCAACAGCGACTATCAAATGTTTGGCATGGCAGCCAAAGTAGTAGAAGGTCAAGCTTACTTTGCCATTCACGGCAACCTCGATCTTGCTGGAAAAAACGGCGTTGGCTACGGCGACTTATTCTTTAACTTCAGCGACAAGAGTTTCAAAGATGCCAGCGCCGCCGAGGAATTATTTGCAGTTCGCTTTGCCCCTAACGATACTGGCAATGGCAGCACGCAAAATGGTCTCTATGAGAATGTCAGCGCTAAAAGCGTAACGAGTACGAATCGCGGTCATGCGGGATTTCAGGCCTACGAGAATTATGTTGCAAACAGAAGTGGAGCTGTAGGATTTGGAGATTTAACTCCCGACGAAGCCCAAGAATATCTGACTGCCTTTAACGGTGGATACGAAGACGGCGGTCACAGCATCCAAAACGTGATTGAAACTGGAACCAAAGTTGCTGGCGATGGTTTTGCATTTCTGAGCGCAACCGATCTCGCAGGTCTCGACTTCGGTACTAGCGGTTCTGGTTTTAGCAAAGAAAAGACCTTTGGATTTAAGTTCGATGCCAGTAAGTTGCCAGAAGGCAATGCCCTCATCACTCTGTTGCACGAGTGCTTCAACGACGGTATGGCGATGAAAGCCAAGTTTGAAGCACCTGTTGAGCCTGGCGTTGACGTTCCCGAACCTACCAGCATCGTCAGTTTGGGTTTAATCGGTTTGGCATTAGCAGGCAGCAAACTCCGCAAGCAAAACTCGTAGGTAATTAGGGCCCGATCGTAACTCAAACGTCAACTTAATTAAGTCGCATCCAGTGGATGTGACTTCTTTTTTTATGGGAGTTTTTGCGTGGGGGTTCGTCATTAACAATACCTTCTTTTCCCCCGGCTAACTCGCCCCCCAGAAACCAGGTTGGGAAAAAACCGGGTTTCGACCTTTTAGATAGAGTGGCGAGAAACCCGGTTGGGAAAAAACCGGGTTTCGACCGATAGGGTGCCCAGAAACCCG
>CAZUCT010000241.1:0-5617 GCA_964619285.1 uncultured bacterium | reverse complement strand
GGGAAAAAACCGGGTTTCGACCGATAGGGTGCCCAGAAACCCGGTTGGGAAAAAACCGGGTTTCGACCGATAGGGTGCCCAGAAACCCGGTTGGGAAAAAAACCGGGTTTCGACCTTTTAGATAGGGTGGCGAGAAACTCGGTTGGCAAAAAACCGGGTTTCGACCTTTTAGATAGGGTGGCGAGAAACCCGGTTGGCAAAAAAACCGGGTTTCGACCTTTTAGATAGGGTGGCGAGAAACCCGGTTGGGAAAAAACCGGGTTTCTTAATCAATATTAAGACAAGGGCGATATAATTGGGAGTTGTCAGTCGGTTAAATTAAACTTATGTTAATTGTTAATTGTTAATTGTTAATTGTTAATTGATATAAGGAGGT
Organism: uncultured bacterium; assembly: GCA_964619285.1. Lineage (GTDB taxonomy): Bacteria > Cyanobacteriota > Cyanobacteriia > Cyanobacteriales > Microcoleaceae > CALKCV01. The sequence goes on along the minus strand of CAZUCT010000241.1, from coordinate 5,241 downwards.
AATAGTTCAATGGAAAAACTAGACAAATACCGAGAAGCAATTAAAAAAGTCATTTCCGAATACGGTCAATACAAACTAGATGTCGAAGACGTCAGAACCGAATTAATTTTCCATCGAGACGGAGACAATTATTTATTATTTCGCGTGGGTTGGGACGACAGTCGGCGCATTTATGGTTGTATTATGCACTTCGATATTATTGACGGAAAAATCTGGATCCAATACAACGGCACCGAAGTCGGCGTCGCTGAAGAATTGTTAGCATTAGGAGTTCCCAAAGAAGATATTGTTTTGGGATATCATTCCCCTTATATGAGGCAGTTTACCGAGTATGCGGTTAGTTAATTGTTAAATTAAGAAACCCGGTTTTTTGATTCTTAAGTTAAGAAACCCGGTTTTTTGATTCTTAAGTTAAGAAACCCGGTTTTTTCAAAAAACCGGGTTTCTGGATGGAAGTTTTTCTATGCTATCATTTTAAAAGTTCGTTAAAAGGAGAGAATCATGGTCGGCACAGCTAATCCTACAACTGTCAATTTTGCAAATATTTCTCTTCCAGAAAAACGGGTTGTTTTCTATAACCTCAATTGGGAAAGATACCAACAAATTCTCAACGCCCTGGGAGAGCAACGCTCTGCTAAACTAACTTATGACAAAGGAACTTTAGAAATTACCATGCCCTTAGAAGCTCACGAATTTGCTACTAGACTGATTGAATTATTTATCCGTATTTTAGTAGTAGAATTGGGGATGAAAATTAAAACAATGGGGTCAACTACTTTAGACTATCCCCAATTAGATAGAAGTGCCGAACCGGATAATTGCTATTACATTCAAAATCAAGAAAAAGTCGCAGGTAAAACCGTTGACTTAACCCGCGACCCTCCCCCAGATTTAATCGTTGAAATAGATATTACTCACACCGACATCGATAAACTCGGTCTTTATGCCAGCATGGGAGTACCCGAATTTTGGCGCTACAACGGGGAAATTTTACGCATTTATCGACTAAAAAATCGGCAATATTTAGAAGTAGAAAAAAGCCCGACATTTCCCGCAGTGAAGAAAGAAAAACTTTATGAATTTTTAGCGCAATCTAAAATAGATGAAGTTGCAGCAGAGAAATCTTTCCGCGCTTACGTTCGAGATAATTTAGTTAATTGTTAATTGCTAATTGCTAATTGCTAATTGCTAATTGCTAATCTTAACCATTAGCCATTAGCCATTAGCAAAAAGCGGTAATTTCTTGGTTCCCGACAGCAAGCCCTAATTATTAATTGTTTTTTGGGTCGATTTTTACCAATTTTGTAACTTGCAATTAGCCATGATTCTATTAGCCATTAGCAAAAAGCGGTAAGTTCTTGGTTCCCGACAGCAAGCCCTAATTAGCGCCATTTAACTTCTAAATAACCGCCACCGGGGAATTTTTCCTCAGCTTCTTCTAACCATTCCACAGGTTTATAAGTACCAAAAATCTTATCCCACCAATCTACTCCCAAACCAAAATTATGATGCCATTGATTGTACCGATGATGAACGTAATGCACCGGCATTTTCATCCAAGCACAATATCTCGGATTATCGTGTTGTAATTGGTGGGCGTAGGCTGAAAAAGCAGCAAAAACTATCGCTCCCAAAAACCAAGCAACTCCCGCTTGCCAAGAGTATAAAAACGGCGGTAAAAAAGCAATTAAAGAAGTTTTTACATAACTGAGAAATTCCTGTAAAACTCCTTGGCCGGTGTTTTTAACGTGATGTTCGGTGTGGGTTTTAAAAGTTTTGGGGAATTTGTGCATTGCCCTGTGCATCCAATATTCGACCAAACTGGCGAAGAAAAATGCACCCCAAAACCATAAGCTTAATTCCAGACCTTTTGTTAATGTCATAAGCTGCCGTCCTTTGGCTGATTTTTTCGTTGATTATAAAGCAATTTCTAGTTTATTAGCTGTTGGACCCCGAGTGTTGGTATCTCAGAAACCCGGTTTTTCAAAAAAACCGGGTTTCTTAACCTGCGGTCGGGCCTGGAGTCTTGGTTAGGCCGATGGCCAAATGAAGGACTTTCGAGAACCCCATTCCCCATTCCCCATTCCCCATTCCCCATTCCCCATTCCCCATTCCCTATTCTCAAAAATTACAAATTCAACAGCTCCAAAAAATTCCCCGCCTCTGGAGCTCGCCATTCCCCCACTACAGACAAACTCCCCGCTAAAAACTGCCGCCGACATTCTCCCCTCCTAATCTTGCCGCTGGTAGTCTTGGGAATGCTGCCGGTTTTTAACAGCGCCACTGCCCAAACATCCACAGTCTGTTCCTCCGCCACTGCCTGCAGGATCGCCCCCACTATTTCCTCAACCTTCAACTTCTTTAAATAAGAACGTTCCACCTCAAAAGCAACTACCAACTTTTCCTCCCCTTCTACTTCTATAGAAAAGGCCGCGCCGCAACCAAAGCGCAACCCCGGATGGCACTTCTGGACCGTCTGTTCTATCTCTTGGGGGTAGCGGTTGCGTCCCCAGAAAATCATCAACTCTTTAATACGACCCGTAATATATAACTCCCCGCCCGACAAAAAACCTAAATCTCCCGATCGCAAAAACGGACCCCGCTTTTCCCCTTCCCCCAAATAAACCCGAAAAGTTCGTTCCGTCTCTTCCGGTTGCCGCCAATATCCCTTCGCCACTCCAGGGCCGGCGATTAAAATCTCCCCGACTCGGTTTTCTGGCAGCGAGGTTAGGGTTTCCGGGTCCGCGATCGCGATTTCCGAACCCAACCAACTTTTACCGCAACTAACCATCGCCTTTCCTCCCGCTTCTGGCGACACCTCCACCACGCGATTTTCTGCCAAAGCATCAGCATCCAGATATTTAACCCTTGGCGCAGAATCTTTCCAACCGCCAGAAACAAACAAAGTCGCCTCCGCCAGACCGTAACAAGGATAAAACGCCAGACGCCGAAAACCGCAAGGGGCGAAAGTCTCCGCAAAACGCTCCAAAGTTTCCGCCCTCACCGGTTCCGCCCCAGAAAAAGCAACCTCCCAACAACTCAAATCGAGATTTGCCAGCTTTTCTGGCGTCGCCTGCCGCCACAGCAAGTCATAAGCAAAATTCGGACCGCCGCTGGTGGTTGCCCGATAGCGAGAAATTGCTTCCAACCAGCGCCAAGGTCTTTGGATGAGGGCGACGGGAGACATGAGAACCGTGGGGCGATCGCAATAAATTGGCTGAATAACCCCCCCAACTAACCCCATATCGTGAAACATCGGCAACCACATAACGCCGCTAGTGGTTGGCGAGTGTTGGAAACATTGATAAATAACCGCCGAGTTGTGAAGAATATTGCTATGAGTAACCATCACGCCCTTGGGAGTTCCAGTAGAACCGGAAGTGTATTGCATATAAGCGATCGTATCCCCATCCAGGTTCGGTTCTATCCACTCCTCAGTTTCCGTCATGGGGATAGTATCCGTAGCGATCCACGGGATGGAGAAACCCGGTTTTTCCAAAAAACCGGGTTTCTGAGATTTAATCTGAGCCAGCAGAGATTGAGTCGTCAGGGCCACCGTTGCCCCCGAAGACTCGATCCGTTCTTGCAGTTCTACCAGAGATTGACTGGATCGGGGCGGGTTATCCGTGACGGCCACCACTCCCGCGTAGAGACAGCCAAAAAAGGCCGCCATGAATTTATGGCCGGCGGTATAGGGATAAACTAGGATGGCCCGACTTCCACCCGCCCTGAGATGTTGAAGTTGGACGGCGATCGCCCTTGCCTGTCGGTCCAACTCTTCGTAGCTAAGGTTGCCAGACTCGGTTTCGCCGTCGGCCAAAAAGGTATAGACAATTCGTTCCGGTCGGGTTTTGCAGCGATGTTGTAACAGTTCTACTAAAGTAAAATGATTCGGCATTATTGGCTTAAAACGAAACGGTCAATTGTATTTTGATATATTAGTTCCTTCTGGTGAAGTAGCATTCGTAACTTAATTATGAAAGTTGCCATTATTTCTTCTGGTTTTCTTCCCGTAGTCGATGGCGTCACCGTTACTGCCTTATATCGACTAAAAAAACTCAGCGAGTGGGGACACGAAGTTTTATTTTTTTGCCCCGATTATAGCGCCTTAGAAACTGTCTATCCCAACTGGCGAGATTACACGGGAAATATGTTTCCCGGAGTCAGAGTTATTAATTTACATAGCACCCCTTTTCTCGATTTAGATTTCGAACGCAATGTCAGCATTAAATCTTATAAAACCCTTTTACAAGAATTAGAAAAATTTCAACCAGAAATCGTTCACGTTGACGAAGCGGAACGCTTATTTTTTGGTTTTTTCCGCAGAACTGGAATCGATTATGCCAAAAAAGCCCACATTCCCTGCGTCTGTTTTTTCCGCACCAACTTCCTCGAATACGCCGACGATTATTTCCCCCTCCCACCAGCCGGCATCGCCGCAGTTCGCTACATTTTCCAACAAATATTTCTCTGGATTTACAACAGTTACGATTTGACAATGTTTACCAGCCCTATTACTTACAAAAAAAATGTCAAAATGGGAATTAAAAAAGCTGTTTATGCTAACTTACTCGGTTTTGATTCGGAAAAGTTTAGTCCTAATTTTCGCCAAGAAGATTTTTTTGCTAAAAATTACCGGCTGCCAGAAGTAGATAAAAAGGTAAAATTAATCTTTGCCAGTCGTTTAACTCCCGATAAAGGTTGGGGATTTGGTCTTAAAGCTTTTGCAAGAATTAAACAAATTGTTAATTGGGAAAATGTGGCTATTTTGGTAGCCGGCGACGGACCGATGTTGCAGGAAATTAAGGAGAAATTAAGGGAGTTAAATCTCAATTTTTATTTACTCGGTAGAGTTGCCCCAGAAAAGATGCCTGCTTTATTTGCTAATAGCGATATTCATGCTACCAATTCCGAGAAGGAAAATCGAGGTTTAACTGTTATCGAAGCTTTTGCTTCGGCAATTCCCGTTATTGCTCCCAGGGCCGGTGGAGTGGTAGAAAATATTGAAGACGGAGTTAATGGTTTTTTGTACGTTCCCCAGGATATCGAAGATTTTTCTCAAAAGTTAAAGCTATTAATTGAAAATAACAATTTGCGCGAAGAAATGGGGCGCAAAGGTCTCGAATGCGTCGGCAAATATAATTGGGAGGAGTCCGTTTCTAATTTGGTTGCTATTTGGGAAGAGCAAGTTCGTAGTAACGACTTTAGTCGTAGTTCGTAGTAACGACTTTAGTCGTAGTT
>CAZUCT010000240.1:10910-10992 GCA_964619285.1 uncultured bacterium | reverse complement strand
GTTCGTAGTAATCGCGGAGCGCGATTGGTTCGTAGTAATCGCGGAGCGCGATTGGTTCGTAGTAATCGCGGAGCGCGATTGG